>NZ_QUGY01000008.1:0-158343 GCF_003479245.1 Ruminococcus sp. AF17-12
AGCTTTCGGATCACGCCATTGTCTCTTACGGAGTAGTGGATCGCATCGATGTAGAGAATCTGGACGAAATCTCTGAGTAAGGGCGGTGGGATATTTGTCAGCAGAAGTAAAAAGTATGAAAGAATGGGCTTTGTATTATGCAGAGCTGGGACTGGCGGTTTTCCCACTGGCTTATCGAAATAAAGTGCCTGCGATTGAAGGTGGTTGCAAAGCGGCTACAACGGAGAAATCAAAGATAGAACGATGGTGGAATCAAAACCCTCGGTATAATATCGGCATCGCAACTGGGAACAAATCAAACGGTTTAGTTGTAATTGATTTGGATGTTGACAAAAATAAAGGAATTGAGCAATATGGAGCGCAAGCCGGAGTGTCAAGTGCATTTGTTGAAGAAATGACAGGTAAGGTGCAAGCTCTGGGAAAAGGTTTTTCTGAAAGCTCTTCCACAATAGATACATCTTCAATAACTGTGAAAGAATCAATAAAAGGAATCAGAAGTGTACTATATGATCTCAGTGTATCTTCTAGTGAGTATGCAGGAACATACAGAGGTGTTTTAGAAGTATTTAATAATACAAGCGGATCAGCGGCCAATGCGCAGGATGCTTTTAATATTGTCTATAATGCCTTGAAAGAAGCAGGAGTCCCATTGGATGAGCTGAATAAAAAACTGGCACAGGAGTTTCCTTCCGCAGCTCAGGCGACAAAAAGCAGTGTTGATTCTAGTATTGTTGAAGCTCAGAAGACAGTAAGTAGTTCAACTGGAAAAATGAAAACGGATGCGGAGACTAATCTTGCAGGAGTAAAGAAAGCAGCAGAGGATGCTTCTGGAGATGTGAATACAACCACAGTGACAAACTGGGGGAATTCGGCATCAGAAGTAAAGAAAAATCTGGATAAAATGAAGCAGACTGCCAATTTAAAGCTTGGCGAGATGCAGAAGACTGTGGAGAGCCATTTTTCAGGTCAGTATAACACAATGACTAAGAAATGGGAAAAGGCTTGCGAGAGAATTGGCCAGTTGATAACTCAGATGGTGCGTAGTACAAAGGATAGTTTAAACGGATTTACCAGAAATATGAATACGATTGGAAATGAGATGAGCAATAATCTGATTAATGGGATTTCCGGGGCAGTAACAGGAATCGCAGGGATTCTGAATGAAGTAGTTAGTAAGGTTAACAGCACGATCAGCAATGTTAATTCTTCTCTTTCCGGTATTGAGAAGGCATTTACATTTTCTTACGATGTTACAACCCCTGATGGGAAGCGGAGATGGGGTAAATACTCAATGAATTTACCAAGAGTCAATACGGTTCCGTATCTGGCTAAAGGCGCAGTCATCCCACCTCGAAGCGAGTTCCTTGCAGTGTTGGGCGACCAGAAACAGGGTAACAACATCGAGACGCCGGAAGCTCTGCTCAGAAAGATCGTCCGGGAAGAAACAGCAGGACGACAGGCAGGCGGTGGAAGTTACCGGTTTACAGCTCAGATCAACCGCAGGACACTGTTTGACGAGATGATGAAAGAAGCGCAGATGAGACGAGATACAAGCGGCAGAAACCCGTTTGAGATGGCATAGAATAATTCCCTGTCATGCAGAAAGTGTGGCAGGGGAAATACAGGGAGGAATTCAATGCTTACAAGAGAAGCAACTTATGAGGATTATGGATTTTCAGAAGATGAAGATAAGAGATTGGGTGAATTTTGCAAGAATCTTGAGATGCGTGACAAGATATTGCTGTTGCAGTGCGCAGCGGAGGTGTATCCGAACATTATTGACGAATTATACTGCTGTATCGTAATTGGAATGAGCTATGACAAGATGAACAAAAAGAAGTTTGTTGCGCTTGATCGTAAAGATTTTTATGCGTACCGGAAGAAAACGTTGGCTGTGTTCCGGGCGGCATTACAGGCATGTAATAGATATCCATTTTAAAGGTTAGAGTAGAACCTGTCAAAACCGTCTGTTTTTATGTATTGGAAAATATCATTGATTAGTTAGGGGTGATTATTATGGCAAAAGGTGTATCAGCAGAAGCGCGCGAGGACATCTTAGTACAGGCATTTTTAACGTGTCCAAATATAAGTGAGATATCTAAAAAGACGAAAATTCCCAGACCTACAATTTATACTGTGATTCATTCAGACAGCTTCCAGCGTAAGTATTCTGAGGCAAGAAACGAGGCCGTAACAGGAGCGATTGCATACCTGCAGGGAAAACTTGGAGAATGTGCAGCAGTGTTGGTCAATACGGCTATTGATACGGAAGTACCGGCACAGATCAGAGTGAACGCAGCTAATGCGGCATTGTCTCAGTGTTCTCAGTGGACAAAAAATGTAGATATGATTGAACGTCTGGAAACTATGGAAGAATTGATGTCACGTGTAGAACAAGAACAGAAATCACAGAAGAGGGGTAAATGATAGATTTATGAATCGGACGGGTTTAATCTGATAGGAAGGAGCATTAAATGCCGAGAAGAAATAAGCGTGTAACGATAAGAGCTACGAGTGTGCCGGAGCTGCATCAGTGGTTGAGAGCTTGCAAAAGGGAAAATGCCAGAAAGAAATCACAGGGCCATAATGGTACGAAGAAACAGGCAAAGGATTTACATATTTAAAGGCGGTGGTGGATTATGGGAAGTCCGTTGATTAAAAGGCTTGATGCTTTATACCAAAGAGCTCAGATGGTAATGGCAGTTCAGGCAGATCATGCTCCGTTTGTGTCCATAGCTCCATGGAGTTTTATAAAAGATGAATGTATCGTGAAATATTATCCAGAGGGACATTATCAGAAACCAGAGCAGATAACAACTACACTTCATGATGCATTAATGATAGCTCAATATTATTACGAATGTGGGTTGTATGTTCAATTTACAATGAGCCTGTGCATAGAATGGTTGTTCCTGTTTGTCCGTGATGATCCCCGGTATTCTCCGCCACAACAGAAGTCATGGTATACCAAGTGCACAGAAGAATATCCAGAAATAACAGCCATGTTGGAGAGTGAACAGAGATCTGAAATTATTGGAACATTGCGAAGAATGCCTCAGAATTTTCTTTTTAAGGGATTACCTGATGATATTAAAGATGATTACAAATTGATGGATTTTTAGACAAAAAATGACGGGAGTATGGGAATTCGTTGACACGATTACGCGCGCGAAGGAATTTTGTAACACGATAACGCGCGCGAAAATATTCGGAGATTTCGGAGTCCCTAAAAGAGTAAAATGCGTTAGAACGAAGCCTGAGCGAACCCCGAAAAATAAGACTGTAAATATTATCGAACAAAACAAAAAGGAGATTTTTATGGATAGCTGTAACGAAAATGTAATTGAGTTTATGACCAATGATACCAGAGCAACCTTATCATTCTCACAGGGTCGGTATAAGTCTGTGATCCGTAAGCTAGCAGAGAAGCACCCAGAAGATTGTCAGATTATTGCGGATAACGAGGACGGAAGCATTTGTGCTCATGTTCCGGTATCCTGGCTTCGGATTTCTCCGCCAAGGCAGTATACAGAGGAGCAGCGGCAGCAGATGGGGGAAAGACTGAGACAGAACAGATCTGAAAATACAGCAACACAAGGATAAAACAGGGCAAGAAACGATTGAAAAGTGCTTGAGGTAAAGTTGCAAGGGAGAGCAAATAAAAAGGCTAAATGAGCCGATAAAACAGTAGAAGCGGTGATGCTGGTAGTTAATAAAAATCCTGCTGCCGAACCTACGGTTCAAGGAGTTTTTCACTATTTTAAGGAGTGTTGTTGAGAATGAAGCCGTGAGGAAGCCGTGAAGAATGGTAAAAAAGGCGGCGAGAACCGGGAGTGCTTGAACTGTCGATTAACAGTCGATATATTTGATCGAAGCGGCGAGGAAGCGGTGAGAAATTAATAAATTAATGGAAAAAGTTGGTATTTTCGGATATAGCTAAAGAAAGGCGTACAGTATGAATGAACTTGTTTATTTAAAGAATGATGAAGCAGTATGTGACAGCTTGCAGGTAGCTGAGAAGTTTGGAAAAGAACATAAAAATGTTTTGCAGAGTATTGATAATCTCATTGCTGAAAATTCAGCTGTGAAAATAATGTTTAAGATTTCTTCTTACAAATCTGGTAACGGGCAATCATATAGAAAATTTTATATGAATCGTGATGGTTTTTCTCTTTTAGCAATGGGGTTTACTGGGAGAGAAGCCCTCGAATGGAAATTGCAGTATATCCGGGCATTTAATCAGATGGAGAACTTTATCCGTGAGAAATCTACTCAAATGTGGGTTGAAACCCGAAAAGCAGGAAAGCTTACTCGAAAAGCAGAAACCGATACAATCCAGAAACTTGTTGAGTATGCAAAGGGACAGGGCAGCAGCCATGCAGAAATGCTTTATATGACTTATTCCAGACTGGCAAATAAAATGGCTGGAATCAATAAAAGGGACGAAGCTACGGTGATGCAGCTTAATAACCTGTCTTTAATGGAAAATATCATTTTGCATGAGGTTGATCTGGGAATTATGCGAGGGAAACATTATCAGGAGATATACAGGGATTGTAAGAAACGACTTGAAGCGGTGAAAGATTTGGCATACCTCGAGGCGGTATAAGAAGAAAATGGGGATAGTAAGAGATATGGGTGATTTGCAACGGGAAATTGACAAATCCCGGAAGCTGGCATATAATATACTTATCAAGACAGCCAGTAAGGGAAGTCAAGGTTCCCCGTCCTGGCAAGATATATGTTTAAGACGTAGCCGCCTATTCTTTACCAGAGAGCAGGGCGGCTATTTCTTATGTGTGTATGTAAGGATAGATACAATTAAGCTGGCTGTCGTCAGAATGATCATAAAAATCTCATAATCGCTCATAAGCATTCCCTCCTGTCAAGGCTCAGGATCAGGGAACCACAGCCGCTCTACTGGCTGCCTGGATAAATATACTATTTCTTTGAATTAAGGATTCTACTTAATGTTTTCCCGTTTCATTCGTTCATCAACTGCTTTTTTGATATAGCCGTTTACGGATTCCCCGGAGGCTTCTGCTGCTTGCATGATAATTTCTTTTTGGCCTTTAGGAAAAGTTACATTAATGCGATCATAATTGTTTTTCACATATTTATTTACAGCTTTTTGTTGAGCCTTACTTACTTTGTTTTCCTCTGGCATATTGGCACCTGCTTTCTTAGTGATAATAGGGGAGGGTAAATATAGATACACCTTTTCCACTATACATGAAGTATACCACAAAAATCTATTGATGTAAATATATAAAATGCATAAATATATTGGTGTAAATATAGCAAAAATGTCAATAGACTATTGGTGTAAATAGATATATAATATAATCAGTTCAAGGGAACAGACAACAGCCGGGAGAGCCGAAAGCCCCCAATACTTCAAGCCATATACCTGTGAGAATCGCAATAGGGCATATCAATAGTCAGGAAGATGCTTGAAGGACTGAGAAACCTTGAAAAGCAAAGGAGGAAAGCATAATGAAGTACAATCTCAGCAAAATCATGTTGAAAGCATGGAAGATCTACCGTAAGACAAAAGGTATCAGCTTTGGGGAATCCCTTCACAGAGCATGGTTATCTGCAAAGGCTGAGGAAATCAACGCAAAGAGAATCGAGACAGCGAAACAGGCAGCAGGAATCACAGAGGAAACCAATACCTTTACTAAGTGGAAAGAGCTTGGTTATAAGGTACAGCATGGAGCATCAGCATTATTCGGATGTTCTCTGATTTGGGGAAGCAGAGGAGACGGGGCAACATACAAAGCCAGTTTCTTTGGAAAGTCTCAGGTAGAAGTAATTTAATAAAAAGCCCTTACCAGAGCGGCAACTCTGATAAAGGCAAAGTAACCCGACAAACGATCAAAATTGAGGGGCTGTGCGTATTATAACATACTCATTCCCCTCAGACAACAAAAGAAAGGAACGAAAGTATGATATCAGTAATGGACGTTCTTGTAATTTTTTTGAGTGGATTTATATCTGCTAAAGTATGTGATTATGTACACGAATTAGAACGAGAGGAGAATGAAGCATGAGTAAAGAAAAAACATTAAGAACATTAGAAGAAACAGAAGTGATGCAGGCCACAGGTGTTCCGGCACAGGAGACAGAAGAAGTAAGCACAGCTCTTGCAACAGAGATTATCGCAGATCTCAAGAAACAGCTGGAGGAAGCAAAGGAAGAAGCGAAAGAGTGGGAAGAAAGTTGGAATATGTGTCGTGAGCAGGTTCGAGCATTGTCCAGGCAGTCAGATATTATTAGTATGGTGTTAAAGATGGATGATGTAGAACTATTAGATTTAGCTTTTGGATTTGTTAGAGGATGTTATAACCAGCAGATTAAAAAGGAACAGGAGGCAGAAAACAATGGAGAAATGTAATTTAACTCAGGTTCCTTGCAGAAAGGCAATTATGGACGTTGTCCAGGCTAACAAAGATAGAAGATCATTACAGCATACCTATGAGCTGGCAGAACTCTTTCGGATAGCTTGTTCCGGCAATGAAGCATTTATGGAATTATCAGAGGAAGATCAGGAGCGTTTCTGGCTGATTACAGATGCTTTAATGATGAATGATCCGGAAGACCTCAAGAGGGTACATAACCTTGCAAATTATTTGATGGTAAAGCGAATAAAGGACAATGCAAAAGTGGCGGAGGCATAACATGGACTACAAAAAGCAGATAATTGAGATGCTGGAGAAGATAGATAACATTTATTGGCTAAGGTCAATCTATGTATTCATGAAAACGCTGATAGGATAGTGGTACGGAGGTATAGCATGGATTATAAAAAAGAAATTGGAAATCTCTTGAATGAAATCCAGAGCGAGAAATTTCTGAAATTTTTGTATAACGTAATTGTCTCATTTAAGAAGCAGTGGGGGTACTAATATGGATTACAAGAAAGAAACTATTGAGATATTACAGAAGGTAAATGATGATAGCCTGCTTGAATTCTTCTATAGATTCATTGCCAGAGTAATAAAAAATAGAGGATATTAATATGGACTATAAAAAGAAACTCATAGAGCTGTTAGAGAAAGCAGATCATGACCAAACATATACAATTTTCAGATTTGTTTGTAGCTTTCTGGGAATTAAATAAGACAATCAGGGGCGGCGGACTGCTGCCCTATTGCCAATAGAAAGACAGGTGATATAATGGCAAGAATACCATCAGGAATGCGAAAAAAAGAAAATGGTTTATTCGAAAAGCGTTTTACCGTGGAGGGCAAGAGATACAGTGCCTATGGTCGTAGCACAAAGGAATGTGCGGAGAATGAGCTCAGGATCCGTGAGGAAATTAAGGCAGGTCTGTATAATTCCAACAAAAATATAACACTGGACGCATATTTTGATGAATGGGAGAAGTCCCGGAGAGGAACAATCAAGGACAGCAGCATTAAAATAAACCGGTCGAAGTACAATAACCATATCAGACCAGTACTGGGAAAAATTAAGGTTCAGAAAATAGAAAAGCGTGCAGTGGTGAAATTGCAGCAGGATTTATCAAAGAAACTGAGTGCATCCATGACTAATGGTGTTATAGTGCTGCTGAAAACGGTGTTGAACGCGGCTGTTGATGATGAAATCCTTATGAAGAATCCTGCTGCCAGTGTGAAACCATTAAGGAAGGATGACCGGCCGAAAGCGAGTGAGACTATTCACAGAGCATTAACCAGAGAAGAGCAGCAGGCGTTTATGCAAGAAGCCAAGACGGAATGGTTATATGAGTTTTTCTGTTTTTCCTTGTGTACGGGAATGAGACTTAATGAGATCACGGCTTTAAAGTGGCAGGATATAGATTATATCAACAATGTGATCCGGGTAAACAAGACCGTGAGCTGGAAAGAGGGCGGCGGTATTGAGGAGACTTTGCCAAAATCAGATACCAGTAATCGCGATATTCCTATGAATGACACAATAAAAAAAATCTTGCAGATGCAGAAAACCAAAATGTCCATGGTTTACGGGGAAATCCATGCGAGAAAGATGGATAGTAATATCTTTATCGGGAGTAATGGAGCTAAGGCAATAGCATCATCCACGGTATCATCTGCTATAGATAACGTTTTAAAGCGGCTCCGGCAGCAGGATATAGAAATCGAGAGGTTTACGCACCATGCTTTCAGAGATACCTTCGCAACACGGTACATAGAAGAGGGCGGAAACATGCAGACGCTACAGAAAATCTTAGGACATAGCAGCCTGGCCATGACTGCGGACTTATATGCTCATGTTCTTCCGAACACAAAGCAACAGGAAATGCAGCAGATAGAGAATGGATTTATCGGGGTGGCAGTTTTATGACTGCTGCTCCTTTTTTAGAATAAAATGAGCGGATTGGGGTAATAATTGGGGTAAAACGCTGATTGCTTTCGTAAGAATGACTTAAAATCAAGGTTTTTTGTAGTTTCTTAATAAATTTTATAAATTTATTAGAAATTGTACAAATTTCTCTCACATTTATCCTGTATGATATAAACATCTTAAGAGAACAGAAGCTCTTAAGAAAAACTCTTTCCTTTCCCTAAAATATGTATGAAGATAAACCACCGTTCCATTGGCAAGACAGAGCCGACAGGACGGTGGTTTTGCATTGCAGAAAAAAACTGCCGAATGACAGAGGAGATAAAGATTTCCAATGTTTATCGGCAGCGTTTTTTTGTTGTCTGAGATTTATTGGATATACAGCTTCAGGCACAGCTACGGCCTGCGATAGCGGTTAAAGCAGGAATATATTTCCTGGATCCTGGGCATGGCATAACCGCATGGAATATAAGAGCCTTCCGAGAAGAAGGACAATCCCTGCCTTTTCAGCTGAGTATCCAGATAAGTGATGATCTCCGGCAGAGTACGTTTTCCGTCAATAAGATGTTCGCAGGCATATTTCAGAAGCAACGCCAGGGATGCAGTTTGCTCGGAGTCGATCAGCTGCTCCACATAGCGGAGATCCACTTCGGTTTTTCCAAGAGAAAAGCCATCTTTGCCGTGAACCTTGGTTTTCAGTCTTTCCGGCTGTCCGGGACGGCTGTGGCGGGATGGAGCCACTTTGGCCCTGGTCATGATGCGATGGCTTCCCGGAAGGCGGAATGCAGGGGTCTCAATGTCTGAGAGAGGATATTCCTGACAGAGCTTTTTGGTGACTGCTGTGATGTCCACCGGATGATAATTATCCATCTGGATCACAGTATCCGCAATATGGAAAAAAGCTCCGGAGCTTCCGGCAACCAGGATAGTGGAGATCCCTGCCTTTTCATAGAGATCCCGCGCACGTTCCAGAAATGGAGTGATGGGCTCCTTTTCCCGGCAGATCACCCGCTGCATGAAGGAATCACGGACCATAAAGTTGGTGGCAGAGGTATCCTCGTCAAGGAGAAAGACTTTACTTCCGGCCTCCATACTTTCCACGATACCGGCAGCCTGTGAAGTGCTGCCGCTGGCATCCTCTGTAGAAAAGCAGAGGGTGTCTTTTTTATTTGGAAGATCGTTGATAAAAAGAGAAATGTCCACATCTTTGATAAAACGGCCGTCCTCAGAGCGAAGCTTCTGAGCAGAAGGATCGGTAATGACATACTCCCGGCCATCGCCGGGAATGTGATCGTAAATTCCCAGCTCCAGTGCGTTAAGTAAGGTGGATTTACCATGGTAGCCGCCACCTACGATCAAAGTGATGCCGCAGGGAATGCCCATGCCTGTGATGGTTCCTCTGTGGGGCAGCTCCATGGAAACCCTCAGGCTTTCCGGAGAAACAAAAGGAACAGAGTTTTTCATCGGGCGTGAAGAGATGCCGCTTTCCCTGGGGAGGATAGCGCCGTCACTGACAAAGGCAGCCAGAGAACGTTTTTTCAGCTCCTGACGGATAAATGCCTGATCTTCGGCAAGGCAGATGGCTTTTCTCAGCGCTTCCGGGTCAAGATTCCGGTAAAAAAATGCCTTGTGAACACAGATCGGAAGAAAATCGAAGAGGATTTTTTCCAGTTCGGGAGAGTTGATGGTTCTGCCATTGGCCGGGAAACCGATGAAAAAACGGGCAGTGATGCCTTTTTCCGTTATTTCACAGGCGGTACGTGCAAGAACCTCCTGACCACAGTGGCTTACTGAGATCAGGCCGCTTTTTCCGGAGCCCTTTGCACGGAAGGTATAACGGTTTACCTGCTGTTCAAATTGGCGGTTCAGAAAGTCTCCCAGTGTGATGCGGGTCAGGGAATCCTTATAATATTCTGCCGGAAATCCGGTGTCTCGGTGGGAAAGCTTCACACTGATGTGAGAGGGAGAGGCAAAAGGATCCCCCTGCACGTGGTCAATGGACAAAATATAACGGTCAAACTGGTATGCACCCCGCAGAGACTTGTATGCAGGATAGCTTTTGCGGTTGATGCTGTGAAGAAGCTCTTTTAGCTGAGCAGATGCTTGCATGTTGTTTCCTCCTTTGCCCTGTTGGAGCATACAGGTAAAGTCTACGGTGAAACAGAAAGCTTTCCGTGTGTGAGATACCTGAAAATTTTGGATACAGGGCCAATTCTTAAGAACTACTATAACGAATCATAAAGATTTTGTAAAGAATGGGAATTGCGGTGGAAATTCGTAAATGTTTGACCTATAATAGTAGACAGATTGCAGATAATATGATGAGAAACGGCAGCTGCCGGAAGCTATAAAGAAAGGTGGACCACTAAAATGGAAAGAAGAAATGCGTGGCTTTCTTATAAGGAAGCAGAAGAAACAGAAATGGAGAAGCTTGCGAAGGCTTACAGAGAATTTTTGGATAAAGGAAAAACAGAACGGGAATGTGTTGCAGAAATCGTGAAGGAAGCAGAGGCTGCCGGATATGAATCTCTTGAGTCGAAGCTTGAAAAAGGCGAGAAGATCAAGGCCGGTGACAAGGTTTATGCGGTAGGGATGAAGAAGATCGTTGCTCTGTTTCATGTAGGAACGGAAGAGCTTTCCGGAGGTATGAGCATTCTCTGTGCACATATCGACTCTCCGCGACTGGATGTCAAGCAGAATCCTCTGTATGAGGATACGGATCTGGCTTATCTGGATACGCATTATTACGGTGGCGTAAAGAAATACCAGTGGGTGACACTGCCTCTTGCCATGCATGGTGTTGTTGCAAAGAAGGACGGAAGCATTGTGGAGATCAGCATTGGTGAGGATGCGGAAGATCCGGTACTTTACATCACAGATCTTCTGATCCATCTTTCCGGAAAACAGCTCCAGAAAAAGGCAGCAGAGGTTATTGAGGGTGAGATGCTGGATATCCTGATCGGCAGTAGACCTCTTGCAGAGCTTCCGGATGATTCCAAAAAGGATGCGGTAAAACAGAATGTGCTGAAGATTTTAAATGAGAAGTATGGTATTGAGGAAGAGGACTTTCTTTCAGCAGAGCTGGAGATCGTTCCGGCAGGAAAGGCAAGAGACTGTGGACTTGACCGCAGCATGATCGCAGCATATGGACAGGATGACCGTGTATGCGCTTACACATCCCTTGCGGCAATGCTGGAGATGGAGGAGACACCGAAGCGTACCGGCTGCTGTCTCCTTGTAGATAAGGAAGAGATCGGAAGCGTTGGTGCCACAGGCATGCAGTCCAGATTTTTTGAGAACAGCGTGGCAGAGCTTCTGGACGGAATGGGCTGCTATTCCGAGCTTGCATTAAGAAGAGCTCTCCGTAATTCCAGCATGCTTTCTTCTGATGTAAGTGCCGGCTATGATCCGGCCTATGGTGAGGCTTTTGAGAAAAAGAATGCAGCATATCTTGGACGCGGTATCGTTCTTAACAAGTTCACCGGAGCAAGAGGAAAATCCGGTTCCAACGATGCCAATGCAGAGTACGTTGCAAGAGTTCGCAGGATTTTTGATGATCACAATGTTGCTTTCCAGACAGCAGAGCTTGGAAAGGTTGATTTTGGCGGAGGCGGAACCATCGCTTATATTGCGGCACTTTACGGAATGGAGGTTATCGACAGTGGCGTGGCAGTGCTGAGTATGCATGCTCCGTGGGAGGTTACCAGCAAGGCGGATGTATATGAGGCATACAAGGCATATAAGGCGTTTTTACTTGATGCATAAACAGATGTATAAATGTGTGTCAGTTTTGAAGACATTCAGGTAATCTTTTCGTTACAGATCAATGAGCGGGGTTTTCCCGGAAATGACAGAGCAGTCTGCCTGCTGCTGTTTTGGCTTGGAGCGTTCCGACAAGAAACAGCAGTATCCCCTGCAGACTTCGCTCTGTATTTTTAACCTGATCAGGGAAGCTCTCTGTTTCAATGGCGAAAAGCAATAAGCAGAGGAGGGGCTTGCCTGGGACTGATTTACTTTACAAGGAGTAATTTTATTATGGAAGATGCATTGGTACGGGTAGTAGATCTGTGCAAGGTTTACAATCCCGGAGAAAATGAGGTGCGGGCGCTGGATCATGTGGACCTGGAGATCCATAAGGGTGAATTTGTGGCTATTATCGGACAGTCCGGTTCCGGAAAATCCACCTTTATGAACATGCTGGGCTGTCTGGATGTCCCCACCTCCGGGAAATATTATCTGAATGGAACAGATGTATCCACAATGAAGGATAATGATCTCTCGGTGGTACGAAATAAGGAGATTGGTTTTATCTTTCAGGGCTTTAATCTGATCGCAAATCTTACGGCGCTGGAAAACGTGGAGCTTCCTCTGATCTATCGTGGGATCGACCGGAAAACAAGAAGAAAGCTTGCTGTGGAATCTCTTAAAAAAGTCGGACTTGAGAAACGTATGGACCATAAGCCAAACGAAATGTCAGGGGGACAGCAGCAGCGTGTGGCTATTGCCAGAGCTATCGCAGCCAGGCCGCCGGTGATCCTGGCAGATGAACCAACGGGAAATCTGGACTCTGCATCCAGCAGGGAAATTATGGAAATCCTGAAGGGAATGCACAGATCAGGAGAAACCTTGATCCTGATCACTCATGATAATGGGATCGCGGCTCAGGCCAGACGTGTGGTCCGGATCATGGATGGAAAAATTGAATCAGATACGATCAATGAGGAATTTGTCGAGGAGGCTTAAGAATGAAAAAAGGGAAAAAGATTGTGATCGGTGTGGCAGCAGTGGCTGTTGTGGCAGGCGGTATTTATGCGGCATCAGGTGCAGGCCGCGGGGGTTCACAGATTCCGCAGGTTGCTGTTACCAAAGCGGAGACAGGAGATGTGGAGGAGATCGTAGATGCAACCGGAACTGTTGTCAGTGATGAGCAGAAGACCTTTTATTCTCCGGTGAACGCACAGATCAAAAGCGTATCCTTCGCAGAAGGCGATACGGTTTCAAAGGGAACGAAGCTGATAGAGTTTGAAGTGAAGGATCTGGAGAGGGATAATCAGAAAGCAGAGCTGAATGTACAGTCCGGACAGTATGATTACAAAAATTCCATCAATAAATCCAATGAGGCCCAGCAGAAGCAGGACAGCGCAAAAGCAAAGGTTTCCAGTCTGGAACAGCAGGTAAGGGAGCAGCAGAATTATCTGGCTTCCCTGAGATCACAGCTGGCGTCTGTACAGGCTCAGGCTGCGGCAGATGCGCAGGCACAGGCCCAGGCGGAGACCCAGGCAAAGGCAGAGGCCCAGGCTGCCAGGGATGCAGAGACTCAGAGAGCGTATTCAGAAGCGCTGACTACATATCAGAATGAGACACTTCCGCAGTACCAGCAGGAGCTGGGACAGCTGAATTCCGATTATGTAACGGCACAGAATGCTTATAATCAGGCAGATACCAGTTATAAGATGGCTTTTGCACAGTGGCAGGCAGACCAGAGCGATGAGAATGCCCAGGCGCTGGATGAAGCGGAAGCAGCAAGAAGTCAGGCAGAGATCACCTGCCAGGAAGCAAAGGAAGCTTATGAGGATAAGAAGGTCAGCCAGCCAAAAATGCCGGAGTATTCCGATTACAGCAGTAGTGCAGCCGGTGATTTTGTTACCGATGGAGCTTCAGAGGAAACACCGGGGCTGACAGATCATGCATCTGCGGATGCTTCTTCTGCAGGAAGTACAGTGGATACTTCTGCCATTGAGAATGCGATCGAACAGGCAACCTCTGATCTGGCGGATCTGCAGTCGGACCTTGCTTCCCAGAAATCCATTGCAGAGGCGGATTCTGCCAGCCTTACAGAAGAAGAGAAAGAAAAAATGCGTGTCAGCAACAATCTTACTGAGCTGGATGCAAAATCTGCGAAAGAGCTGGTAGAAGAAGGAAAGAAAGGCATTTCGGCGGATTTTAACGGCGTCATTTCCAAATCAGCAGTCCAGCAGGGCGCAGCGGCAACACAGGGAATGGAGCTTTTTACCCTGCAGAATACAGATAAGGTCAGCGTTGATATCAATGTGTCCAAGTATGACTACGATAAGGTAAAGGAAGGCCAGAATGCGGACATTACCATCGGCGACAGGAAATATACCGGCAAGGTGACTAAGATCAGTCACATTGCGACAACCAACGAAAAGGGCTCCACACTGATCTCTGCCACAGTGAGCATCGACAAGCCGGACAAGGATATTTTTCTGGGAGTAGATGCGAAGGTAAAGATCTATGCAGAAAAGGCAGAGAATGTGGTAACGCTTCCGGCAGGCGTGGTAAATATCGGCAAGGATGGTTCTTTCTGTTATGTGCTGAAGGATGGTGTGATCACGAAGCAGGATATCACAACAGGAATCAGTTCCGAGGATTCTGTTGAGATCACAGATGGCATTAAAGTCGGAGATAAGGTCATCGAGGATCTGGGCTCCCTGGAAGAGGGAATGAAGGCAGAGGCAGCAGCGGCAGACAGTGACAGTGCAGCAGAGACAGGGGAGACTGCTAATGAGTAATATTTATGAATATATCAAAATGGCGATCCATAATATCATGGCCAATAAGGGAAGATCCTTTCTCACCATGTTAGGGATCATCATCGGTATCGCATCTGTGATCGCCATTGTGTCCATCGGTGAGGGTACGAAGAATCAGATGAACAGCGAGATCAATGATATCGGCGGCGGCCAGATCGCTGTTTACTGCAGTGATGATGCCATAGCAGACCAGGTCTGGATCGAGCCGGAAGATATTGATGCAGTCCGGGAGCTGGATGGCGTGGAAGGTGTTAATGTTTCAGATTCCTATACAGGCGAGACCGTAACCGGAAAGGGTGATTTTAATCTTACAGTGACCGGGGAGGCCCAGGATGCCAAGCTGGTGGACAATGCTTCTGTGAAGTACGGAAGCTATTTCGGGCAGAAGGAGATCGAAGAGGGAAAAAACGTCTGCGTGATCTCCGATGCCGATGCGAAGAGGCTTTTCGGAACGGATGATGTAGTGGGAATGACACTGGACATTACCTGCTATGATCTGACCAAGACATTCCGCATCTGCGGAGTCACCACACAGAAAGAGAACGGAACCTTTGTCAGCTATACTTACGATGGAATGCCGGTGACCATAAATGTGCCTTATACGGCCATGGACGACTTTACCGGAAGCAGCGGAGAATTTTATCAGATCATAGTTCAGGCGGATAAGAGTCTGGATTCCCAGGCGGTCGCAGATAAGATCATAAATCTTCTTGAGAGACGTCACCAGTGTGCCGGAGATGAATATTTCCAGGTACAGAGCTTCCAGGATGTTATGAAATCCATGAATCAGATGCTTGGTATGGTGACTGCGTTTATCTCTTTTGTTGCGGGCATTTCCCTTCTGGTAGGTGGTATCGGTGTTATGAACATCATGCTGGTATCCGTCACAGAGCGTACCAGGGAGATCGGTATCCGGAAATCCCTTGGAGCGAAAACCTCGTCTATTATGTTACAGTTTCTTGCGGAGGCGGCGATCCTGACGATCATAGGCGGGCTGATCGGTATTGTGCTGGGGATTGCAGGCGGCTATGTGATCTGTGCGGTGATCAGCAGCAGTATGGGAATGACCATCACACCTGGGATCAGTGCGGGAACCATCCTGGCGGCTACGCTGTTCTCCTGTGCAGTAGGTGTGTTCTTCGGAATCTATCCGGCGAAAAAGGCAGCGAAACTGAGCCCGATCGAGGCACTTAGACGGAATTAAAAAACTGTTGCTTTTGCATCAAAAATAGCAATAAAAAATATTTTTAAAAAAAATCAAAAAAAGTTTCAAAAAACCCTTGACATTTTATAGGTCTTAGAGTATCATACATATTGTTGCAGCGGTGATACGAAATATCACAAAGGAAAAGCAACAAAGATGTGCGTTTAGCTCAGCTGGATAGAGCGTTTGGCTACGGACCAAAAGGTCGGGGGTTCGAATCCTCTAACGCACGTATAAAGCCTCTGGAATTGTTCCGGAGGCTTTTATTTTGTGTTTCGGAAACAGGCGAAAAATTGTATTGACACTGGTAGTGGGCCAGAGTAGAATAAAAAAACAGAAAAGAAAAATTTTTGTAAAGCTGTTTGTCTGATACAAGCAGCTTTTTTCACAGGAAAAAGTAAACAACAATGAAAGTACAAAACACCTGAAATAGAGGTGAACCTATCAGGAGGAAAAAACAATGCCAGGATATCTGATCAAAGATACAACAAAAGAGGAACGTAAACAGATCGTGGAGGAATCTCTTGGAAATATTTCCGCGAACTGTGATGGCTGTATGGCGAGACTTGCGGATATGTATCAGGATTATATTGACGGAAAGAAAGAGATCCGTGAGATCAATATGGAGTTCAATGCCAGGTATGTCCATGGAGATATGGATAAAGAGGAAAAACGAAGCTGCCCGATGTAGCGAACGGAGATTAACAGAAGCATGGATCAAAATGAAGTAAAATATGATAAGCTGCTGAAGATCAAAACCACCGGTCGTGACGATTCCAGATCGGATCAGTACTGTTATCCATACGAGCCAACGCCGTACGGGGTGCTGGAACGGCTGGCTTATTGTGGATATCTGGGGAAAAAGAATCATCTGATCGACTACGGATGTGGAAAAGGCAGAGTGGATTTTTTTCTGGCGTGGCAGGTCAGATGCCGGACCACAGGCGTGGAGTACGATGAACGTATGACAAAAGCCGCAGAAGAAAACAGGCAGCGGGCTGTTTCCGGGACAAAAACATCATTTATACTGGAGAATGCGGCCCTTTTTCAGGTACCGGAATCCGCAGACAGATTTTATTTTTTCAATCCGTTTTCTGTGGAAATACTGAGAAGTGTCATCGGCCGCATCCGGGAATCCTGGTATGAAAAAACAAGAGAAATGCTATTGTTTTTCTATTATCCATCTGACGAATATATTTCATATCTGATGACCGTAGAGGAACTGGAATTCCTGGACGAGATCGACTGCCAGGATCTTTTTGAAGGGAAAAATCAGAGAGAGAGGATATTGGTATTTCAGATGGGAGAGGAGTAAAAACAACATGATAAAACTGATCGCAACAGACGTAGACGGAACTCTTGTAAAAGACGGGACCATGACTATCAATCCGGAATATATGACAGTGATCCGGAAGCTGACTGAGCTGGGAATTACTTTTGTGGTGTGTTCCGGGCGGCAGTATGACAGTGAGAGGAAGCTGTTTGAGCCGGTGAAGGATCTGGTGTATTTTGTGTCAGATGGCGGTACGGTGATCCGGAAGAATGATAAGATCCTGAAGGTACATACACTTCCGGATGAGGTTTGGAAACGCATGCATCATATGGTGAAAGAAAAAATGCTGGAATGTGACTGTTTTATTGCCACACCGGAGTGCTGCTATGCGGAGAATGAGAATGGAAGGATGTTCCGGTGGCTGCGGGATTCCTATGGTTATGATATGAGAAAAGTGGATGATCTTTCTTCTCTTCAGGGAAAACAGGTGCTGAAATTCTCTGTTTATCACCCGGAACGGTGCGAGGAGCTTTGTGCACCGTATTTTACACCGGCATGGAGGGATAAGGTAACGTTGGCGGCTGCCGGAAAAGAATGGATGGACAGTACACCGCCGGAGGGCGAAAAAAGTACAGCTGTCGAATTTATCCAGCAACAGTTAGGAATTTCTTCGGAGGAAACCTGTACATTTGGAGATAACCTCAACGATATCGCCATGCTTCAGAAAGCGGGAAGGAGCTATGCGGTAGCCAATGCCAGAGCGGAAGTGCAGGCAGCAGCCAGGAAAGTATGTCCGTCATACAGTGAAGATGGAGTCTTACAGATCCTGAAAGGGATTGTTTCTGAAAGCGGAAAACAATAAAGATACATAAAATATGTGCTTTCGATAAAGAAAAGTCACCGGCCAGGGGTTGACTTTTAAAAACAATTCTGTTAAATTGAAAAAAATTGAAAATTTTAATTCCATGAGGGAGTAGTTCGCACGTAAGTGTGATTTGTCAACAGACCCGGTTTTTTCTGAAAAACCTGGCAAATCTTAAAGAATGAGACTCATGTATGCTTTGTTATATTTTATTGCAGCAGGGCATACATGGGTCTTTTTTATGTAACAAAAGAATGCCGGAAAGAATTTTTTCAGCAGGGCGGGCGACAATGAATCTCCGGGTTATGGGAAATAAAAAAAGAAAGTGAGAAGAAAAATGGAAAATCTGGTAAACAGTTCACCGCTGATCCTTGTGTTAGTTTTTCTTGTGATCGGCTTTGTGTTCCTGATGAAGGGTGCGGATTTCTTTGTAGAAGGAAGCTCCAGTATCGCAAAAAGGCTGAAGGTGCCGCCGATCATCATCGGCCTTACTATTGTGGCAATGGGAACATCATTGCCGGAAACTGCAGTCAGCGTTACAGCGTCACTGGTCAATAACAATGAGCTTGCGGTCAGCAATGTGGTAGGTTCCAATATTTTTAATCTGATGGTAGTTGTTGGAGTCTGTTCCATCCTGACGCCGATCCTGGTACAGAAGGAAACCATCCGGAGGGATATTCCGTTTTCCATGATCTGTGCGCTCCTTCTTCTGGGGCTTGGGATCCTGGCAGCAGGAGATACGATCGGAATGAGACTTGGTCATCTGGATGGAATGATCCTGCTGGGATTTTTTGCAGGCTATATTGTGGTAATGATTCAAAGTGCCATGAAGGCCAGGGCAGCAGGAAAAAATGTGGACATGGAAGGAATGGAAGAGCTGGAAGAAGAAATCGGCATCCTTTCCTGGCCGAAGAGCATCCTCTTTATTGTGGGAGGCGCACTTGCCATTGCCTTTGGCGGAGATCTTACGGTGGATGCTGCCAGCCGCATTGCCATTGATCTTGGAATGAGCCAGACACTGGTGGGACTGACCATTGTTTCTATCGGAACTTCCCTTCCGGAGCTGGTGACTTCCGTGGTTGCAGCCAGAAAGAACGAAGTGGATATGGCTGTGGGAAATGCGGTAGGCTCCAATATTTTTAATATCCTGATGGTTCTCGGAGTTGCATCTGCCATCAATCCGGTGGCACTGATCCGGGAAAATATTATTGATATTGTCATACTTATCGTGTTCTCGCTGATCGTGTGGATCTATGCGGCCACAAAGCAGAGGATCAGCCGGAAAGAGGGAATTTCCATGGTATGTATGTACCTGATCTATGCAGGATATATTATCTGGAGATAGCTGCTGTGGGCATGCAGCTGGTCCGACGTGGACAATAGTATCGTATAGGGTTTATATCAATGCAATTTATAAGAAAAGCTCCAACCGTATCAATATCGGGATACAGTTGGAGCTTTTCTGCAATTATGCTCATTTGCCCTCAGAAGAGAAAGCTTTTTTTGAGGATTCTTCTGAAGCGTTCTTCTGATGCGGGGTCATATCATCGCTGTCCGTCATCAGATATTTCCGGACGGCAAAAAGAATGGCGATACCGATGATCCCGATCAGTGTCTGTACAGGATCGAGATGTTCCACGACCATCTGCCTTGCTGTTGCAAAAAGCAGGACCTCCACAACAGTCTGGGCGGAATGGCGGCAGAGCATTTTTACAAACTCCACACCGACTACAAGGGACAGTGCCTGTGACAGGAAACTGGTAAAAAAGCTGGTGTCCATATCCATGACGGAGGTACCGGCAGTTGTAAGGATCAGACGCAGTCCGGACAGTGCGATCACGATAATGATCACGATGGATAACGCGATTTCTGTGTAACGGGCTGTGTTGTATATCAGTTCGTTAAAATGCTTGCGGATATTGTGGTTAACGGCGGTTCTGTCTTTCATGGGAAGTTATCCTTTCTTTTTTGCAGAAGCGGGATGATCAATAAAGCGGGTTGCAAAATAGCCGAATACGCAGGTGATGACCACCATACATGGCAAAAACAGCCAGAAGCGCTGCTGGCTCATGGTGTTGAACCATGGCGCATTGGCCTGCAGGATCATAATGATGGGCATATGCCACAGATAGATCCCGTACTGGTTCCGGGCTACGAAGTACAGCGGACGCAGAAACCTGAAATCCATTTCCGGCAGGAGGGAGAATCCCACAAGCAGTATACTGAGCAGGATCGCCAGGATGGAATGTGCCGGATAACCGGAGGAAGCAGTGCCATAAAGCCCGTGACTGTGATAATAAAAGATCCATACCAGGATCAGTGCGGTGCTTGCAATAGAAACCGGAAGTCCAAGCTTCAGCCGGTAATCCTGCATACGATCTCCGGTCTGCTTCCAGAAAGCGGCAGCAGCCATTCCCAGCACGAAATTATCCAGCGCAGAGAATACCTGACGCTCGTATACAAAATATACAGAGTTATCCGAAATCCCGGAATTGTGGAGATAGCGGACAACTGCGAACCGGCAGATAACAGTGAAAACAATGGACACAATGGCAGAGACGAGCCAGTTTTTCCGGACTGCCTTATAAAGGAACGGGGCAATCAGATAAAACTGAAAGATCACGCCCATCGTCCACAGCGCACCATTGATGGAACCATGAGTCACCGGGGAAAAGTTCTCCGTAAAAGTATAATACGCCAGGATATGCCGAAGTCCCTCATTGCTGAACATCTGCGTAGACATAAAGATCAGAAGGACCGTGATACATACATAATACTGGGGCATAATGCGGATGCAGCGCTTTTTCATAAAAGCCCGCCAGCCGGGGAGACAGCCTCGCGCCTCCGAAGAAGAAAGGGAAAGATAGATCCCATATCCGCTTAACAGGAAAAACAGTGTAACTCCTACTTCACCTCCAAGAGTCAGAAGTGTGTGGATGGCTGTATGCGACTGCCATGGCTGCCCGGACAGAACGTAGCAGTGATACAGCATAATGTAGAGGATCGCCCCCGCACGGAGCAGATCGATATTTTTGATACGCTTCATAAATAAATCCTTTCCTGAAAAAAATAAGTCTGCCCCATGACTGAAACGGGCAGACAGAGATAGGTTTAGTATAGCATGAACGTGGGAGATTGGAAAGCTGTCGGAGGGAACCGTAACGAAAAATTTACTATTGCAGAATGATGTCATTGCACTGATTGACGACGCCGGAGAGACTGTAGTAGAATACAAGTATAACAGCTGGGGAAAAATCCTGAGCATCACCGGCAGCAAAGCCGGCACCATTGGAAAATCAACCCGTTCCGTTACAGAGGCTACTACTACGATGAAGAAACCGGAATGTACTATCTGAAGAACCGGTATTATGATCCGGAGATCCGGAGATTTATCAGTGCGGATAACTTTAAAAGTGAAAAAGCATCTATGGAGACATTACATAATCGAAATTTATTTGCCTACTGTGACGATAATCCACTGGTACGTGCAGATCAGGATGGAAATGCATGGATGGTTGCAGCAGCAAGTTTTGTCGCTGGAATGGGACTTTCAGTTGGATGTCAGATGATTTTTGAGGGGAAAAATCTGTCAGAGATAAACTGGATCACTGCCGCTTCCGCAGGACTTGGAACCGCTATGGGATTTTTGGGAATTGGTGGTTCGACAACAGGTGCAGTTGTAAGTGGTGTTACTTCGTTTGCAAGTGATTATTATGAAAATAGAGATTTTACAAGCGCGGTTATAAATGGTGCGGTAAGTGCGGGAATATCATTAATTTTAAATCCTTTAGCGAGTATGGGGCCGGAGAAAAGAGGATATTTGGAATATATGAGAAAAGATTATCATAACGCAAATCGAAAAATTTTAAATATGAATCTTTCATTTTCAGAGGCATTACCATTACGAAGTGCGGTTAATGAAGAAAAAAGTAGAAAGATAAGGCAATTGGCAGAGGAGGAAATAAGTTCTTATTGTGGAGATTATGCATGCAATGCTTTTGTTAATTCTAATATTGCAATACGAAAGTATGGGAGAGTTATTGGCGGGGGATGTGAGTATACTCCGGGAAAAGGAACGCGGTATATGAAGTGTTATAAGTATTTAGGAAAGTTATATTGGGTTTATGTATAAGTTTTGTATGTAAAAATATATGGGAAATGTATTTGACGACTAGGGGGGGATCATAATAAACCGAAAAAGAAAAAATAATATACCTGAAAAAATTTTGTTATTTTGTATTTTATTTTTGTCATATCGTTGGATTTTTGAAGATGATAGATTCACATTTGCAGTAGCCGGTTTGGGATATATGGCATTGACTGGATGGGTATTCAGATTTGGCGGAAGAGCGGATCAGGATATTTCTTCGGAAAGTGTAGATGAAAATCCTCTATATGTTTATGGGATGATGAGAAAAAATCGAAAATGGTTTTCCGGAATCAGAGGTTGTTTTCTGTTTCAAATGTTGCTTTTGACAGATGTTTTTTTTGCAGCAGTATATTCCTGTTGGAAATGTTGGACGAATAGCAGTGGGAATGATGCGATTGAAAAAGCGTTATTATCACTGTATATTTTAATGATAGCGGGGTATGTTGAATTTCTGAAGCATAGTGTTAGGATTCATGCAAGAAGCTACATGTATATAGAGAATAAAAAAGGAATCTGGATGCCATTCAGTTTTATCTGTTACAAATACGAGAAGTTAATAGATATCAAAATAACTTTTCCAGAAGAGGTCGAAGAGCGAAACGTTGTATTTGAAAAAGAGCTTTTACATAACCAGTACCAAAAAAAGTCAGAATATGAACTGGACGAAAAAGGAAAAGTAAGTTTTTTCAAGAAAAATAGAAATAATCAGGTGAATATCTGGGCGCTTATAGATATTACAGATATGGATAGAAATGATGTTTTGTTGTTAAATGATAAATTTGCAGAGTTCTGGATCAATGAGATGAACAGAGAAGAAAAAAAGAAAGACATTCGTTTTACATTTGTAATCCAGGTAGATGAAATAAATGATTACCTGCAGGAAACTTTTTATGAAAGCGGGGGAATCTTTATGGATAAGCACAGAAGCCGGCTGCCTGTATTATATGTACGCAAACACGATATCCTGAAAGTAAAATGGGCTGATGATAATTCAAAATATATAAGTATCAATAAGGAAATGAGAAAAGAGTTAAAGAAAATATATGATGATTCGGAGATAGAATCCATTAATAGCTGAAGAAAGGAATCATATGGCGAATCTGATATTGAGCATTTTCGAAAGAGTTATAACAATATTAATGTTTATTGCATTGGCAGTTGCTCTCGTATGCAAGAAAAAATCTAAAAAGGTACCGCTTTTTATCATCAGACCAATTTTTCTGGTTGGTTTGTTATTTATTATGTTTCAGGCAGTATTTGTGCAGCGAAATTTTACCTCGCTGGATAAAGCGATTCGGGCATATGATGTTAAGGCGAAGCCAATAGCAAACTTGCAGGATGAGAAATCTACATATGTTATCATGGATGAAGATGGATCTATTGAAGGAAGAATTTTTCCAAAAAATGGAAAGAAATGGAAATTGCCGGATTCAGCATTTTTCAGAAAAAGTATGAGCTATCCTTCAGAAGATGCCAATATTGATATGAGATCAATAGAAATACATGGAGCATGGTATATTGTAATACTCCCACATTATCTTATGGGGGAGAATTCTATAGATGAGGTTCACGATTCGGCTGGAACAGAATTTTTAAAAACGGAATATGAGAATATAACGGTATATTATGGATATCTGAAAACGAAACCAGATGATTACTGGATTTCTGTAGATGGAGATAAAGTAGCGATCAATCTGTGAAGCGTCAAGATTGTAGGAAAAGGAGAACATAAAAATGAATATTTCACTGTCTAACTGGTGGTCGTGGGGAATCTTATTGCTGTTGCTCATGATAGTGGCAGTTGTGGATTCCAGGAAAAGAATCCCACGAAAAATATCCATATTTATACTGGTTCCGGTTTTGTCTGTGGTCATCATATTTATGATGTCCGAAAATAACAAAGAGGCTGAACAAAGTTTCCATACACTTGAGGAAGCAGTAACAGCCTATGATGATCGGTCAGATGTCGTGGCGACATTGCGAGGAAAAACTTCAGCATTGGTTATTATGGATGATGGAGATGTGATGGACTCACAGATTTTTGAAAAAACAGAAAGCGGCTGGAAACTTCCGGAAGATTCAGAGTTTCAGGACACAAAGCGTTTTACAGGAGACAGGATTATAGTCGACGTATCTACCGTAGCAGTTGATGGGGAATGGTATGTTGTGGTGTCACCATATCCGGGAATAAAATCTCCCATAACGAATGTATACGATTCGGAAGGAACAGAATTTTCCGAAGCAAAAGGAAGCGAAAACGTTTACTATGGATATCTGAAAAAATACCCAGAGGACTACTGGGTTTCTGCAAATGGACAGAAGATGGTTCCAATCGGGTTTTTGAAGGATTGGGTCAGAACTGGATGGAAAATAATAAGTAGTCATTAAAATAATAGATATCATAAAACAAAAGATTATTGGATTTCTATAAATGGGGAGAAGATATCGCTTGAGTGAAAAAACAAAACGTTTTTTTCTAATAACATTACTTCTGACACCAGCTTGCTACCAGATCATGCCGGAGATCAGAATGGCATTAGTATTGGCGGCAATGGGAGAAGCTGTATTATCGGCAGATAGAATTTGGGCAAGAAATGAAAGGTTTCCTTTTGCAAATTTATATGATGACAGGAATCCTCTGTATGTACGAAAAATGATGAAGAAGAGGAAATGGCTTTCTGGGATAAATGGATATTTTGTAGTACAGATTTTGCTTTTGAGTTATGTTCTTCTGATGACAGCAGGGTTCATTTCTGATCATATAATACATAGAAGATATCAGGAAATCAGACTGGAATTTTTCTGGATTTACTGGGGAATAATAATGAGTCTTGGTGTAGTGGAGGCATATTATATCCATATTTATAAGAAAAGTTTCTGCTATCCGAGAAATAAAAAAGGTATCTGGATGCCATTCAGCTTTATCGGATATGAAATGCAGGGACTGGCAGGAAGGATACTGCCTGATCCAACAGAAGAAACGGAGAAAAATCAGCCTCTGGTGTTTGAAGAATGTCTTTTTAAAAGTGGATATGCTAAAAAAGCAAATTATATATTAAAAGAGAATGACCAAATCTGTTTTTATCAGAAAAGAAAAAATCAACAGGTAAACTTATGGGCGATCATTGATATAGCAGATATGGAGAAAATGCATATCCAGCTTCTGAATGATGCATTTGAGATTTTCTGGTGTAATGAGCTGACCAGAGAAGAAAAAAAGAAAGATGTACGTTTTACCTTTGTGATCCAGACTGAGAGAATCAATGATGCTATAAGCAGGATTTTTTATGATGGATCAGGAACACGAATGTATAAACATCGAAGTCGTATGGCTGTTTTGTATGAGAAAAAACATGACATCATAAAAATAAAATGTACGGACCGTAAGTCCAGATATAAAAATATTTACAGAGAAATGAGAGAAGAACTGAAGCGGGTGATCGGAAGACGTGATATAGATCTGTAGACTGTATGCAAAGGTGATGTGAAAAAGGTATGTTGATCAAAGTGATAGAACCAATTGTATATCTGGTAATTATTATTAATCTGGTGATCGCTATTTCTTATAAAAGAAAATCAAAAAAGACACCAGTTAAGGTTGTCGCACCAATTGTTATATTAGGAATCGGACTCTTTGTTTGCGATACAGTGTATACTCACCGAAGTTTCAGTTCTGTGGAGAAAGCCGTGGAAGCATATGGTGATAATGCTGAGATCATCCGTATTCTGCAGGGAGAAAATTCTACATATGTTATCATGGATAACGAAGGAACAGTAGAGGGGAAGATTTTTCCGGAAAGTTCTGGGAAATGGAAATTGCCGGATTCTATATTTTATGGTACAGGCAGAGAGTATCAAGATGTAAAGATAAATATCGATATGTCAACGATAGAAATTAATGGGGAATGGTATGTACTGGTAGTACCGAATGATGATAATTATGTAATAGCCGATGTGAAGGATTCTGTGGGAACAAAATTTCTGGAAGCAGAAAATAACAAAAATGAAAAGATATGTTATGGATACATGGAACACAAACCGAAAGATTACTGGATTTCTGTAAATGGAGAGAAGATATCACTTGATTAAAAGAATATGTATTAGAAAAGAAAGAGGCAATTATACAGAGAAATGATCGACATGTTGAGCAAATCAATTTATTTATGCGTATATGCCCTGGTATTTGGAGGATTACTGAAATCTTTTTATTTCTATTTGGCGCCGGTCGGTGTAATGGAAATTTTGGCGGTTCTGGTAAGCCTGATGATCTCAAATATTCTATTTATTCCTACGGTTATTATACCGTCAAGATGGAAAACCCCTTATAATGTGCCGGATAGTTATAACTGTCAGAATCCATTTTATGTACACGGTATGTTAAATGACAAAAAGGAATCGAAATATGCTCTTCCTATCAGGAAAAACGGAAAGTTAAAAAGTTTTTTGTTTTTGCGAAAAATAATGATTCTGTGGCTGGGAGTGTATTTTACATATCTGGGGATGCAGTATGTAAATCCAGGTATAAATAGTACAGTGATAGAAATCCTTCTGAATATCTCGCTGGCTTTTATGATCATGGCAAGATCATGCATGTGGATATTTTATGTGAAATTTTATAAAAAGAATTATAAATACCCAACAGATAAAGAAGGAAATTGGGCGCCATTCAGTTTTCTGTGCCAGAATATCAATATGTATTATGAAAATCCGGTGTGTTACAGGGATTTACAGATACATTCTGATGTAATGGAAAAAGATTTTGGAATTTATCAATATATAAATACGTATAAAGCTCCTCGAAATGGAAAAACTTTTTTCTACAGATATGACAAAACAGATGAGATACATATTTTGGCATATGTAAAAACAGATTTGTTTCAGGAAGCGGATATCGGAAAATTAAATAAAGCTTTTGTAGAATTTTGGAAACAGTATATTACAACGAAAGAGGAAAAAAAGGAAATATATTTTTCCTTTGTGCTGGAAGTAGAAGATGATAATCGTGTTCTGAAGAGCATTGTACGGAATAATTCAGGGATAATGATGTATAAAAGACGATACCGTCTTGGAGCGGTATATAACCGTTATTATAATCGCTTGGAAATCCTTCCGTTATATAGATATTCGAGATGTAAAAAACAATATGAGAAAATGAAAAAAGATCTGTTGGATTGTCTGGGAATATCGGATGTTGTACAGGCCTGATGACTAGGGGGGATCATAATAAACCGAAAAAGAAAAAATAATATACTTGGAAAAATTTTGTTATTTTGTATTTTATTTTTGTCATATCGTTGGATTTTTGAAGATGATAGATTCACATTTGGAGTAGCCTTTTGGGGATATTTGGCATTGACTGGATGGGTATTCAGATGTGGCGAAACACCGGATCAGGATATTTCTTCGGAAAGTGTAGATGAAAATCCTCTATATGTTTATGGGATGATGAGAAAAAATCGAAAATGGTTTTCCGGAATCAGAGGTTGTTTTCTGTTTCAAATGTTGCTTTTGACAGATGTTTTTTTTGCAGCAGTATATTCCTGTTGGAAATGTTGGACGAATAGCAGTGGGAATGATGCGATTGAAAAAGCGTTATTACCACTGTATATTTTAATGACAGCGGGGTATGTTCAATTTTTGAAGCATAGTGCTAGGATTCATGCAAGAAGCTACAGGTATATAGAGAATAAAAAAGAAATCTGGATGCCATTCAGTTTTATTTGTTACAAATATGAGAAGTTAATAGATATCAAAATAACTTTTCCAGAAGAGGTCGAAGAACGAAACGTTGTATTTGAAAAAGGGCTTTTACATAACCAGTACCAAAAAAAGTCAGAATATGAACTGGACGAAAAAGGAAAAGTAAGTTTTTTCAAGAAAAATAGAAATAATCAGGTGAATATCTGGGCGCTTATAGATATTACAGATATGGATAGAAATGATGTTTTGTTGTTAAATGATAAATTTGCAGAGTTCTGGATCAATGAGATGAGCAGAGAAGAAAAAAAGAAGGATATTCGTTTTACATTTGTAATCCAGGTAGATGAAATGAATGATTATCTGCAGGAAATTTTTTATGAAAGCCAGGGAATCTTTATGGATAAGCACAGAAGCCGGCTGCCTGTATTATATATACGCAAACACGATATCCTGAAAGTAAAATGGGCTGATAATGATTCAAAATATATAAGTATCAATAAGGAAATGAGAAAAGAGTTAAAGAAAATATATGATGATTCGGAGATAGAATCCATTAATAGCTGAAGAAAGGAATCATATGGCGAATCTGATATCCTTAGAAGCCCATTACCTTTAGGTGATGGAGAATTTATTCGGCCACAACCGAGTCAGCCATGACCGAATAAAAAATATGTACATATCTACTCCTCAAACCTGCAAAGTGCCTTCTGCTGTGCTCCATAAATGGAGTGATTTCCGTTGACCAGATAAGCGAGGATGCATACCAGGATGAGGGGAAGGGTATTTCGGTTGCCGAAGACTTCCAGGCCGATAAGGATCGGGGCGATGAGGGTGTTGGTGGCGCTGCCGAATACTGCGGCGTAGCCAAGTGCCCCGCAGATAATGGGAGGGATCCCGAGGATGGAACCCAGGACGACTCCAAGGGAAGCGCCGATGGAGAACAGTGGTGTCACTTCGCCACCCTGAAAACCGATGGCAAGTGTAAATACAGTAAACAGAAGCTTCAGAATCCAGTCATATCCGTAGATCGTTTCTCCGGCAAAGGAAGCGGAGATGAGATTGGTTCCAAGACCTGTGTAGCGTCCGCCATGGATCACAAACAGCAGAGCTGCCAGTGGAATGGCCATGACACCGATGCGGATCAGCGGAGTTGAGATTTTTTCCCCGAATAATTTCTTTGCTTTCTGAAGAAGTACGGAAAAGCATCGTCCTGCGAGACCAAAGGCAAGTCCGAGAGCAATGAGAGAGATCATGCTTCGGAGATCGGTCACAGTCCAGGTGTCTTGGATATCCACAGCAAATTTTTCCAGTCCCAGGAAATGAGAGGTGAAGGAGGCTGTATATGCGGCGATAAGTGCCGGCAGCAGCGCATCGTACTCAAGATATCCGGCAACGATCACCTCCATGGCAAAAAATACAGCGGCTAATGGCGTCTGGAACAGACCGCCAAAACCGGCAGCCATACCGGTGATCAGCATGACAGGCTTATTTTCCCGGATATGCAGCCTGCGTCCGGCCTCGTGGGAGAGTGTAGCACCGATCTGCACGGCAACACCTTCACGGCCGGCACTTCCTCCGAAGAGATGAGTGATCCAGGTGCCGATCATTACCAGAGGGACAAGAACCAGAGGAATCTGGTCTCTTTTTTTCTGCCCGGTTTCGAAGATCAGGGACATGCCATTTAAGCTTAAGGTGCTGAAATGATGATACATCCACACAATAAGAAGTCCGGACAGAGGCAGGAAAGGCAGCAGATATTGCCAGTATGCGGTGCGAAGATCAGAGATCGCCAGCAGGCCCCGGCCGAAGATAGTATCTACGATCCCGACGCAGATTCCCACGACCACTGCAAGGACAGCGTATTTCAGCTGCAGGATCCGATGTTCTTTTTGGATAGTTTCTTTTGTCATAGTAACTCCTTTCAATCTCCCCGTTTTGAAAAATCCATCAAAAAAAGCTGATAACCCCGTGCATTGCACAGAAGTCATCAGCTCATTGGCGGTTTCGATAAAGATCGGGGGAGAACTTCATTCCCTTTCTGCCTGAGAGTATAGCATCCGAGGCTGATATCGTCAATAGTCAGACGGAAATCCGGAGTATCTTATTTGTTACAGGTGTGCTATGATTAAACAAATCGGCAGGTTACGGGTGAAGCAGTAAAGCGTAATGTGCTGCGACTAAGACCTGGACATATGAGAATGTAAAAATAACGGAGGAGACATCATGGAAGAACCAAGAATTGACAAAACAGTCTATACAGGAAGACCGGAGAACACCGAGGGCCGTCTGGAGAAGGAAATCGCAGTGTACGATTTTCTGGATAGTCTTGGGATTGAATATAAAAGAGCAGATCATGAAGCACTGATGACCATGGAGGCCTGCGAGGCAGTGGATCAGCTTCTGGGAGCGCAGATATGCAAAAATCTTTTTCTCTGCAACCGACAGAAAACGGATTTCTATCTGCTGCTGATGCCGGGAGAGAAGCCATTTAAAACAAAATTTCTGTCCAAACAGATCGGAACAGCCAGACTTTCCTTTGCAGACGGAGAGCAGATGGAGGAATATCTGAACATTACCCCGGGGTCCTTAAGTCTGATGGGACTGATCTTTGATAAAGAAAAGAAGGTACACCTGGTGATCGATAAAGAAGTCCTGGATGAAGAATATTTCGGATGCCATCCGTGTATCAATACTTCCACTCTGTTGATGAAGACCAGTGATGTAAAAGAAAAAATCCTGCCGGCGCTGGGCCACGAATATCAGGTGGTCGAGCTGCCGACAGAATAGAAAATCAACGTATGGGTGTAAAGTCCTTTTTGTTGGACTCTGCTATGATGTAATGGGGGCGCTGCTTGACCTCCATATAGGTTTTGGCTATGTATTGTCCCATGATACCCAGGCAGAAAAGCTGCAGGCCGCCGATGAAGATGATGACACAGATAGTGGAAGCCCAGCCTGGGACCGGATCATCGAAGATCAGCTTTCGGACGATGATGGCTACCAGGACCAGAAAGGAAAAACCGGTCATGGTCGTTCCGAACCAGGAGGCGATGGTCAGCGGTACCTGAGAAAAATTGATGATGCCGCTGACGGCGTATTTAAACAGCTTCCAGAAGTTCCATTTGGTCTCACCGGCTACGCGTTCGATATTTTTGTAGGGGAGCCAGCAGGTGCGGAAACCGATCCAGCCGAAGATTCCCTTGGAGAAGCGGTTGTACTCACTCATGGAGACGATGGCATCCACCATACTGCGCTTCATCAGACGGAAGTCTCTGGCGCCGTCCACAATATCTGCATCCGAGATCTTATTGATCAGCTGATAAAATTTCCGGGCAAAAAAGCTCCGGATAGGTGGCTCTCCGTCACGGCTGACACGTCTGGTGGCAACGCTGTCATATTCTCCGGATTCCAGCTTCTCCAGCATTTCCGGGAGAAGGGACGGCGGATCTTGAAGATCAGCGTCCATTACTGCTACATAATCGCCGCCGGCATTGCAGAAGCCTGCATACATGGCAGCTTCCTTTCCGAAGTTTCTGGAAAAAGAAAGATAGATCACATGAGGATCCTTTTCGGAAAGCTCTCTTAAAATCTCAAGGGTTCTGTCTCTGGAACCGTCATTCACAAAGATCAGCTCATAATCACAGTTCATTTGCCTGAGGACAGAAGTGGCTTCCGGGTAAAAAAGCGGAAGGGATTCTTCCTCATTGAAGCATGGTATAATTAAAGAAATCATTTTTTGCCTCGTTTTCCAGATCATAAAAAATGATCATTTTGGCGGTTATCTGTAGTCCGCCCTGGTTTCAGGTTGCTTTTGGATGGATACTATCATATCATATTTGTCCGGAATCGGCTATAAAACAGGGGATTTTTTTCTTGCACCGCTGTTTTTTTGTGATAAACTGTAAAAAAAGACAGAAAAAAAGACAAACAAGAGGTGTGATATGCTGGAAAAATTTAACAGCTTTATAGAGAAATGGATGGCTTTTGTGACGCCGGCCTGTCTGCTTACAGGGGTGCTGTTTCCGGATATTGCGAAGCATGGCGTGCCCTATGTGACGTATGCTTTTGCATTTATGACCTTTATCGGTGCGTTGAAATCCAGGTTCCGTGATGTTGCAGATGTGTTTAAGCGGCCGCTTCCGCTGATCCTGATGCTGCTGATCCTTCATGTGCTGGGACCGGTGGCCGCCTGCGGTCTGGGACATCTTCTGTTCCCGGGCAATATGAATTATATCACAGGAATGGTGCTGGAATTTTCCGTACCTGCAGCGGTGATCAGTCTGATGTGGGTATCCATTTATAATGGAAACAGTCCGCTGTCACTTTCACTGGTTGTGATCGATACGATCCTGGCTCCCTTTCTGATCCCGGCAGTATTGAAGCTCCTGGTGGGCTCCAGCGTAAAAATGGATACTGTGGGAATGATGAAGGAGCTGGTTTTCATGATCGCTCTGCCGGCAGTCCTTGCCATGTGCCTTAATGAAGTCAGCCATGGAAAGGTTATGGAGATCTGGCCGAAAAAGCTGGCACCTTTTTCAAAAATGTGCCTGATCTTTGTGGTAACCTCCAATTCCTCCAAGGTTTCTCCTTATATGAAGCATCTTAATGGAGAACGGCTGGAGGTAGCAGCAGCGATCCTGGTCCTGGCAGCAGGGGGATATGCCATTGGCTGGATCATTGCCATTCTTACAAGACAGAATAAAGAGGCAACGGTTTCCATGATCTATGGTTCCGGAATGCGGAACATCAGCGCCGGTGCGGTGATCGCGGGAGCGTATTTTCCGGCGGAAACATTATTTCCGGTTATGATCGGAACGTTATTTCAGCAGATCCTGGCGGCTTTTTACGGAAGTATGATGCGCCGGGTCCAGACCGGACAGCAGGAAAGGGAGAAGGAGCATGGAGTTTCAGCATGAATTGATCATTCCCAATGAAGGATTTCCTTTTAAGCTTTTTCTTTTTGAAGGAAGAAACGGAAATTATGTACGGGAAAAACACTGGCATACTTCGATCGAGATCTTTGCGGTGATGGAGGGGAGCCTTTATTTCTATATCGATGAGAAAGAGTATCCGCTGAAGGCAGGGGAGTTTCTGATCATTAATTCCAATGAAGTACATTCTATTCAGGCGCCAGTACGTAATGAGACCATCGTACTGCAGATCCCGCTGAAGCAGTTTTCGGATTATTTTACCGCTCAGAGGTTCATCCGTTTTCGGAGCAGAAACGAAGAGTCTGAGGAAACAGACAGGCGGATGGTTTCTCTGATCCGGGAGATGTATCGGGTGTACGTATCCGGGGAAACGGGGTACGAATTCCGTATCAGGGCAGTGTTCTATGAAGTCCTTTATCTTATGGTTTCCGCATACAGGGAAACAGAGGTGGAGGAGAATGCGCTGAAGATCAGCCGCAGATTGGATGCTTTGTCAAAAATAACCACTTATATGCGGGAGCATTACAAGGAGGATCTCAGGCTTTCCGGACTTGCAGCCATGTTCGGATATTCCGATGCATATCTGTCAAGGATGTTCCGGAAATATGCGAAGGTCAATTTTAAGACATATTTACAGGATATCCGCATGGCATACGCCTATAAGGAGCTTTTGAATACAGATCATACCATCAGCTCCATCGCACTTGACAACGGGTTTGCAAGCAGCAGGGCTTTTTCCAGGGAATTTGTAAAGCGTTACGGGATCCTGCCGGGAAGAGTGGAGCGTCAGAATCATAAAAATGTCAAAAAAGTGCTATGAATGAGTCAAGAAAAGCGGCGAAAAGCATACCATGATGTGGTATGCTTTTTTCAGTTCAAAACGAAGATGCAGAGAAGCTGTGAAACAGTAATTTTGTAAGGAGGGTTAAATCGTGAAAATTCAGAAAGTAACAGATCCGGCTTTCCGCAGATACGGAAAGGTTCTGGAGGGATACAATTTCGGTCCGCTTCTGAAGGAGATGAAGCATACACCGGTCCCGGAGGATGTGGTATATGTTCCGTCAGCAGAGGAGCTGGAAGCTCTCGATGTGGAAAAGGAACTGAAAAACAGAGCGTTTGGTGGATTACCTGTCCAGATCGGATATTGCAATGGTCATAACAAAAAGCTGAATGCCCTGGAATATCATCGGAATTCCGAGATCAATGTAGCAGTGACAGATCTTGTACTGCTTATCGGACATCAGCAGGATATAGAAGAGGATCTTACATACGATACCTCAAAGGTGGAGGCATTTCTGGTACCGGCAGGAACCGGGATCGAGGTTTATGCCACAACTCTCCACTATGCACCGTGTCATGTGAATGAGAGCGGATTTCAGTGTGTAGTTGTTCTTCCGAGAGGAACCAACACAGAGATTGATTTCCCGGTGCCCGGGGACGGAGAGGACGGTCTGATGACAGCCCGGAATAAATGGCTTATCGCTCATGAGGATGCGAAGATCGAAGGCGCATTCAACGGATTGAAGGGTGAAAATATCACACTTGACTGATTTCACGGTGAAGTGCTGTGCAGTGGGATATAAAAACGAACAATAATATCACCGGTGGAAAATCTGCCGGATATAAAAAGGAGAATGAAGATTATGAACAACATGCCAGAAGTTAAGATCGGAATCGTTGCAGTCAGCAGAGATTGTTTTCCGGAAAGCCTTTCCGTAAACAGGAGAAAAGCTCTTGTAGACGCTTACACAAAGAAATACGATGCAAAGGATATCTACGAATGTCCGGTCTGTATCGTAGAGAGTGAGATCCATATGGTCCAGGCTCTGGAGGATATCAAAAAAGCAGGCTGTAACGCACTCTGTGTATATCTTGGAAACTTCGGACCGGAGATTTCTGAGACCCTTCTTGCAAAGCATTTCGAGGGACCGAAGATGTTTATCGCAGCAGCTGAGGAAACACAGGATAATCTCTGCCAGGGACGTGGAGATGCTTACTGCGGTATGCTGAATGCAAGCTATAATCTGCAGCTTCGTAATGTAAAAGCCTATATTCCGGAGTATCCGGTAGGTGATGCAGAGGACTGCGCAGATATGATCCATGAATTCCTTCCTATCGCAAGAGCGATCGAGGGATTGAGCAACCTGAAGATCATCAGCTTCGGACCGCGTCCTACAAACTTCCTTGCCTGCAATGCACCGATCAAACAGCTTTACAACCTTGGCGTTGAGATCGAGGAGAACTCAGAGCTGGATCTTTTCGAGGCATTCAACAAGCATGAAGGTGATGAAAGGATCCCGGCGATCGTAAAAGAGATGGAAGAAGAGCTTGGTGCGGGAAACAAGAAACCTGAGATCCTTCCGAAGCTTGCACAGTACGAGCTGACTCTGAAGGACTGGGTAAGAGATCACAAAGGATATCGTAAATATGTAACACTGACAGGAAAATGCTGGCCTGCATTCCAGACACAGTTTGGATTTGTTCCATGTTATGTAAACAGTCGTCTGACAGCACAGGGCATTCCGGTATCCTGTGAGGTTGATATCTATGGTACATTAAGTGAGTTTATCGGACAGGTAGTAAGTGATGATATCGTTACACTTCTTGATATCAACAATTCCGTTCCGAAGGATATGTACAAAGAATCTATCGAAGGAAAATTCAACTATACGCTTCAGGATACCTTTATGGGATTCCATTGTGGAAACACAGCATCCAGCAAGCTGTCCTTCTGTGAGATGAAATATCAGATGATCATGGCAAGATCCCTTCCAATCGAGGTTACAAACGGAACTCTTGAGGGAGATATCAAGCCTGGAGATATCACCTTCTATCGTCTGCAGAGTACAGCGGACAACAAGCTTCGCGCATATATCGCACACGGCGAGGTTCTTCCGGTTGCAACACGTTCCTTCGGTGCTATCGGTGTATTTGCAATTCCGGAGATGGGACGTTTCTACCGTCACGTGCTGATCGAGGGAGGATTCCCGCATCACGGTGCTGTAGCATTCGGACATCACGGAAAAGCTCTCTTCGAGGTGTTCAAATACATTGGTGTACCGGTTGAAGAGATCGGTTACAATCAGCCGGCAGGCGTGAGATATCCGACAGAGAATCCTTGGAGATAATTAAAACAGGCAGGTAAGATCATCCGTACGTGCTGCCTGATACAAGCAAGTCTCCACTCGCTGCTTATTGCTTTTCGTAACCCCGCAGGGGACTTTCTTGATTTGGTTAAATACGATTCAGAAACCGCGGGCTCTCAGGCGTGCAGGCGCTGCGAACTGAGAGCTGCGGTTTCTGTATTTACAGGAGGAAAAATCACTATGTATTATATTGGCGTTGATCTTGGAACTTCCGCTGTAAAGCTTCTTCTTATGGAAGGATCCGGAAAGATCTGCAACATCGTATCAAAAGAATATCCGTTGTTCTTTCCCCATCCGGGCTGGTCTGAGCAGAATCCGGAGGACTGGTTCGCCCAGAGCATGGAAGGGATCAAAGAGCTCACAGAAGGGATTGACCGCAAAGAAGTAGCAGGAATCGGTTTTGGCGGTCAGATGCACGGTCTTGTAACTCTGGATAAAGATGACAATGTGATCCGTCCGGCGATTCTCTGGAATGACGGCCGTACCGGTGAGGAGACGGAATATCTTAATACGGTTATCGGAAAGGAAAAACTTTCTCAGTATACCGCAAACATTGCATTTGCAGGCTTCACTGCACCAAAGATCCTCTGGATGCAGAAGCATGAGCCTGAGAATTTTAAAAAAGTGGTAAAGATCATGCTTCCGAAGGATTATCTTGCCTATCGCTTAAGCGGATCCTTCTGCACAGATGTATCCGATGCTTCCGGTATGCTTCTTCTGGATGTGAAGAACCGCTGTTGGTCAAAGGAAATGCTTGAGATCTGCCATATCACAGAGGAACAGCTTCCGAAGCTGTACGAGAGCTGGCAGGTAGTCGGAAACCTGAAAGCGGAAGTTGCAAAAGAGCTTGGCTTCTCAGAAGATGTGAAGGTTGTAGCAGGTGCAGGCGACAATGCTGCGGCAGCTGTGGGAACAGGAACGGTTGGCGATGGCCAGTGCAACATTTCCCTTGGAACATCCGGTACGATCTTTATTTCCAGCAAAGATTTCGGAGTGGATGAAAACAATGCACTGCATTCCTTTGACCATGCAGATGGAAGCTATCATCTGATGGGATGCATGTTAAGTGCTGCTTCCTGCAACAAATGGTGGTCAGAGGAGATCCTTAAGACAAAGGATTTTGCGGCAGAGCAGGCACCGATCCAAAAGCTTGGCGAAAATCAGGTGTTTTTCCTTCCGTATCTGATGGGAGAGAGATCTCCGCATAACAACCCGGATGCAAGAGGCGTATTTTTCGGAATGTCCATGGATACCACGAGAGCAGATATGACACAGGCTGTTCTGGAAGGAGTTGCTTTCGGACTTCGAGATTCCCTTGAGGTTGCAAGAAGCCTCGGGATCCATATTGAGCGCACCAAGATCTGCGGCGGCGGAGCCAAGAGCCCTCTTTGGAAAAAGATCATTGCAAATGTGATGAACCTGAAGGTGGATGTGCCGGAGAATGAGGAAGGTCCGTCCATGGGCGGTGCAATGCTGGCAGCAGTAGGCTGCGGTGAATACCCGGATGTGGAAACGATCTGTAATAAGCTGGTCAGGGTAGTAGATACGGTAGAACCGGAACCGGAGCTGGTTGCAAAATATGAAGAAAAATACCGGAAATTCCGCAAACTGTATCCGGCAATGAAAGAGCTGTTCAGATAACAGCCATTTTCACGGATAAATATTGTTCTGCTTCATAGGTATGGAGCACTAAATGGTTAAAAATCAGGAGCATGTCACAGCTCCTGATTTTTTCTGTACTGTCTTGGTGTACAGCCCTTGATTTTCGTAAAGACCTTTGTGTAATAATTAGAGTCCGAAAAACCGGACAGCAGTCCTGATTCCGTAATAGAACAGGAGGGATTTTCCAGATATTCCAGGCTGCGTTCAATGCGGTATTCCTGGATGTATCCGAAGAGAGTGATATTCATGCATTTTTTGAAAAGCCGGCTGCATTCGCTGGGACTTAAGTGGATCAGGTCTGCAACATCATTCAGGAGGATCTTTTCAGAGTAGTGTTCTGCGATATAGGACATGATCTGACGGATGCGGCGGTAGTTTTCTTCATCCTGACCGGATGGAAGAGTTGTCCGGGAGATCGTATTTTCATACAAGATCTTCCAGAAGTGCTGCAGTCTGGCGATGATCTCAAATTCATACATGGGTTCCCGGCTACTGTCCAGGTCGATGATGTCACGGATATCTTTTATGGCCTCGGAGTGCCATTTGCAGGATAGATCAAGCGGTACGGCGGACAGGGAAAAGCTTCGGAGGATCGGTTCTGTATATTTCTGGAAAAGAAGGCTTCCCGAAAATCCGTAGATCAGTTTGGGGTCAAAGGTTATGGGGATATACTGACAGTCCTGATCCTGATACATATGTCCGGCATGAAGGGCATTGGCATTGCCAAAGATTGCCTGTCCCTCTTTCAGGTGAAAGGTATTCTGATTGATCTTGTAGAGCATTTCGCCCTTTTCGATATAGGTAAGCTCGATCTCCGGATGCCAGTGCCACAGAAAGGAACCGGTCTCATAGCCGGAAAGCCGCTCGTAGCTTACCAGGAATGGGAAGGAGCTGTCTCCGTGTTTTTTCAGTTCTTTTCCGGCGGGATCTGTGATGATCTGCAAGGTGTTACCTCCTTCCTTCTGTGCGCGGATCCTGAAGTGTATATCTGCTTTTCATAGTGGAATTTATTTTATCAGAAAAGGCAGAAAATGCAAAGGGATATTCCGGGATCACCACAAAATAATACGGTTTTTACACAAAATTGTTATGGACAGAAAAGACGGGACTGTTATAATAAAAGTACATGAAGCGTTACTATTCACTGGTGATATTCTGCGCATTGCGAAGTGTGTTGCTGAGAACGGAGTGAACAGTAACCATGAAGCGTGACAGAGCGGAAGATCTTTTCAGGTTCTTCCGGATCTGGGGTGTAAACTATATAACAGGAGGAAGAAAAAATGGGAACAATTAAAATTCCGGCAGCAGACGTGCTGAAAAAAATCTATGGTGAAACAGAGGAGAGCAGCGCCCGTTATACCAATCTTGCTGTGAATTTCGAGAAGAAATATCATCATGACAAGGCAGAGTTTTTTACTGCTCCGGGCCGTACGGAGATCATTGGCAACCATGTTGATCATAACGGCGGTCAGATCATTGCGGCAAGTATCGATCTGGATACCATCGGTGCTGCTTATCCAAACGGAACCAATGTGATCCATATGATCAGTGAGGGTTACAAACAGGAAGTAGTTGTTGATCTTGACAAGCTCAGCACAGAAACCTATACAAAAGGTACAGATGCTCTTGTTGCAGGTATTATGGAGTATATGCAGAAAAAAGGCTATGCTACCGGTGGATTTGACGCTTATGTTTCCACCAAGGTTATTGCCGCTGCAGGTGTAAGCTCTTCTGCTTCCTTTGAGATGCTTGTATGTGCGATCACCAATTATTTCTTTAATGAAGGTAAGCTGGAGTATGGCGAGTATGCGAGAGCAGGTCAGTATGCTGAGAATGTTTACTGGAAAAAGGCTTCCGGTCTGATGGACCAGATGGCTTGTGCTGCCGGCGGCCCGATCCTTCTGGATTTCTCTGATAAAGAGAATATCAGCTGTGAGAAGATCGCATTTTCCTTTGAGGATATGGGCTGCAGACTTGTGATCGTAAATACCGGTAAGGGCCATGCAGATCTCAGTGAGGAATATTCCTCTATTCCTATGGAGATGCGTGAGGCTGCGAAGGCTATGGGCGTAGAGCTTCTCTGTGAGTCCAATATGGAGAATCTTCTGGCACATGTGAAGGATATTCCGAATGACCGTGCTGTTCTTCGTGCGATGCATTTTTATGAAGAGAACAGACGTGTTGCAGATGCTGTGAAGGCTGTTGAGAATAAAGACGGTGAGGGATTCCTGCGTCTTCTTGAGGAGTCCGGTAATTCTTCCTGGGAGTGGCTGCAGAACTGTTATTCTCTGCAGAATTGCAAGGAGCAGAAGATCACGTTGAGTCTGGCGCTTACCAAGCTGTTTCTGAATAAGATCGGTGCTGGTATCTGCAGAGTTCATGGTGGTGGTTTTGCAGGAGTTATCATGTGCGTGCTTCCGATCGAGAACGCAGATGCGTATGTGGACTATATGGCTCAGTATGTTGGAAGGGAAAATGTCTATCCGATGAATATCAGGAGTACAGGGGCTGTTCATGTTGAGTGATTTTTGATGGCATAACGAACGTCATGGAGGGCGATTCGTTTCCGAATGCGGCTTTGGCGGCATCCGAAAATGAATCGCCCTTTGCGCTGTACTATGATTTTTTATTTTTTAATCAAAATTTTATGATTTGTTTCTGATTTAAATTTATGGGTTATGGTATAATGAGAAAAATTTTAAGAGAGTAATAAAAAAGAATTTGCAGAAGTTTTCAAGGTGAGGTTTCTGGAGTTGTTTTGAGTTTTGTTTTTTTCATTATATTTCATAAGAAAGGTTTGACATATTTATGAGCAGAAGAGAGTTTCTTGAGGTTTTACGGGGGCAGCTGTCCGGACAGATGACCCAGGGGAGAGCTGCGGCTCATGTGCGGTATTATGAGGATTACATTCAGTCTCAGGTCCGGAACGGTCGAAGTGAATCAGATGTTCTGGCAGAACTGGGGGATCCCAGGCTGATCGCCAAGACTTTGATCGATACAGATGACAGTGCAGCTGTTTATGATGAGTCTGGTTATTCTGAAGAGAGCTACGGTGCAGATGATTATGCGGATAATGGGACGGAGAGCAGTGCCGGAAAGGCAAGAAGCTTTAAACTGGATCTGAGCACATGGTATGGGAAGGCAATCGTGATCGCCATTGCAGCGTTAATTGTGATACTTTTAACAACTGTTTTGGTGGCAGTTGCTCCATTTTTGATAATTTTTGGTATAGTTTTGTATTTAATATCCTGGTACAGGAAGAAAAAAGTATAAGTGTTCCACAACAGCTGTGAATTAAAGACAATTTCCGTGTAATGAAATGGATTGCTTGTGAAAAAAGTATTTATAAGATTTGCATAAAAAATACGTGTTTAGTCTTGATTTATAGTGGATTTTACTGTATAATCTGGATTAACAAGTTGAGATTGTGTCTGTTTTGTATAAAAACAGATGATGCCATTGAGAAGAGAGAACGGCAGAAGATATACATCGAAGGATGTGTTATTTTCTGCCGATTTTTTTATCTGTTTTTTAGAAAAGGTGATCAGAATGGATTGCCTTATTGAAGTATGATAAATTGTATAAAATAGATAAAAAAACAATTATTATCAAATAATAATTGCTTAAAATAAATAAAGAAATATTGGAAAATAGAGAAATAACTGTTGATTATATACAAGAAATGTGTTATCATTTGGTAAAAAGTTGGTAAAGATAACAAACGCGCAAATACAAAGGAGGGTAGTGAGAGGGCATTTTTGACAGCAGAACGTAAATGAGAGTTTTGCTTAATGTATTGGGGTAATTGCTGGAAGATATAACGGAAATGTTTTTCAGCAGAATGTGTAATGAGCAACATGATCAGCACTGTCAGGGGGACAGAGATATCGTGATGATGCAGCTGATCGGTAGTACGTAAATTTATGAAAAGCAGGTGATATACAATGAAAAGTAAAAAATCTTTTTTCAGGACAGTGGAGCCTTATCTCTATCTGGTTCCTGTAATGATCCTTTTTATACTGTTTGTATTCTGGCCGTTCGTTAAGACGATCCAGCTGAGCTTTGCCAGAACCACACCTCTTGGTCAGGTGGCACAGTATGTAGGACTTGACAACTATACGAATATTTTTACAGATGGAACGTTCCTTAACAGTTTGGTGACAACACTGAAATTTTCTGTTATGCGAGTTATCCTTTCTATTGTGCTCGGTTTTATACTGGCGATCATCAGTACAGAGAAGATCAGGGCAAAGGGATTTTTCCGTACTGTATATGCACTTCCGATGGCTATTTCCGCAGCAGCGGCATCTGTAGTGTTCATGTTTATTTTCCACAGCTCTCTGGGTATCCTGAACAGGGCGCTCGGAACTCATATCGGATGGCTGACAGATAAGAAATATGCACTGATCGCAGTTACGATCGTTAGTGTATGGATGGCGATCGGTATGAATTTCATTTACCTTACTGCAGCGATCCAGAGTGTACCGGCTGAGCTTTATGAGAGCGTTGCCCTGGATGGAGCGAATTTCTTCCAGAAGCACCGTCATGTAACGATTCCGTCAATCTCTCCGACACTGTTCTTCCTTCTCATCATCAATGTCATCAACTCCGTACAGGCATACGCAGAGTTCAAGATGATGACCCAGGGCGGACCGGCAGAGAGTACCAACGTTATCGTGTATGAGATTTACCAGGAGGCATTTATCAACAGCCGTTTCGGTGTGGCCTGTTCAGAATCCGTAATTCTGTTTGTTATTTTGATCATCCTGACTGCACTGCAGTTTAGACTGGAAAAGAAGGTGACCTACTGATGAAAGAAAAACCATATGTAAAAGTGGCGATGTATGCGCTGAATATTATTTTTGCAATTATTATTATTGTTCCTGTTATCTACTGTTTCAATGTTAGTATGATGGATCTGAAGGAGATCTACGGCGGAAAGTTCTGGCCGTCCCATCTGACTATCGAGAACTACACAAGAGCATTTCAGCTTGCACCGTTCTTTACCTTCATTAAGAACTCACTGATCGTATCCGGTGTTATCACATTTGCTCAGGTCGTTACAGGTGCTCTTGCAGCATATGCTTTTGCAATGATGGAGTTCAAAGGCAAAAAGGTCCTGTTCTATATTATGCTGGCAACCATGATGATCCCGAGCCAGGCGATCATCATCGCAAACTACCTGACTATTGCTGACTGGGGTATCCGTAATACATACGCAGCGCTGATCCTTCCTAATGCAGCAGCAGCTTTTGCGGTATTCAACATGCGTCAGGCATTCCTGACACTGCCGAAGGAGATCCATGAGGCGGCAGAGATTGACGGATGTACAAATTTCAAGTTCTTATATACCATCGGTGTTCCGCTTATCAAACCATCACTGGGTGCTCTGATCATCTATGTATTCCTTCAGAGCTGGAACTACTATCTGTGGCCACTGCTTGTAACAGACAGTGTAAATATGAGAACGGTTCAGATCGGTCTTGGTATGCTTCAGGGGGCTGAGGCAACAGACTTCCGACCGGTTATGGCTGGCGCTATGGTTATCCTGATTCCGTCGATCCTTGTATTTATCATTGGTCAGAAGCAGATGATCAGTGGTCTGACAGCAGGTGCTGTTAAGGGTTGATCCAATCACATAAGAGCAAGTAGCAAAAATGTTAATTTGTCCGACCTGTATTGGGGCGGGTCGGACCATTATAAAAGGAGGGTTTCTATATGAACAACAAAAAATGGATGGCGATTCTTTTAGGAGGAATCATGGCTGCATCTCTGGCAGCTCCGTGCTCAGTAAGTGCAGCTGAGAAAACAACACTTACATTCTGGCATGCAATGGGCGGCACAAACGGTGAGGTGCTTCAGCAGATCGTGGATGATTTCAACGCATCCCAGGATGAGATTGAGATTAAAGCTGAGTATCAGGGAACCTATGATGATACCATCACAAAACTGAAAGCTGCTATGCAGAGTGACTCCGGTCTTCCGGATGTCTGCCAGATGTATGACGTAGGAACAAAGTTCATGTATGACAGTGGTGCTGTCATTCCTGTAGAAGACAAATTTGAGAGCACAGGCTATGATAAGAGCTCTGTTATGGAGGTTATCAGCAGCTACTATACCGTAGACGGCAAGCAGTATGCAATGCCATTTAACGTATCCACACCTATGCTGTATTACAACAAAGACGTATTTGAGGCAGCAGGACTTGATCCTGAAACTCCGCCAACAACTTATGATGAGGTTCTTGAGGATGCCAAGAAGATCGTAGAGAGCGGAGCAGCTCCGGTTGGTTATTCACAGGCTATTTACGGATGGTTCTTTGAGCAGCAGCTTGCAGGACTTGGTGTAACATACGGAAACAATGACAATGGACGTAAAGAGGCAGTTACAGCTGTTGATTTTGATTCCAACGGCGGCGGCCTGAAAGTATTTGATATGTGGAAAAAGCTGTATGATTCCGGATATTTCGAAGATTACGGAACAACAACAGCAGATACTCAGACAGCATTCTTCTCCGGACAGGTTGGTATGATCATCGAGTCTACTGCTATCCTGAAAAATGCAGTTGATTCTTCTCCGTTCGAAGTTGGTACAGGATATCTTCCGAGAATCGAGCAGAATGATGAAGGCGGTGTTATCATCGGTGGTGGATCCCTGTGGCTTACAGATACAGGCAACGAAGCTAACGAAGATGCAGCATGGAAATTCATCGAGTACATCACAACTCCTGATGTACAGGCTAAATGGTCCATGGGTACAGGATACTTTGCGATCAACGAGAAAGCTTATGAGACAGAGGATATGAAGGCTTACCTCAAAGAAAACCCGAACTTCGAGACAGCTATCAACCAGCTGAAGGATTCTCCTGTAAACTGCAATACAGCAGGTGTTCTCTCAGGTGTACAGACAGAAGCCCGTCTTACATTCAACGAGATCATGCCGCAGGTATATGATGGCAAGCTTACAACTCAGGACGCTGTTGATCAGCTTGCAGCTTCTGTAAACAAAGCGATCGAGAACTATAACGAGTCTATTAAATAATCAGAATGCCCTCTGATCAGTAGATAGAGCAACAGATAGGGATACCGCCGCCGGGCGCCGGTATCCCTGCTGTTTTACATGCTGTGAGACTACAGATCATGTATATCCGGGGTATAGGATCATATGAAAAACTGTGTAGTGAGACGGACGGAGTGAGTCCGGCTGACTAGACAGCTTTCGAATGGAGTGAGTGTGGCCTGCGGCGTTCGTGCAGGGCAAAATGAAGTGATGCGCTATTGGCGTTATCACCGGCAGAAAATAATGTTACAACAGGAAAGGAGCAAATTTATGGGCGGAATTCTCGGAGCATGTAATGCAATATCGGATTATTTGCACACTTTAAATATGGGATCGACGCTGTTTCGGCTGATTCTTGCGATGTTTCTTGGATGTCTGATCGGTATTGATCGTGGAATGAAGAAGCGTGTGGCAGGTGTAAAAACACATATGATCGTTTGTATGGGGGCAACTCTGGTTATGATGACGGGCGATTTTATCCATGTATATTCTAATGGGGCAGGAATCGGAGATACTGCACGACTTGGCGCACAGGTTGTCAGCGGGATTGGTTTTCTTGGAGTGGGAACCATCATTGTGACCGGACAGAGACATGTATCCGGTCTTACGACAGCGGCCAGTCTTTGGACTTCTGCGTGTATCGGACTTGCTGTGGGAATCGGCTTTTACAGCGGTGCGATCTTTACCACGCTGGGGCTTATTCTGGTGTTCAAATATGCGAAATATATAGAGGTTTATGTGGAAGAGCATTCCAATACCTATGACGTATATATGGAGTTTGAAAATGAAGACAAGATGAGTATGGTCATAAAGAAGCTCCGGGAAGAGGACATCATGATCTCCAACGTAGTTATCATCAAAAAGAGATCCAAAACACAGAGTGTGGTGATCCAGGCAACAATGGAGGCTGCCAAATGGAAAGCACGCCATACTGTATTTCGTGAGGTAAGACAGCAGGAAGGAGTTATTTCTGTGGAGGAAATATGATCGGGAATCGGGAATACAATGAAACTTATCATGTTTTTGAGAAAGTTAAGAGCATGTTAAAGAAAAAAAGATGTATTTTACGAAAAATGCACTTGAAATATGAAGAATAGTCTGATACAATGAATACAAAGTGAAGAAGGAATCTGATTCAGCTTGCTGAATACAGAGAATGCCATTGAGAACAGAGACCGGCATGAAGACACATGGATAAGTGTGTTTTTATGCCGGCTATTTTTATGCGCAAATGTTAATGTTTCAAAAGGATTACAAGGGTTACAAAGGGTTACGGCATAAAAATAATGGCATATTCACTTGAAAGATTGCTGTTCGTAAGCAGTACTCCTCGCAGAATATTTACCTGCGGACGGCAATGCTTGTGTTGCAACGGATATTCTGCTGTTTCCGGCGCAGAGAAAGCCGGGGACAGTTCAGAAGATCCGCAAACAGGAAAGGAGAAACAGATCTATGTATGATGTGATCATTATCGGAGCAGGAGTTTCCGGAGCGGCAGCGGCGAGAGAGCTTTCAAGATATCGGCTGAAAATCTGCGTTCTGGAGCGAGAAGAGGATGTATGCTGTGGAACTTCCAAGGCAAACAGCGGAATCGCTCATTCCGGTTATGATGCAGAACCGGGAAGCCTTATGGCGGAACTGAATGTGAAGGGCAGCAATATGATGGGACAGCTTTCGAAGGAACTGGATTTTCCTTTTAAACAGACTGGTTCATTGACTGTCTGTACGACTGAGAATGGAATCGCCATGCTGCATAAGCTGCGTGAAAGAGGAATGAAAAACGGAGTAGAGGGACTGAGGATCCTTGACAGAGAAGAAGCACTTGCCATGGAGCCGAATCTGTCTGATCAGGTGCTGGCAGCGCTGTATGCACCGACAGCCGGAATTGTCTGTCCCTTTGAGCTGAACATTGCAATGGCAGAGAATGCATATAACAATGGTGTGGAATTTAAATTTGATACAGAAGTAAAGAACATCCGAAAACAGGAAAAAGGTTTTGTTGTGGAAACCTCAAAGGGTGATTTTGAGACAGGCTGTATCGTCAATGCTGCCGGTGTCTATGCGGATGTTTTTCATAATATGGTAAGTGAGAAAAAACTGCATATCACTCCTCGTAAGGGTGAGTATATGCTTCTTGATAAAAGTGCAGGAACACATGTGAATCATACGATCTTTGCACTTCCAAATAAGAACGGAAAAGGAGTTCTGGTAACACAGACTGTTCATGGAAACCTTTTGATCGGGCCTACAGCTACGGATCTGGAGGATCGGGAGGAAACAGCGACTACCTCAGAGGGGGTGGAGGAAGTAAGTGCCAAATCCCGGAAAACAGTAAAGGATATTCCACTGCGGAAGGTGATCACAAGCTTTGCAGGGCTTCGAGCTATCGAGGACGGTATGGATTTTGTGATCAAAGAGGTGGAGGATGCTCCCGGATTTATCGATTGTGCAGGAATCGCATCCCCGGGACTTACCAGCTCACCGGCCATTGGCTGTATGGTTGCTGACATCGTAAAAGAAAAATTACATCCGGAAGTAAATCCGGATTTTGATCCGGTGAGAAAAGGGATCCTGGATCCGTCAGAGCTTTCTCTGGAAGAAAGAAATGAGCTGATCAAAAGATCACCGGAATATGGAAATATCATCTGCAGATGTGAGATGATCTCTGAGGGAGAGATCCTGGATGCGATCCGAAGACCGCTTGGAGCGAAATCCCTGGACGGAGTAAAACGTCGTACAAGAGCAGGAATGGGAAGATGTCAGTCAGGCTTCTGCTCTCCCAGAACAATGGAAATCCTCAGCCGAGAGCTTGGCATTTCCATGGAGGAGATCACAAAAACAGGCGGAGCTTCCAGACTGATCGAAGGAATCAACAAGAAAATTGCAGAGGAGGGCGAGAACCATGAATGATAAGATTATGGTGAAGAGAGATATCGTGATCATAGGCGGAGGCCCTGCAGGACTGGCAGCAGCCCTGGCTGCAAAGAAAGAGGGAGCAGAGAGTATCCTGATCCTGGAACGTGATAAGGAACTGGGCGGGATCCTGAATCAGTGTATCCATAATGGATTTGGCCTTCATACATTTCAGGAGGAGCTGACAGGACCGGAATATGCGGCACGTTTTATCCGGATGGTAAAAGAGCAGCAGATCGAGTACCGGCTGAACACCATGGTCATGGATATCAGCCAGGATAAGGTGATCACTGCCATGAGCCGCCAGGAGGGAATGTATCAGATCCGGGCAAAAGCTGTGATCCTTGCCATGGGCTGCAGAGAGAGACCGCGAGGTGCACTGAACATTCCGGGATATCGACCGGCAGGCATTTATTCAGCAGGAACAGCACAGCGCCTTGTAAACATGGAAGGATTTATGCCGGGAAAAAAAGTAGTGATCCTGGGATCTGGTGATATCGGACTGATCATGGCCAGACGTATGACGCTGGAAGGTGCAGAGGTTAAGGCAGTGGCAGAACTGATGCCATATTCCGGAGGCCTGAAGCGAAATATCGTGCAGTGCTTGGATGACTTTGGTATCCCGTTGAAGCTTAGCCATACAGTGGTTGACATAAAAGGAAAAGAGCGTGTGGAAGGAATCACTCTTGCAGAGGTAGATGAAAACAGACGCCCGATTCCCGGTACAGAGGAATTTTTTGAATGCGATACGCTTCTTCTTTCTGTTGGTCTGATCCCAGAGAATGAGCTTTCCGGACAGGCAGGTGTGAAGCTGAGCAATGTGACTTCCGGACCGGTGGTAAACGAAAGTCTGGAGACAAATGTAGAAGGTATTTTTGCCTGCGGAAATGTTCTTCATGTTCACGATCTGGTGGATTTTGTTTCGGAGGAAGCCGGCAATGCAGGAAGAAATGCGGCTCTTTATATAAACAACAATGGAGAGGATAAAATACCGGAAGAGATGAAGATCACACTTTCGCCCCAAAACGGAGTCCGCTATACAGTGCCGTCTGAGATCCGTACCGGTCATATGGCGGAGGAGCAGCTGGTCCGCTTCCGTGTGGGAAATGTATATAAAAATTGTTACATCCGTGCATATCTGGATGGAGAACGGATCTTTTCCAGAAAAAAACAGGTGGCAGCACCCGGAGAGATGGAACAGATCAAATTGAAAAAAGAGCAGCTTCTTTCCATTCTGGAAGGAAAACAGAAACAGGATAAACATGAACTTGTGATCCAGGTGGAGGAGTGATGAAAATGGAAAAAAGGAATCTTACTTGTATCGGATGTCCTATGGGATGCGCCCTTCTGGTGGAAATGAATGGAAAAGAAATCATTTCCGTCACAGGAAATACCTGTAAAAAAGGTGCGGAATATGCAGTGAAGGAAGTGACAGATCCGACCAGGATCGTGACAACGACCGTGCGTGTGAAGAATGGAAGCATGCCGGTGGTGTCAGTAAAGACAGCACAGGATATTCCGAAAGGAAAGATTTTTGACTGTGTGGATGCGCTGCGGGATGTATGTGTGGAAGCGCCGGTTCAGATTGGGGACGTGATCCTGGAGAATGCAGCAGGTACAGGTGTGGATATCGTGGCTACAGGAAATGTGAAGCAGATCATACAGTGATCTGCAAAGGATATATATGGCGATCTGTATGCTTATAATATGTCAGCCCTCTGGCAGACAAAGCGAATAAAATAAACCTGAAAAGGCTTTTTTATCGCTTTGTTTGCCATGAAATAAAATGTACAAAATGCACAAAAGATATTAGCACTTAAAAGAATAATTAATTAAAAAATAACAAAAAAATGCACAAAAGTCGATAAAAAATGTTGAAAATAAATAAAAGCTATGATATAATCAGAAATATGAATTGGCAAAAATGCTCACAACGATGTAATGCATTGAATGGAGGATGATTAGAATGAAAGTATTTGGACATCGTGGTTTCAGCGGAGAATATCCGGAGAATACAATGCTGGCGTTTCAGAAGGCAGTGGAGGCTGGTTGCGAGGGGATCGAGCTTGATGTGCAGCTGACCAAGGATCTGGTTCCGGTGATCATGCACGATGAGAAGGTTGATCGTACCACAGATGGAAACGGGTATATCTATGATCTTACATATGCTGAGCTGTGTAAACTGGATTGCAGTTATCCGGATAAGTTTGCCGGAAAATTCGGCAGGCTTCAGATTCCGACTCTGAGAGAGTATTTGGAGTGGATGGCAGAGGAGGAAGATCTGATTACAAACATCGAGCTGAAGAACAGTGTTTATTATTATGGTGGTATGGAAGAGAAGGTCATTGATATGATCTGCGAATATGGTCTGGAGGATCGGATCATCCTTTCCTCTTTCAATAACGCATCCATTGTATTGTGCAGACAGAGTGATGAGACTATTGCAGGAGGCTTTCTGGTAGAGAAATATGTGGATAATGCAGGGGTTTATGCAAGAACCTGTGATGTGCAGTATTATCATCCGAATCTGGAATACCTGAAGGAAGAACATGTACGCAGCTGTTCCCAGAATGGGATCGGGGTGAATGTCTGGACTGTAAACGAGGAAGAGGATATGAGAAGGATGAAGAAATGGGGAGTAAACTCCATCATTACCAATTATCCGGACAGAGGAAGAGCAGTGGCAGACGAGGATTGAAACTGCGATGTAAAGGCGCTTTCTGTGAGGCACATACAGGAGGCAGGCTAAATTTGAAATCTCCGGCAGGAGGGGGTCCTGCTGCAGATCTATATAAGCAAAATAAAAAAACTATAATAATGTATATGGAGGAGTTTTACAATGGAGAAAGAAACAAGACCTTTTATTTCCTGGCAGCTTGCAGACGATTTTATGACTGCAGTATTTGAGAAAATGGGAGTTCCGACGGAGGATGCAAGACTTTGCGCTGATGTACTTCTGGAAAGTGACAGACGTGGAATCGAGAGCCATGGCTGCAACCGCTTTAAACCGATCTATATCGACCGTATCAAATCCGGAATCTTAAATCCTGTAACAAAGATCGATATTCTTAAAGAGACACCGACAACTGCAGTTCTTGATGCTAACGATGGTATGGGAATGGTAGCCAGCAAGAAGGCTATGGACATGTGTATCGAAAAAGCACATAAATACGGCATGGGTATGGTTGCAGTCCGTAACTCTTCCCATTATGGAATCGCAGGCTACTGGACAGGTCTCGCAGCAAAGGAGAATATGATCGGTATCAGCGGTACTAACGCAAGACCATCTGTTGCACCGACATTTGGTGTTGAGAATATGCTTGGAACCAACCCATTAACATTTAGTATGCCTACAGATGAGCCGTTCCCGTTTACACTGGACTGTGCAACATCTGTTATCCAGAATGGCAAGATCGAATACTACGCACGTATCAACCATGATACTCCTAAGGGTCTTGTTATTTCCAGAGAAGGAGAGGAGCTTACAGATAGTGCAGAGATCCTTAAGAAGATCAGAAGCCAGCAGGCAGCACTTGCTCCTCTCGGTGGATTTGGTGAGACAACCGGAGGATATAAGGGATACGGATACTCTACGGTTGTTGAGATCCTTTCCGCTGCTCTTCAGTCCGGTCTCTTCCTGAAAGCTCTGGATGGTAAGGATGAGGAAGGAAAGATCCGTCCATATCATCTTGGACATTTCTTTATTGCTATCGACACAGAGGCATTTATGGGTGCAGAGGCATTCAAGAAAACATGCGGTGATATCCTGAGAGACCTGAGAGGCTCCGAGAAGGCTCCTGGACAGGAACGTATCTACACAGCAGGCGAGAAGGAATATGATGTATGGATGTATCGTAAGGATAAGGGAGTTCCGGTGACAGAGGCAGTTCAGAAAGAGTTTATCGGACTTCGCGATGAATTCGGACTTACACAGTTCAAATTCCCGTTTGAGAAATAATGTATCTGCAGAAGGGAAGTCCATAGGGGCTTCCCTTCTTTTACCAGAGAAGAAGATTGTCTGAGAATTGTAATACAGCCGGAAATAAAACAGATATATTTGGCAAATGCGTCTGGTCTTTGAAGCAATAAACTGATACAATAAGAATAATATCTTCAAATAATGCGCGGAGATAAAATGATATTGTGTGAACATTGCGGAGGAAGAGAGAAGATGAACAAAGAATTTCTGGACGCGATCGAGGCGAACCCGATCATAGCGGCTGTAAAGGATGAGCAGGGGCTTCAGAACTGTTTGGGCAGGGAGGAGCTTACCGTGATCTTTATCCTGTATGGAGATATCCGTTCTATTGGGGGAATTGTGGAGCGGATCCACCAGGCGGGGAAGATCGCGATGGCACATATAGACCTGATCACAGGTTTAAGCTCAAAAGAGGTTTCTGTGGATTATATTTGTAAAAATATCCATGCAGATGGGATCATTTCAACAAAAGCATCCATGATCAACAGGGCGAAGAAGCTTGGAATGTATACAGTTCTGCGTTTTTTCCTTATTGATTCCATGGCGATCAAGAATATTGAGAATCTGGGAAATCAGCATGAGCAGCTGCCGGATGTGGTAGAGGTTCTGCCGGGGCTGATGCCGAAGATTCTTAAACAGATATGTAAAACAAGCAAGGTGCCTGTGATCGCAGGCGGTTTGATCTCCGATAAGGAGGATGTGATGGGAGCCCTGGGTGCGGGGGCAGCAGCGGTTTCCACTACAAATCAGAAGGTATGGGAATTATGAGGCTGCAGAGGCACTGAGCCGCAGCCAAGAAATGTATTGGAGGATTTTTATATGGCAAAATATGTTATGGCGCTGGATTCCGGAACGACCAGTAACCGCTGTATTCTTTTTGATGAAAGCGGAAGGATCCGCAGTGTGGCACAGAAGGAGTTTATCCAGCATTTTCCAAAACCGGGATGGGTAGAGCATGATGCAGGTGAGATCTGGTCCACACAGCTTTCTGTTGCCAGAGAGGCTATGAACCAGATTGAGGCAACGGCAGAGGATATTGCAGCGATCGGTATCACCAATCAGAGAGAGACCACCATTGTCTGGGATAAGAATACGGGACAGCCGGTTTATCATGCCATCGTATGGCAGTGCAGGAGAACCTCAGAATACTGCGACAGCCTGAAAGCAAAGGGACTGGAAGAAAAATTCCGTCAGAAAACAGGACTTGTTATTGATGCGTATTTTTCTGCCACCAAGGTAAAATGGATCCTGGATAATGTGGAGGGTGCCCGCGAAAGAGCAGAGAAGGGTGAGCTTCTGTTTGGTACCGTGGAGACCTGGCTGATCTGGAAGCTGACCAAGGGAGCTGTTCATGTAACAGATTATTCCAATGCGTCCAGAACCATGATGTTCAACATCAATACACTGGAGTGGGATGATGAGATCCTGGAGGAGCTTGATATTCCGAAATGCATGCTCCCGCAGGTAAAAGAGTCCAGTGAGATTTATGGTGAGACAGATCCGTCCTTTTTCGGTGGAAGGATCCCGGTAGCCGGTGCTGCCGGGGACCAGCAGGCGGCGCTGTTCGGACAGGCCTGCTTTGAGAAAGGTGAAACCAAGAATACATATGGAACCGGTGGCTTTCTTCTGATGAATGCAGGAGATAAACCGGTATTTTCCAATAACGGGCTGGTTACAACCATCGGATGGGGACTTAACGGAGAGATCACTTATGTTCTGGAGGGATCCGTATTTGTGGCTGGTGCTGCGATCCAGTGGCTTCGTGATGAGCTTCATCTGGTGGATTCCGCATCGGATACCGAGTATTTTGCGGGAAAGGTACCGGATGCAAACGGCTGCTACGTCGTGCCTGCATTTACAGGACTTGGAGCTCCTTACTGGGATCAGTATGCCCGTGGCACGATCGTGGGATTGACCCGTGGTGTAAATAAGTATCATATTGTGCGTGCGACTTTGGAATCACTTGCATATCAGGTCAATGATGTGCTGGAGGTTATGAAGGAAGATGCAGGAAGTGACCTTGCAGTTCTTCGTGTAGACGGCGGAGCAAGTGCAAACAATCTTCTCCTGCAGATCCAGGCCAATATCAGTAATGTGGCTGTAGAACGTCCGGAATGTATTGAGACAACTGCTCTTGGTGCCGCATATCTTGCAGGTCTTGCTGTGGGATTCTGGGAAAGCAAGGAGGCAGTACTGGAAAGCCGTGATGTGGAACGTATTTTCCGCACGGAGATCGATGATGAGAAGCGAAATGCCATGGTAAAAGGCTGGAGAGCTGCAGTAGGCTGCTCCAGAGACTGGATCAAAAAGATCCAGTAAAAGATAAAAAAGAAAAGTCATGCAGCGGGACCGGATGAAAATGTCCTGTGCATGGCTTTTTTGCGTTTCCGGAATGTCACAGACAGACCGGCATATAAGCGATCGCGGAACAGATCCGCCGGAGCTTACAGAGTGGTCAGATCGATCCTGTAATCGTCGGAACCCGTTCCGTCAGCAGTGTAGTAAGCTGCTCTTTCTTCTGCATTTACATAGATGTGGAGCTCTTTGCCTTTCAGGCCCTTTGCTTCTGCATCTTTCTTAACAGCTGCCTCAAGGTCGGCAACTGTGATGGATGTCTCAAAAATTTCAAGTGTGATGCCGCTGATCTTATGATTTTTTACAGTGTTCTTAACTTCTTCTACTACTTCTGGTGCCTTGGCTGCTACAGTCTCTGTTGCCTTTTTGACTGCTTTAACGGTTTTTTCAGCTGCAGGTGTTTTTTCAATCTTTTCTACAGTTGATTTCACGGTAGCTTTGGCCTTGGTGGTTGCGCTCTTCAGGTTGCTTGTTCTGCTGTTTCTTCTTTTTTCCATAATGGAACACTCCCTTCCACATATTTCGCTGACAGAACGGATCTGCCGGAATATGTACCTGTTTACAGTAGCATGAATCCGGTGGAAAGTCAAATTTTTGCTTGGGTGTTGCATTTCCGGCAGTTGTCGTATAAACTGGATTACAGAGAAAATCAGACAGGGGTACAGAGATTGAAGAATATTCAGGAAGATATTAAAACAGGAAAATTTAAGCAGGCATATCTCCTTTACGGTGAGGAAGCCTATCTGAAACAACAATATAAAAGAAATCTGGTGAAGGCTCTGAACCCGGACGATGATACCATGAATTTTACCAGATATGAGGGGAAGGGGATCGATGTCCGGGAGCTTTTGAGTCTTTGTGATACCATGCCCTTTTTTGCAGAGCGAAGAGTAGTCCTTCTTGAGGATACGGGATTCTTTAAGAACAAATGCGAGGAACTGGCAGATTATATGAAAGCTCTGCCTGATTATCTGTATCTAGTGTTCTGCGAGTCTGAAGTAGATAAAAGAAGCCGTATGTACAAGGCGGTAAAAGCCTGCGGCAGCATCGGGGAATTTAAACAGCAGGATGAAAAGACTCTTATGCGGTGGGCAGCAGGGATCCTTGGAAAAAATGGCCGCAGGATCACCCAGAGAGATGTGGAGCTTCTGCTGACCATGACGGGAACAGATATGGGAAATATAAGGATGGAGCTGGAAAAGCTGATCTCCTATACGGTCGGAAGAGATGTTGTGACGGCTGCAGATATCCAGGCTGTCTGTACCACGCAGACAACCAATAAGATCTTTGATATGGTGCGTGCGGTGACGGAGAAGAACCAGAAGCGGGCCCTGGATCTGTACTATGACCTTCTGACCCTTCGGGAACCGCCGATGCGGATATTGTTTCTTTTGGCGAAACAGTTTCGTCAGATCTGCCTGACCAAGAAAATGTCACAGGAGGGTCTTTCTCAGACCGAGATCGCTTCCAAACTGGGAGTACCCTCTTTTGTTGTGCGGAATCTGGCATCCTGTGCCAGATCCTACACTGTGGAAGAGCTGGAGAATGCTGTGCGGGATTTTGTGGATGCGGAAGAGGCGGTAAAGACAGGTACACTTGGAGATGTGCTCAGCGTGGAGCTTCTGATCGTGAAGTATAGCTCGGCGAGAGCAGTGAGAGCCTGAGTTTTACGGAGACGGGTTCTGCCACAGGGTCGCTCCGTTGTCCCTGAGCCATTTTTCGCAGGCTTTATACTCTGGCATCACAGATGCCACCACTGCATAAAAGGCAGGGGAATGATTCATTTCTTTTCTGTGGGAAAGTTCGTGTACTACAACATAATCCAGGACTTTTTCCGGGGCGAAGATCAGCCGCCAGTTGAAATTCAGGTTTCCTTCGCTGGTGCAGCTTCCCCAGCGGGTTTTTTGTTCCCGGATCGTGATACGGCCGTAGGTTACGCCCATTTTTCTGGCGTAGGCTGCGGTTTTTCTTTTGAATATTTTTCTGGCGGATTCCATATAATAACTGCGGCGGAATTCCGAAAGAGGCGGGTTTTCAGCCTGGGGCTGTGCCGGCCTGGAGGCAGAGTGGGAGAGGTGCTTCAGGATCCAGCTTTCTTTCTGGGAGAGAAAACGCTGGATGGTGGAATCTGGCATTGTGTGCGGAGCACGGACAGTCACCTGACCGGAAACGCTGACCTGGATCGCCAGGGTTTTCCGGCTACTGCGGATAATGCGGTAGGGAAAGGGATGAGATATCATAAAAAAACTCCTTTTGGTCAATACAGAAAGCTATATACAAAACAGAAATCTATATACAAAAAAGACAGTCGCTGACGGTTCGACTGTCTTTCCTTTTACTTATAAGCTTATAACTAAAATATTCCGTGGTCTATTACGCAATGCTGTTGACAGCTTTGGAAAGACGGGAAATTTTTCTGGCGCAGTTATTTTTGTGATAAACGCCCTTGGATGTAGCTTTGCTGATTGTGGAGATTGCGTCCTTAAGAGCAACCTCTGCAGCTGCCTTATCCTTATTTTCAACTGCTGTCTCAACTTTCTTGATGGAAGTCTTAACTGCAGAACGGATTGCTTTGTTTCTTGCAGCCTTAGTGCTGTTAACTAAGATTCTCTTCTTTGCGGATTTAATGTTAGCCAATTCGTACACCTCCGATTCCTTAAAAATATAATATTAAATTACATTCACAGGAACAGACACGGGCGCTCCTATGAAACATGCTTATATATATTATTATACGTGCACAGGAATGTCAAGATGTTTTTCGCAAAAATTCCAAAAAAATATGCAAAAAATACCAGATGCTGTGTGGAAAAGGGGAAATGATACATATTTATGGGAAAAAGGGGAAATAATAAAAGGGAAAACACCGGAAAAGCTGCAGGCAGCAGCGAAAAAGTCTTTGCAATCTTACAGAAAAAGAGGATGAGAGTATGGCTGGAAGGAGCAGAATCAGAACAGACCTGGCGCTGGAAGCAACGGAACGCTTTCAGGCGGAAAACGTAGAAGTACGTGGAGTAGAGATCAGGGAAAGATACGATGAGGAAAAGGATGTTCGGACTACCGTAGTGCGGATCACAACGGAAAATGGAGCCAGGACCATGGGAAAACCACAGGGGACCTATATTACCATTGAGGCACCGGATCTTTCCGTTCCGGATGAGGATTATCACAGGGAGATCTCGGAAGAGGTGGCACATCATTTGAGGGAGCTGATCGATCTCGGACGGCAGCAGTCGATCCTGGTGGTAGGCCTTGGAAATCAGGAGATTACTGCGGATTCCCTTGGCCCTCGTGCAGTTTCCAATCTTCATATGACAAGGCATGTGATCCGGGAATATGGGCTGAAGAGCAATGAACATATGAAAATGCATCAGATCAGCGGGATCGTTCCGGGTGTGATGGCACAGACCGGAATGGAAACTCTGGAAATTGTTCGGGGTGTTGTTTCTGAGACAAAGCCGGATTTGGTGATCGCCGTAGATGCGCTGGCGGCCAGAAGTACGACAAGACTTAACCGGACGATCCAGATCACGGATACCGGGATTAGTCCGGGCTCCGGCGTGGGGAATCACAGGGAAGGCCTGAATGAAGAAAATCTTTCGGTCCGTGTGATCGGGATCGGTGTTCCGACTGTGGTGGATGCGGCTACTATTGTCCATGATTCCATGGCAGAGCTTCTGGAGGCACTGGAGGAGGATGAGCAGAAGGAGTTTCTGGAAGAAATGATCTCACCGAAGCTTTACACCATGTTTGTAACACCAAAGGATGTGGATGAAACGGTACGATATTTAAGCTTTACCATTTCCGAGGGACTGAATCTGGCTTTTTCCGATAGTCTAATCGAAGAGGACAGGTCATAAAATACCATAAGAGGTGATCGTGGGTGACGAATATCCAGAGGGCTTTCTGCGTGGTTTTGAGCCTGATCTTCCTGGGGGTGGTGGCTGTCCTTCCGGGAGATTTTTTCAGGCATGGTGAGATCTACAGACAGCTGCCGCTGTATTGCTTTCTGGAAAAGAAAGCTCTGCAGAAGGAAAATGGCAGAGACCGGGAAACAGAGATGCTTTTGCAGGAAAAAAACGCAGAGCATCTGGGTGAAGAAGTGGAAGCAGAGAACCGAAAAGAGCAGGAGACGCTGCTGATGGCCGAGGCGGAAGAAGTGGAAAAGAAAGAAGCCCTTCAGAAGAAAGAAGAGCTTCAAAAGAAAAAAGAAATTCAAAAGAAAGAAGCGGAAGAGGCAGAAATGGCAGGGAAAAAATCCTCTGCCGGCAAAAAAAATGAAAAGGAGACTGTTAAGGGAAATACAGAACAGGAAGTTGCTGAGCCAGAAATTACAGAGCCAGGAGGTTCAGAACAGGAAGCTACGGAGCCGGGGGACACAGAACCGGAGACTCCTCCGTCAGAGGAGAACCAATCCGGTGAAAATACTGCGAAGGAACAGGAGACTGTGGCACTGCCACATCCGCAGATTGACTTGTCTCAGGCGAAACTGGCAGATTTTGACTATGTGATGAATCAGTTTTTTATATTGGATTCCAATACGGAAACGAATGCGCAGCAGATCAGTGCGCCCCGTTTTCTGAAGGAGGATCTGTCCGTTAAAAAGGATTCATCGGTACCCCAGATCCTGATCTATCATACCCATTCCCAGGAGGCTTTTGCAGATTCAAGAGAAGGACAGACTGAGGACACCATCGTAGGAGTGGGAGATCATCTTACTGAACTTCTGGAAAAAACATATGGATACCAGGTCATTCATATAACAGATGCCTTTGATATGATGGGAGGAACACTGGACAGGAGCAAGGCTTATGATTATGCTAGGGCATCCATAGAAAAAGTGTTGGAAGAAAATCCCACCATTGAAGTTGTGATCGACCTTCACAGAGATGGTGTGCCGGATGAGCGTCATCTGGTAACGCAGGTGAATGGAAAACCTACTGCTCAGCTGCTTTTTTATAATGGATTAAGCTATACAGTCAGTCAGGGGGCAGTGAGTTATCTGCCCAATCCTTACATAGAAGAGAATCTGGCATTTTCCTTTCAGCTAGAATATCAGGCGGCACAGTATTACCCCGATCTTTACCGGGGGATCTATCTGGCAGGTCTTCGCTATAATCTGCATCTTAAGCCACGGGCCCTGCTTCTGGAGGCCGGAGCACAGACAAATACCGTGGAGGAAGTCCGAAATGCCATGGAACCATTTGCAGATATCTTAAACAGAGTTCTGAAAGGCAGTGACAAAGAAGGCTGAAATATGATATGATAAAGAGCAGTATGGAAAAATATGCGTTCTGAACGCTTTATACGAGAGAAATTTAAGGAGGACTTCCTGAATGATAGACCAGAGTAAAATTCGGAATTTTTGTATCATTGCACATATCGACCATGGCAAGTCAACACTTGCGGACCGTATCATCGAGATGACGGGACTTCTTACCGAGAGGGAAATGCAGGCCCAGGTTCTGGATAACATGGACCTTGAGAGAGAACGAGGAATCACCATCAAATCCCAGGCGGTTCGTATTGTATACAAAGCCAAGGACGGAAATGAGTATATTTTTAACCTGATCGATACCCCGGGACATGTGGACTTTAACTATGAAGTTTCCCGAAGCCTTGCTGCCTGTGACGGAGCGATCCTTGTTGTGGATGCAGCACAGGGAATCGAAGCTCAGACACTTGCCAATGTATATATGGCACTGGACCATGATCTGGATGTGGTTCCGGTGATCAACAAGATCGACCTTCCAAGTGCGGATCCGGAGCGTGTTATCAATGAGATCGAGGATGTGATCGGAATCGAAGCGCAGGATGCACCGCAGATCTCCGCAAAAACAGGACTGAATGTAGACCAGGTCCTGGAGCAGATCGTCAATAAGGTCCCGGCGCCGGCGGGGGATGTGGATGCACCTCTGAAGGCTCTGATCTTCGACTCTGTTTATGACCCTTATAAGGGTGTTATCGTATTTTGCAGAGTGAAGGACGGACGTGTGAAAAAGGGCACGAGGATCCATATGATGGCGACCGGATTCACCACGGAGGTTGTGGAGGTTGGATATTTTGGAGCGGGTCAGTTTATCCCGTGTGACGAGCTGACAGCAGGTATGGTCGGATATATCACAGCCAGCATCAAGAATGTCCGTGATACCCGCGTGGGTGATACGGTAACGGATGCGGACAACCCCTGTGCAGAGGCACTTCCGGGATATAAGAAGGTAAACCCTATGGTTTATTGTGGCCTTTATCCGGCAGATGGTGCCAAGTACGGCGATCTCCGTGACGCGCTGGAGAAGCTTCAGCTCAACGATGCTTCCCTTTATTATGAACCGGAGACATCGGTCGCCCTTGGATTTGGTTTCCGCTGCGGCTTCCTGGGACTTCTTCATCTGGAGATCATCCAGGAGCGTCTGGAGAGAGAGTATAACCTGGATCTTGTAACTACAGCACCGAGTGTTATCTATAAGGTCTATAAAACCAATGGTGAGATCATCGAGCTGACCAATCCCACCAACCTTCCGGATCCTTCAGAGATCGAATACATGGAAGAGCCTATGGTGAAGGCGGAGATCATGGTAACCACAGAGTTCATTGGTGCGATCATGGATCTCTGCCAGGAGAGACGTGGTCAGTATGAAGGCATGGAATATATGGAAGAAACCCGTGCACTCCTGAAATACAGACTGCCGCTGAACGAGATCATTTATGATTTCTTTGATGCACTGAAATCACGTTCCAGAGGTTATGCATCCCTGGATTACGAACTGGACGGATATGAGAGAAGTGAGCTTGTGAAGCTGGATATCCTTGTGAATAAAGAAGAAGTGGATGCTCTTTCCTTTATCGTGCATGCAGATACTGCTTACGAGCGTGGAAGAAAGATGTGTGAGAAGCTGAAAGACGAGATCCCGAGACAGCTCTTTGAGATCCCGATCCAGGCAGCTATCGGAAGCAAGGTCATTGCCAGAGAGACGGTAAGAGCCATGCGTAAAGACGTACTTGCCAAGTGTTACGGTGGAGATATCTCCCGTAAGAAGAAGCTTCTGGAAAAACAGAAGGAAGGTAAGAAACGTATGCGTCAGGTAGGTAACGTGGAGATCCCGCAGAAGGCATTTATGAGTGTCCTGAAGCTGGATGATAAATAGGAGATGACTTTTTGAAAAAAAATATAAAAAAACTGTTTCTGGCAGCAGGACTTCTGGCTATAACAGGAGCTCTGCTTACCGGATGTGGTTCAAAGAAGAAAAATGCAGAAGAGGAAAGTGTGATCAAAATCAGTACAGCGCCGGAACCGACTGCCACTCCTGATCCGAAAACCGTAGATCCGGATGCAGTGACGAGCAATGGAAATCTGACAATGGTCAATGAGTACCTGGCAGAAAACGGCAGTGAGGCATTGGGGATCGATGGCGTGACACCGACACCGGCTGCTTCGGATGGAAGCACGGATAATGCGGATAGTGCCGGTGAAGATACAAGCTCCGATGAGGATAATGATACATCAGGTAGTGGTGGAGAGGAAGGAGCCATGGATGGAGAATGAGGCGAAAAAACCGCTGGAGCTCTATATCCATATTCCGTTTTGTGTAAAAAAATGCGATTACTGTGATTTCCTTTCCGGACCTGCCGGAAAAGAGAGGCAGCGTGAATATTTCCAGGCTCTGGAAAGGGAGATTGCCGCTGTTCCGGATTTTTCGGACAGGGAGATCACCACAGTTTTTATCGGCGGAGGAACACCTTCCGTGCCGGATCCGTCTCTTGTTGGAGAGATGCTGGATCAGATCAGAAATAAGTTTTTTGTGGCCCCGGATGCTGAGATCACCATCGAAGCAAATCCGGGGACTTTATATAAAGAAAAACTTCAGATATATCTGGAACACGGGATCAACCGGCTGAGTCTGGGGCTTCAGTCCCCGCAGAATCGGGAATTAAAGATCCTTGGAAGGATCCATACGTGGGAAGAGTTTCAGGAGAGCTTTTTTATGGCAAGGGATGCAGGCTTTTCCAACATCAATATCGATCTGATGAGTGCCATTCCGGAACAGACCTATGCAGACTGGGAAAAAAATCTCCGCACGGTGGCAGGGCTTTCGCCAGAACATATTTCCGCCTATAGTCTGATCATTGAGGAAGGCACTCCTTTCGGGGAGAGAAAGCTGAAATTGCCGGATGAGGATACGGAGTACCGTATGTATGAGAATACGGCAGGGATCCTGGAGGAATATGGGTTTCATCAGTACGAGATCTCCAATTATGCGAAAGGCGGACGGGAATGCCGTCATAATAAGGGATACTGGCAGAGGATCGATTATCTGGGACTGGGACTTGGGGCGTCTTCACTTCTGAATCATATGCGTTTTTCCAATACTGCGGATATGAAGGAATATATTGGAAACAGTGCGTTTCCGGATAAGATCCGCCAGAATATGGAAAGCCTTACAGAGGCAGATGAGATGGCTGAGTTTATGTTTCTGGGGCTTCGGATGACAGAGGGCGTTTCAATGGAAGCGTTTGCGAAATATTTCGGAAAAAATATGGAAAACGTTTACGGAGAGGTCCTGAAAAAACATCTGGAGATCGGAATGCTGGAACAAAAAGGAGACAGGATATATCTTTCGAGAAAGGGAATCCATGTGAGCAATGGAGTGATGGCGGATTTTCTGCTGTAGAAAAATTTGTCGATTTTTTCACCTTGACGAACGGATGTTCTGGCAGTATACTGATAAAAAATCAGAAGTTTTACAGCGGAATAAGAGAGGTAGATTCTGCTGTTGAGAAGAATACCGGAGTATTTTTTATGACCGGACAGAGTAGGAGGCTTTCATGTCAGCAGAAGCAAACGATAAGAAGCGTTTTATCAGGATACGCGGAGCCAATGAGAATAATCTTAAGAATCTTAGCGTCGATATTCCCAGAGACCAGTTTGTGGTACTTACCGGACTCAGCGGCTCCGGTAAGTCATCTCTTGCATTTGATACCATTTATGCAGAGGGACAGAGACGTTATATGGAGTCACTTTCTTCCTATGCGAGGCAGTTCCTGGGACAGATGGAGAAACCGGATGTGGAGAGTATCGAGGGCCTTCCGCCGGCAATCTCCATTGATCAGAAGTCAACGAACCGGAATCCCCGTTCTACAGTGGGTACGGTAACGGAGATCTACGATTATTTCCGACTTCTGTATGCCCGTGTGGGAATCCCGCACTGTCCCAAATGTGGAAGGGAAATCCGCAAACAGACGGTAGATCAGATGGTGGATCAGATCATGACGCTTCCGGAACGCCAGAAGATCCAGCTTCTTGCACCGGTAGTGCGGGGCCGCAAGGGAACCCATGTTAAACTTCTGGATCAGGCCAGAAGAAGCGGATATGTGAGAGTGCAGATTGACGGAAATCTCTATGAGCTTTCTGAGGAGATCAAGCTGGATAAGAATATCAAACATAACATTGAGATCGTTGTGGATCGACTTATTGTGAAACCGGGAATAGAGAAGCGTCTTTCCGATTCTATTGAAACCGTGCTGGATCTGGCGGATGGTCTGCTGGTAGTAGACACTATGGACGGGAAGCTTCTGAATTTCAGTCAGAGTTTTTCCTGTCCGGATTGCGGCATCAGCATTGATGAGATCGAACCCAGGAGCTTTTCCTTTAATAATCCATTTGGTGCCTGCCCGCAGTGTCTGGGTCTTGGATATAAGATGGAATTTGATATCGATCTGATGATTCCGGATAAGAAACGGAGTATCAATGAAGGGGCTATCGCTGTTCTCGGATGGCAGTCCTGTACTACGCAGGGAAGTTTTTCCAGAGCAATCCTGGATGCCCTGGCAAGGGAATATGAATTTTCTCTGGATACACCTTTCTGCGAGTATCCGAAGAAGGTACAGGATATCCTCATCCATGGTACCGGCGGTCATTCTGTGAAGGTTTATTATAAAGGACAGCGGGGAGAGGGCGTTTACGATGTGGCGTTCCCGGGACTGATTCGCAATGTGGAGCAGAGATACCGTGAAACCGGTTCCGAGGCCATGAAGCAGGAATACGAGAGCTTTATGCGGATTACTCCGTGCACCACATGTAAGGGACAGAGGCTGAAGAAGGAGTCACTGGCAGTGACCGTGGCGGATAAGAATATTTATGAAGTGACCAATATGCCGGTACAGAAGCTGCAGGGCTTTTTCCGCGATCTGAAGCTTTCAAAGCAGCAGGAGCTTATTGGAAGACAGATCCTGAAGGAAATCCGCGCCAGGGTTGGATTTCTGGCAGAGGTTGGCCTGGAGTATCTTTCACTTGGAAGAGCTACCGGAACCCTTTCCGGCGGAGAAGCTCAGAGGATCCGTCTTGCCACACAGATCGGATCCGGGCTTGTGGGGGTTGCATATATCCTGGATGAGCCGAGTATCGGGCTTCACCAGAGAGATAATGACAAGCTTCTGGGGGCACTGATGCGTCTCCGTGATCTTGGCAACAGTCTGATCGTGGTGGAGCATGATGAAGATACCATGCGTGCTGCAGACTGTGTCATCGATATCGGCCCCGGAGCCGGAGAACATGGCGGACAACTGGTCGCAATGGGGACAGCTGAGGATCTGATGAAAAATGAGCAGTCTGTGACAGGAGCTTATTTAAGCGGAAGGCTGAAGATCCCGGTACCGGAAGTGAGGAAGGAACCAACCGGATTTCTTCATATAAAGGGTGCGGCAGAGAACAACCTGAAGCATATCGACGTAGATATTCCTCTGGGAGTGATGACCTGTATCACAGGTGTTTCCGGCTCCGGTAAGAGCTCTCTGATCAATGAAATCCTGTACAAGAGACTTGCCAGAGACTTGAACCGTGCCAGAGTGATCCCCGGGAAACATGATGACATCCTGGGTATCGATCAGCTGGATAAGGTGATCAATATCGACCAGTCCCCGATCGGAAGAACTCCCCGTTCCAATCCTGCCACATATACCGGAGTTTTTGACCAGATCCGTGATCTTTTTGCAGCCACCGCAGATGCCAAGGCAAAGGGCTACAAGAAAGGCCGTTTCAGTTTTAATGTCAAGGGCGGACGGTGCGAGGCCTGCAGCGGTGACGGAATCATCAAGATCGAGATGCATTTTCTTCCGGATGTATATGTGCCTTGCGAAGTCTGCAAGGGCAAACGCTACAATCGTGAGACTCTGGAAGTGAAGTATAAGGGCAAGAGCATTTATGATGTATTGAATATGACTGTGGAAGAAGCACTGACATTTTTTGAGAATGTACCGTCGATCCGGAGAAAGATCGAGACCTTGTATGATGTAGGGCTTTCCTATATCCGTCTGGGTCAGCCCTCCACCACTCTTTCCGGAGGAGAAGCACAGCGTATCAAGCTTGCCACAGAACTCAGCAAGCGCAGTACCGGAAAGACGATCTATATCCTGGATGAGCCTACCACAGGACTGCACTTTGCGGATGTCCACAAGCTGATCGAGATCCTGCGCCGTCTGTCTGAAGGAGGAAACACCGTTGTGGTCATTGAGCACAATCTGGATGTGATCAAGACGGCAGATCATATTATTGATATCGGACCGGAAGGCGGTGACAGAGGCGGAACGGTAATTGCCAGAGGAACTCCGGAGGAAGTAGCAGAGAATCCGGTTTCCTACACCGGTAAATATGTGAAAAAATATCTGGAACAGAAATAACCGGTAAAAGTTCTTTTCAATTTCTGTGGTTTTGTATATAATGAAGTGCGGGAACGTTCCGGCACAGACCGGAACAGAATAAGTCATAAATGCGTCAGCATACAGAATGCGTATGACGCAGGCGGGAGGATTTATGCCGGCAAAGGATATTGGAATCGATCTGGGAACCAGAAACAGTCTGGTGTTTTCCACAGGCAAGGGAATCGTTTTAAGAGAGCCCTCTGTGGTTGTTTATGATAAAGATACAGAGAAGATCAGAGCAATCGGTGAGGAAGCCAGACAGATGGCAAGCCATCTGACTTCCAATATGGAAGTGATCTGGCCAATCCGAAGAGGTGTGATCGTAGATTATAATGTAATGGAAAAGATGCTGAAATATTTTATTTCACAGGCTATGGGACGGAGAGCGTTCCGGAAGCCGAGAGTCAGCATCAGTGTTCCGAGCGGGATCACAGAGATTGAGCGTAAAGCAATTGAGGAAGCTGCCTATCAGTCAGGAGCCAGGGAAGTTTTTCTTGTGGATGAGCCCATTGCTGCTGCTATCGGGGCAGGTGTAGACATTACCAAGCCATTTGGCAATCTGATCGTGGACATCGGTGCAGGGACCACGGATGTTGCGGTCGTATCCGTAGGAGGTGTGGTTGTTTCCGCATCTGTGAAGGTTGCAGGAGATAATTTTGATCATGCGATCATGAATTATGTACGTGAGAAGCACAGCCTCTTTATCGGGGAGGATGCAGCGGAGAATATCAAGATCAAGATCGGAACAGCCAGTGAAGAAGCGGATCTTCGCACGATGGAGGTCAAGGGCAGAAATATCATCACAGGACTTCCGAAGGTGGCAACACTGACTTCTGAGGAGATCCGGACCGCTTTGCGGGAAACGACCGGACAGATCGTAGAGACAGTCCATGGCGTTCTTGAGAAAACACCGCCGGAGCTGGCGGCAGATATCATGGACCGAGGAATCGTTCTTACAGGCGGAGGTGCCATGCTGCATGGAATGGATGCATTGATCGAGCAGAAAACAGGAGTCAGCACATTGACTGTGCAGGATGCAATGCTTGTAGTGGCTGCCGGAACAGGAAAATATGCGGAAATCATGTCAAGGATGTAAACCGTTATGAGTCGTCTGGACGGCACAGGGTCAGAGAAGAGACTGCCGCAGGAAACTCATACAGATAAGGCGCTGCAGCTGCAGTGCCTTTTGCTGTTATCAGAGGTTTACAGATGGAGAAAAAAATGAGTGAGACAGTTACAGGATATATAGATCATGTGATCTTCCGAAATGAAGATAATGGATATACGGTCATGGTACTGAAAGGGATGGAAGAGGAACGGGAACTGACCTGTGTGGGGACATTTCCTGCGATCACCCAGGGGGCTGCCATTGAAGCTTCCGGAAATTATACAACACATCCGGTGTATGGCAAGCAGTTTCAGATAGCCTCCTACGTAGAAAAAATGCCGGAGGATGCACTGGCCATGGAGCGTTATCTGGGTTCCGGTGCGATCAAGGGGATCGGAGCGGCACTGGCAGCCAGGATCGTACGTCGTTTCGGTGATGATACTATGCGTATTGTAGAGGAAGAGCCGGAGCGGCTGGCTGAGATCAAGGGAATCAGCGAAAAAAAGGCCATGGAGATCGCAGAACAGATGACGGAGAAAGCAGATATGCGCCGCGCTATGATCTTTCTCCAGAAATACGGGATATCACTGAATCTCGGCGCAAAGATCTATCAGAAATATGGGCAGACTGTATATGGAGTCCTGCAGGAGAATCCGTATCGCCTTGCAGAGGATATCAGTGGTGTGGGATTCCGTATCGCAGATGAGATCGCTTCCCGGATCGGGATCCATACAGATTCAGATTACAGGATAAGAAGCGGAATGTTGTATACTCTCCTACAGGCTTCAGGAGAAGGCCATATCTATCTCCCGAAGGAGGAACTTTTTTCCAGGGCATCCGGACTTTTGGGAGTAGATTCCTCCTACATGGAAAAACATCTCATGGATATGGTAGTAGACCGGAAACTGATCCTGAAAGAAACAGAAGACGGTGCAGTTGTCTATCCCACACGATATTATTATCTTGAGCTGAATTCAGCCAGAATGCTCTGTGAGCTGAACATCCTCTGCCCGGAAGATGAGGAGATGATGGAGAAACGGATCAACAGGATCGAAAAGGAGACAGGAACCCGGTTAGATGAAATGCAGAAACAGGCAGTGGCGGCAGCTGCCAGTCATGGTCTGTTCATTCTGACCGGCGGGCCGGGAACCGGAAAGACTACAACGATCAATGCGATTATCCGTTATTTTGAAGAGGAAGGCGCTGAGCTGCGGCTTGCAGCTCCCACCGGCCGTGCAGCCAAGCGAATGACAGAGGCTACCGGATACGAGGCTCAGACGATCCACAGACTTCTGGAGCTGAATGGAATGCCGGAGGAAGAGCAGGAAGGCCGTGCAGTTCATTTTGACAGGAATTCGGAGAATCCGCTGGAAGCGGATGTGATCATCATTGATGAGATGTCCATGGTAGATATCGCACTGATGCATTCATTGCTTCTTGCAGTGACAGCAGGGACCAGACTGATCCTGGTAGGTGATGAAAATCAGCTTCCCAGTGTAGGCCCGGGAAATGTTCTGAGGGATATTATCCGCAGCGGCTGTTTTCCGGTAGTAGAGTTGAAAAAGATTTTCCGCCAGGCATCTGAAAGTGATATTGTGGTGAATGCACATAAGATCAACCGGGGCGAGCAGGTGACCATCAATAACAAGAGCCGGGATTTCTTTTTTCTGAAAAGATATGACGCGGACATCATTATCCGTGTGGTGATCGCACTGATCCAGGAGAAGCTTCCGCGTTATGTAGATGCAAAGCCCTATGAGATCCAGGTGCTCACGCCTATGCGTAAGGGACTTTTAGGTGTGGAGCGGCTGAACCAGATACTTCAGAGATATCTGAACCCGCCGGATGAAAAGAAAAAGGAGAAAGAGATCGGACAGCGCCTTTTCCGTGAAGGGGATAAGGTGATGCAGGTGAAGAACAATTACCAGCTGGAGTGGGAAATCCTTGGACGATACAAGATTCCTGTGGATAAAGGTGTGGGCGTGTTTAATGGAGATACCGGTATTATGACGGAGATCAATGAATTTGCGGAAACGGCCACCGTGGAATTTGAGGATGGCAGACAGGCAGAATATTCCTTCAAACAGCTTGAGGAACTGGAACTTGCCTATGCAGTGACAATACATAAGTCCCAGGGCTCAGAATATCCGGCAGTGATCCTTCCGATCCTTTCCGGACCAAGGATGCTGATGAATCGGAATCTTCTGTATACAGCAGTGACCAGAGCCAGAAAATGTGTTACCGTAGTAGGCAGCGAGACCACTTTTGCGGAGATGATCCGTAATGAAAAACAGCAGCAGAGATACAGCTCTCTGGACAGACGGATCCGGGAGCTGGATGAATCTGAACAGAAGGAGAGCGCCATCGGGGAGAAAGGACTTTCTTGAAAAAAACAGCAGATTTTTTACTGGACATGCTTTACCCGAAAAAATGCCCGCTGTGTCATCAGATACTGAAAGAAAAAGACCGGCTGATCTGTCCGGAGTGTTCCGGAAAGGTCAGGCCTATATCCGGTCCCAGGTGTATGAAATGCGGAAGACCGGTAAAAATGGAAGAGGAATACTGTGAAGATTGCCGCAAGGGTGCCCATCATTTTACGGAGGGCAGAAGTATTTTCTGGTACGGAGAGGTCTGGAGACAGTCTCTGGTACGATTTAAGTATTACGGATGTCGGGAATATGGGGATTTTTATGCAAAGGCAATGAGCGTCTTCGGAAAAAAATATCTGGAACGGTGGAAGCCTGATCTGATCGTTCCCGTTCCTCTGCATCCCAGAAAAAAAAGGATGAGAGGTTTTAACCAGGCAGCATATCTGGCAGAAAGGCTCAGTGTTCTTACGGGGATCCCATGGAATGAGCATCTGGTAAAGAAGATACGAAGCACAAGATCTCAGAAAAAACTTAATGCCATACAGAGGCGTCAGAACCTGAAAAATGCATATCAGGTAACCGAAAAGATCCCGGGTTTTTCTGTACTTGTGGTGGATGATGTATACACAACAGGAAGTACGGCAGATGCCATGGCAATGTGTCTTCTTGAGGCCGGTGCAGAGAAAGTTTATTTTCTGACAATATGCGCAGGAAGGGCATGAAACAGCCGAAAAAACACTTTTCATAGGTATGGAACTATGCTACAATAAATTTGATTGCAGTTAAACAGTATAACTGTATGGAAAGCGTAATGCAGATCATATATCGGGGATTTTCCTGATAAAGAAAGCTTATGAGGAGTTATTTTTATGGTAAATGAAGAAAAAGTGAAGATCATGAACCGTCTGGCCATGTATGAGCATGGAGAAGGCAGGAAGTATCTTCCGGTGAGCAGATATTATCGAAGTGATTATATTGGACTTGCACTGATCAGAAACTTTTTTCTGGTAACGATCGGATATATATTGGGACTTGCAGGCGTTGCCGCATATTTCAGCGAATATCTTATGGATAATGTGAATAAGATTAATCTGGTCGAGGTTGGGATCTATATCATCGTCGGTTATCTGATCGTGCTTGTTGTATATTCGATACTGACCTACATCCAGTATTCTGTGAAATATTTCCGGGCAAAAAAAAGTGTCAGGGAATATTATCAGGATCTTACAAGACTGGAAAAAATCTACGGGCGGGAGGAAAAAAGAAATCCGGTCCGGAGAAATGCAGGAGGACATAGAAAATGACAGCTTTACTTGAGATCAAACAGAATATCAAAAGATTTTACGGACAATATGAAGTATATATACTGCCGGTCCTGAAGTTTGTTCTGGCATTTGCCTATTTTCTCTGGATCAACAGCAATATGGGCTACATGAAACAGCTGGATAATATTTTTGTTGTCCTGATCCTGGCGCTTGTATGTTCGATCCTTCCGGTTTCCGTGATGATGTTTATGGGATTTGCGTTGATGATCGGGCACTGTTATGCAGTCGGGATCGAAACGGCAGGATTTATGCTGCTTCTTATTCTGTTTATGCTGATCCTGTTCCTAAGATTCAGCAGGTCACAGAATCTTGCAATGATCCTTACACCACTTTCCTTCGGATTTGGTGTTCCTGCACTTATGCCGATCGGAGCAGGCCTGCTGGGTAGTGCATTGTCAGCGCTTCCGGCCGGATGCGGTGTTGTGATCTATTATTTTATACGGTTTGTACATGCACAGTCGGCGGCACTCAGTGATCCTGCCGCAGAGATCACAGAAAAACTGAAGCTGATCTCTGACGGACTTGTCCACAACTGGGCAATGTGGATCACGGTGATCGCGTTTGTGGTAGTGATCCTGTTTGTGAACCTTCTGAGAACACGGGCGTTTGATTATGCATGGAGGATCGCTGTCATTGCCGGCGGCGTGATCTATATCCTGGTTATCCTTGCCGGAGATTTCTGCATTAGTATTACGGTAGCCATGGTGCCGATGATCCTGTCCACAGTGATCTCCGTACTGGCAGGATTTGTTCTGGAGTTCTTTGTTTTTGGCGGAGATTACAGCAGAACAGAACGTCTGGAATATGAGGATGATGAGTACTATTACTACGTAAAAGCCGTTCCGAAGGCAACGGTCGCCACTTCTGAGAGAAGCATCAAAAAGATCAATGCGGAGCCGGTAAAAGAAGAAAAAAAAGAAGACAATGTTGTGTCTTTCAGTGATGATGTATTTCCTGAGAAGAACGAAATGCATACAGTAAAGATGCCGGATATGGTTTCCGAAAATACAGTAAGTGAGAAACCGCAGGGATTGGACAAGATCGATTTCGAAAAACAGCTGGAGGAATCGCTGAAGGATCTTTAAACAGGAACGATTGGAATAGCTCAGGAAGAAAGGAGGAGACTTATGCAGAATGTGCTGACAGTTGTGGCCGGATATCTGGGGAAGATTTCCCTTCCGGGATTTGGCGTGATAGATATCATTGAGATCGGACTGATTTCCTTTTTTGTATATCAGTTTATGGCATGGATTAAATTTACACGTGCATATACCCTTCTGAAGGGCATTTTGATCGTCCTTGGATTTATCCTGGTCGCATATATCTTCAAAATGAATACGATCCTCTGGATCTTCCGGAACCTGGCTAATGTGCTGGTGATCGGTGTGATCGTAATCTTTCAGCCGGAGCTGAGGAAGGCGCTGGAGCAGCTGGGACAGAAGAAGTTTGTTTCCAACATTATTCCCTTTGATTCCGGCAGGGAAGTGCAGGAGCGTTTCAATGACAAGACTATCAACGAACTGGTAAAGGCCTGTTTTGATATGGGTGAAGTTAAGACCGGAGCACTGATCGTGATCGAGGAAGAGATCCGGCTTGACGAATATGTGAGAACCGGTATCAATATTGACGGTATCCTTACCAGTCAGCTGCTGATCAATATTTTTGAGCATAATACACCTCTTCATGACGGAGCGGTGATCGTGCGTGGGAACCGTGTAGTAGCAGCAACCTGCTATCTGCCTCTTTCAGATAATATGGAACTGAGCAAACAGCTGGGAACAAGACACAGAGCAGGTGTGGGTATCAGCGAAGCTACGGATTCTCTTACGATCATTGTTTCGGAAGAGACAGGACAGGTTTCAGTGGCCAGAGGCGGAGAACTGTCCAGAGGGCTTAACAGCAAGCAGCTTCGTGAAGTACTTGTTTCTGCTCAGAATAAAAAGGTTGTTGACAACGGTAAGCTGAGAAATCTGCTGAAAGGGAGAGTGAAACATGAAGAAAAATCTGACTAAGAACATCCCTTTGAAGATCATGTCGATTATTGTGGGAATCCTGGTGTGGCTGATCGTAGTAAATGTTGATGACCCTATCATTACGAAAGGCTTTGTGATCTCAGATGTGCAGATCATTAACGAAGCTTATGTGGATCAGCTGGGTGAGATGGTCATGCAGGATGACCGTGAAAATTCCGTACGTGTTTATATTACAGGTGATCGGAAGACAGTCAACCGTCTCACCTCAAGTGATATTAAGGCAGTTGCGGATCTGCAGCAGGCCCAGTCTACCGATACAGATCCTGTAATGATTCCCATTACAGCGACCTGCTCCGGGATACTGCCGGAAAACATTAGTGTATCACCGCAGAATCTGAGTGTCCATCTGGAAAAAAAGGTGACCAAAGAATTTGCGATCAATGTTACCAGTGATGACAGCAAGCCGGCACAGGGGCTGGAGATTGCTTCGCTCACCGCAAATCCGGAAAAAGTCCGTATTACAGGACCGGAATCTCTGGTTGGTAAAATAGATAGTGTGAGTGTGGATGTAAGTTCAAAACTTGACGGGATCGATCAGGATACGATGATCACGGACGCAGAACTGACTATCACAGATAAGAATCAGGACACTCTTTCATCAAATTCCATGAGCTATCTGAAATTTGACAACAACGGAAAGGTTAATGTCACGGCAAAGCTCTGGAAGGTGCGTTCTGATATACGGATCAGTGCGGGATATACAGGGGAACCAGCAGAAGGCTATGTTGTGGATAGTGTCACAACAGTACCGGAGACTTTCAGCGTAGCCGGAAGTGAGGAAGCACTGAACAATCTGAAACTTCAGGGAAATACCATTTATCTAGACAATGAGAATGTGGATATTTCAGGAAAGAGCAATGACGTGGAAAAGAAAGTAAACCTGTCAGAGCTTCTTCCGGATGGCCTCAAGCTGACATCAGGATCCAGTACGGACCTCTGGATCACAGTCAATATCCTGCCGGAGGGCAGTAAGATATACAGCTTCCCGACAGAGGATATCAAAGTAAAGGGTCTGCCTGATGATCTGCAGCTGGCATTTGAAGTTGCGGATATTGAACTGAAGGTGCAGGCGGAAGAAGGAGATCTTTCCCAATTTGATCTGAAGTCGGTGGGAGCAGTACTTTCCATGGATGACTGGGAGGAGGGAAGCTACGAAGTACCGATCAAAATCAGTCTTCCGGAAGGCTACAAGCTGCTGGAGGATGTAACCGCCGAGATCAAAATCTCCAAGGTTTCCAATGTAGACAGCAGCAGTCAGTAAGTAATCACAGCTTTGGACAAGGCTTGAAGGATAAGTAATATAAAGGGAGACAGCAGCAATGTTAAGTTATAAGGTAACGGTCAGGAACCCGTCAGGGCTTCATCTTCGTCCCGCAGGGCTTTTGTGCGGCGAGGCAATAAAATACAAATCGTCCATAACATTTCAGTATGCCGGAGGTACAGCGAATGCCAAAAGTGTTCTGAGTGTTCTGGGTGCCTGTGTTAAAAGCGGGGATGAGATCACACTGGTCTGCGAGGGTGAGGATGAACAGGCTGCGATAGATGCGCTTGTGGCTCTTATCGAAGGCGGACTGGGCGAATGATACGTAACAGATACAATAATTATTTACAGCAGCATGATCAGGAGGGATTATTGTGAAGAGAAGAGTTGTGGCAATTTTTCTCAGTCTGACATTATGCATGGGCGGAACTTTGGAAGCCGGCGCTGCGGCTTTGGAAAGTACAGACGTGCAGATGGCAGCAGAGACAGCCGGCGATCCGGCTGAGGATGTATTCAGTGATGAAGCGGAAACGACTGTACAGCAGCCGGAGACAGAAGCGGATCAAACAGGTAGTACTGACAGTACAGACAGTTCAGAAGAAACACCTGTTACACCGGAGAACCCCGCAGAGACACCGGATGTTATAGAAACACCGGAGATTACAGAGACACCGGAAACTACAGAAGCACCGGAGGCTACAGAAGCACCGGATGCGACAACAGAAGACAGTACAGATCCGGGCGATGATTTCAGTGCAGGTGATGCACAGGAACTGGATGCACCGTCAGCAGATACCGCAGTACAGAACAAAGTAGAGAACAACAAGGCAGAGGAAACTTCTGCTACCGGAGCATCACTGGTAAACGGTGTAGTCGTTGCCAAGACAAGTGACTGGGTTTCTGCAAACGGTTTTTACAGACTCCGCAAAAAGAAGGTTGCTGCATCTGCAGCCCCGGAGGGAAAAGCTTCTGAGGATCCTGCAGAAAGTAGCGAAGAAGAGCAGAAAACAACAGTTGATGAAACAGCTGCAGCAGCACAGGAGGTACAGCAGACTGAAGAGCTTCCGGATGGTGCAGCAGAGAGTGAGCAGGCTCAGGTACTCCAGAATGAGTCAGCAGAAGGAGAGCAGGAGACTGCAGCAGAAGAAGTTTCTACAGAGGAAGTATCCGCAGCAGAAGCTTCTGCAGAGACAGCATCCGCAGATGTAGTGTCTGCAGAGGAGACATCCGCAGAGACAGCACCCGTAGAAACAGAGACGGCAGTCGAAACATCAGAGAGCGTAGATAACGCAGAGACTCTTGCCCAGGATGAAGGGAACGCTTCTCAGGTATCAGAGACAGGTTCCATCGAAGATAATTATTTTACTGCGCAGGATGGTCTTCTTAAGATCAATACCAACGGACATGTGGGATATTATCTTTTTAATGAAGACGGATATCTGGTAACCGGCCGTATGACCCGTGAGCCAGGTGCAGCAGGTTATACCGGAACACAGAAGACAGAATGGTATTTCCTCGAAAACTCCAAAGCTTCCCTGTATTCGGATTCCACCGGAAAAGCAATCACACCGTGGACATCCAATCTTGGCCAGCAGAAGAGAAATTACTGGTTATGGACAGGAACTGTTTTCCGCTATTATAATTCCCAGGGTGATTACAAATCCATAGAGGCTCAGAACCTTGTAGGCAAGATCAAGAAGATCGGAAATGCTTATTATACACTGATGCGTAACGGAAAACCGCGAACAGGAATCCTGAAGCTGACAACCGGTTCCACAACATATCAGTATTACTTCCAGCCGGCATCAAAGGCAGGAGAGATTCCAGGAAAGCTTTTTTATGGCGGATGGACATATGTTTTAAACAGCAAAAATCAGAAACGTTTTATCTATTGTAGTCCGAAGGCTGCCACACGTGGACAGATCATGAAACATGGAGTTTATGTATCACCTGTAATGTCCAAGAAATATCGATATATGCTGAATGCCAGCGGCTATGTTATGACGAATACAATGGCGAAGGCGCAGAATAACGCATATTATGTTTCAGACAGCAAGGGCCGCATCATTACAAAAAAACTTGTGAAGTATAAAGGCAGCAGATATTATTTCGGAGGCAATGGCCAGAGAGTTTCCTGGAAGAACTGCTGGCATGGCTGCCCGGGTGCATCCAACAAGATTTATTATTTCGGAAGCACAGCAGGAAAAGTTGTTGAAAAATATGGCTGGCAGAAGGTGACCGACGCAAAAGGCCAGTTCTTCGGATGGTTTTACTTTGACAAAAACGGAAACCACTATAAGAGCCAGATGATAACAAACAAGTCCTCCAAAAAGAGCTATTACTTTAATAGCACAGGACAGCTTGCAACAGGAAAAACAAAGATCGGCAAAAAATACTATTTCTTTGCAACATCAGATGCCAATGCGCACAGAGGCTGGATGTATAAAAGTACATTGATCCGTTACCAGAATAAGTGGTATTATGCAGGCGGCAACGGTGTTCTGAAAAAGTCAGGCTGGCAGAAGGTAGGTAAATACTGGTACTATCTGCAGAACTATACCGTTGTGACAAATAAATCCATGAAGCGTGGTTCCGTAAATGGTTATCTGGACAGCCAGGGACGTTTTTCCACCGGCTGGGTGATCGTCAGCGATTACTATGATCAGGTCAAATATATCGATCCGGACAGCGGTTCCAAGTATCTGACCAATACAAGCAGATGGATCGATGGAAAACTGTATTACTTTGATAAGGATGGTTACCGCCGCAATGATGTTTCCAGTATTTACGGAGGACCATATTACCTGGAGGTTGATAAGACCAACGGTGTTATGACTGTATACACAAATAGTAGCAAGACGATTCCTGTTAAGACAATCCGTGTTTCTGTAGGTCTCTCCGGAACACCTACATGGGATGGTACATACAGACTGACCCGCAGTCTGAGATGGCAGCCACTGATGGGACCGTCCTGGGGACAGTATGGAACACATGTTGACGGATGCGGACAGGGAGGAATCTTTATCCATTCCGTAGCCGGATCGACCAGGAGTGTTTATAATCTTCCGGCAGGCGAGTACCTGAAGCTTGGTCAGCCTGCATCTCACGGATGTATCCGTACCTGTGTGGCTGATGCGAAGTGGGTATTTGAGAACTGTAACGGTTCTACGATCCACATTTACAGCAGCGGAAATTACGTTAACAATGAATCCTTCAAGGGACCGTTAGGCCGCAGACCGCTGGCAACCTTCCGTGGAGCCGGAAACTTTGATCCTACAGACCCGGAAGTTCCGTGATCTTTACCGAACAGTACCAGAAAGAAATATATAGAATAACGGAAGACCGATGTTCAGCTGTATGAAGCTGACATCGGCCTTTTTCCATATATGGCTTTACTTTCCATTTTTTCATATGTATAATAAAAGTCATGCACAAATAAACAACATAATTTATGGAAGGAAACTAAAATGAAAAACTGGAAGAAATGGCTGGTGGCAGGCTGTATGGCAGCACTGCTGGGAATAGGAACAATGGGAACTACAGCGATGGCCATGGGCGGCGGAGGCGTAGACCGAAGCGAGGCAGTTGCTGAGGAAGAAAAGGTCCCCAGCGGGAAGGCAACACAGAATTCCAGGGTAAGTTCAAAGGCCTGGAAGAAGATCAACGGTGTCTGCTATAACGGAAGCGGCCAGAAGCTGGAAGGTGCTGTCACACGTGGAATCGATGTTTCTGAGTGGCAGGATACCATCAACTGGAGCCAGGTCAAAAAATCTAATGTAGATTTTGCCTTTGTCAGGATCTCCTATGGTCTGAACCATCTGGATAAGACATATGATTACAACATGAAACAGGCAGAGAAGGCAGGAATTCCGACAGGAACCTATGTGTACAGCCTTGCGCTGAACACACAGCAGGCACTGAAGGAAGCGCAGCTTGCTATCCGTAAAATGGATGGATATAAAGTATCCTATCCGGTGGTTTATGACATTGAATATGATCAGATGCGCAATCTTTCCGCATCACAGATCGCAGATCTGGCAAAGACCTTCTGCAATGAGGTAAAAAAAGCCGGATATCATCCAATGATCTACTGCAATACAGACTGGTATGACAACAAGCTTGACTGGAGCAAGATGACAGGTTATGATGTATGGCTTGCGCGGTATGGTGATACGATCCCGGCTCCTGACAAGAAAAAGTACAAATATACCATCTGGCAGTCCACCGATGGTGACGGTGGCGGATATCTGAATACCACCAAGGGTCTGGTTGCGGGAATCCCGTCTTATTCTACTGTAGATATTGACTTCGGTTATGTTGATTATACCAAGATCATCACATCCAGATGGCATGCACAGACCGGATACAAGGCATCCACCAGACCGGATACCAGCAACTATAAAGGAAAAACCGGCTGGGCAACAGAGAACGGAAAGAAATTTTATTATGTCAATGGTGTCAAAAAATACGGCTGGGTTCAGGTGAAAAATAAGAAATATTATATCCATAAGACCGCAGGAATGTGCCGTTCAAAGCTGATCAGGGATTCCAAGAATATTTCCAGATATGTAGACAAAAATGGAGTCCTTGTGAAAAATACTTGGATCACCTATAAGGAGAAAAAATATTATTTTGACAAAAACGGACATGCATTAAAAGGCATGAAAAAGGTTGGAAAGAACTATTATTATTTTCAGGCCAAATACGGATACATGATGAGACATGTGCGGTACATGAACAGCAGGAATGATGTATATTATTTTGGCGGTGACGGCGTTATGGTCAAAAAGGTATTCTATACATGGAGCGGAAACAATGAAAGCCATACCTATTATTTTGGCTCCAATGGAAAGATGCAGAGAGGCTGGCTCAAACTGGACGGAAAGAGATATTATTTTGATCCGGAAACAGGAATCATGTACAAAAACTGTACTATTGAGAAAAACGGAAAGAGCTATACATTCGATGAAGATGGTGTATACACAACTGTATCCGTAGCAAATAAGAAAAAATAAAAAAATGCCGGCAGCGAATATAAAGCTGCCGGCATTTTTATGATCATAAGGTATAAACAAGGATTCCCAGGATGATGATCAGATTTCCGATGATCTTTCCGCGTGAAATCTTTTCTTTCAGGATCCGCCAGGAAAACAGCAGGACAAAAACATAGGCGGCAGTATCAATCACCGGTCCGAATTTCATATCCACTTTGGTGTAGCACCAGGTATTCAGGAGCAACACTCCAAAAAAGATACCATAGGCCAGGATCACCCTCCAGTTCAGATATTCCCGGAGGGGATTTTTGTATTCCATATTGGCACTCTGCTTCAGAAGTACCTGGGAAATTGCCGAAAAAAAGGTTCCTGCCAGCATGATCAGCATAAACGTTCTATTCATATCTCTGCACCATCCAGACTCCGATCAGAACGATCAGGATGCCGATGATGTTCTGAAGCGAAAGATTTTCGTGAAAAATGATCACAGCCCATACCTGGGACCACAGAAGATAGACGCTTTTGTTGGCGTAGGCCGTGGAAAGGGAAAATTTTTTGATCACCTGCTGCCATGCAATGGCGTAGATCCCACAGTTTGCGATCATAAGAAAAAGAAATACATAGAGAAGAGGACTATGAAGCCCTTCTTTATTGTAATAAACCGATGCAAGCTTGGAAAAAACGCTGGTAAGAGAAAACAGCAGGATATTCAGATGAAGCTGAATATAATCTTTGATTTTTGTCATGTTTCCTCCATATCATAAATGCGATTATCATAGACTGATAATCAATATATATCATCCGGCAGGTTTATGCAAGAAAATGTTTGAACAATGTAACGGTTTACAACAGGAAATGAAAATGATAAGATTAAACGATAAGTGTCAATTGATACAAAAGAGAGGAAAAACGATATGTGTTTATATTCAGTGGTTGTTCCTGTATACAATTCAGAACATACGCTGCAGGAACTGTACACCCGTCTGGAAAAAGTATTCCGGGAAACGATAAAAGAAGAATTTGAACTGATCCTTGTAGATGACGGGTCCAGGGACCGGTCTTTTGCGGTTATGCAAGAACTCCGGGAAAAAGATCCCCGTGTCAAGATCATCCAGATGGCAAGGAATTTCGGACAGCATCCTGCGCTTCTGTGCGGATTTGCCCATGCAAAGGGAGAGTTCATCGTAACTATGGATGATGACCTTCAGCATCAGCCTGAGGAGCTCCCCAAAATGATCAATGTAATGAAGGAACGTGACGATGTGGATGTGATCATTGCAAGCTATGAAGGACGTAAGCATAATCTGATTCGGAAGCTGGGCACAAAGCTGTCTGTATGGGCAACTTCCAAAATGCTCGGCAAGGATCCGAACCTTCAGATCACCAGTTATCGACTGATCCGCCGGTTTCTGGTGGAAGCCATGCTGAAGACCAATACATATCTTCCGCAGATTGGAAATCTTCTGGTTTTAAGCTCCAACCGTATCATCAATGTTCCGGTGCAGCATGCAGCACGTGCATATGGAAAGAGCGGATATTCTTTTCGCCGCCTTGTGAAGGATCTCATCTATGATATTACTGCCCATACGGCATTTCCGTTGCTTATGGTGCGAAACATCGGCATTGCCAGTTTTCTGGTAAGCTTTTTACTGGGGATCTATTATCTGGTGAGATATTTTCTGTGCGGGATCTCAGTGGAAGGTTGGACATCTCTGATGCTTGTGATGCTGGCATTTTTCGGACTGACATTGCTTTCGATCGGGATCATCGGTATTTATCTCATGAATATTCTCAATGAGGCCAAAAAGATGCCGCACTATGTGATCCGTCAGGAGGAGACAGACTGATGAAAAAAGAGATCGGCGGCTATCTGGAACTGGAAGAACCGGCGGGACAGGAATACTATCCGGATCTCTGCGGCGTGAATCTCGGAAGAACAGCGCTTTTGTGGCTGATGGAAGCACGCAGGTGCAAAAAGATCTACCTGCCATTTTTTCTCTGCGATTCCGTAACCGGTGCCTGTGAGAGGTCCGGGGCAGAAATCGAATTTTATCATATGGATGAAGGTCTGCATCCGGTTCTTGAGGAGAGAACTCTTCCGGAAGGAGAATATCTGTATCTGGTAAATTATTATGGCCAGCTTACTGATGATAAGATCCGGAAATATAAAAAAATCTATGGAAATATCATTGTGGATCATACGCATGCGTTTTTTCAGAAGCCGCTGCCGGGTGTGGACACTCTGTACTCCTGCAGAAAATTTCTCGGAGTCAGTGACGGAGCATATCTGTCTACCGATGCGGAACTGGAACCGGAAAAGAAGCCTCTGGACCATTCCATGGGAAGAATGGAGCATATTCTGGGACGTTATGAATATGATGCCGGAACCTTCTATCAGAAAATGCTGGATAATGCAGCAAATTATCATGAGATGGAGATCCGCCGAATGTCCCGTCTGACCGGAAACCTCCTCAGGACTATGGATTATTCCGGTATCAAAACAAGAAGAGAACAGAACTACCGTCTGCTGTCGCAGCTTCTTCCTTCAAGGAATGCTTTTACAGGGGAGGTGCCGGAGGGACCGTTTGCCTATCCGTATTATCATAAGAACGGATTAGAGCTTCGACGCTGGCTGGCAGGCCGGAAGATTTTTGTGCCGACAAACTGGCGTAATATCCTGGAAGAATTTGACAGGGATACCATGGAATATGACTGGGCTGCCAATGTGCTGCCGCTTCCCTGTGACCAGAGATACGGGGCAGAAGAAATGCAGTATATCGCGGATTCCATAAGAGAATGGGAGGAAACGGAATCATGAAACACAGATTGCTGATACTGGGAACGTTGGGAGAATTTGAGCAGCTGGTGCAGAAGGCCCGCGAAAAAGGATACTACACCATTGTCTGCGACGGATATCCGGATGGTCCGGCAAGAAAATTTGCAGATGAGGCATTTCAGATCCCGGTAACAGATACGGAACGGATCGCCTGTCTCTGCCGAGAAAAAGAGATCGATGGGATCATCACATCCTTTTCCGACCTTCTTCTGGAATGTATGGTAAAGATCGCGGACCGGGCAGGAATCCCCTGTTATCTGAAACCGGAGCAGCTTCCCTGGTATCGTGATAAATCAGCGACCAGAGCACTGCTTACTGAACTGGGACTTCCCACTCCAGGCTTTCGAAAAATCCCGATCGCATATTTTAAAGACAGGTCCAAAAGAACTCAGCTGCAAGAGCTGCTTGAGGGACTTCGTTATCCGGTGGTCAGCAAGCCACTGGATAAATACGGCTCCCGCGGGATCTATATATCCGAAGATCTGGAGGAGCTGATAAACGGGGCAGAAAAAACAGCAGGATTTTCTGATATGCCGGAGATTTTGGTGGAAGAATATAACGATGGCTATGAATTCAATATGATGACCTGGGTGCGGCATGGAAAAGTCCATGTGATCAGTATTGCAGACCGTGAAAAGACATTTGTTGCCAAAGGTGAGATCCCCATCAGCACAAGAAATGTGTATCCTTCCAGATTATTGTCAAAAGTTGAAAAGCCTGCCACAGAACTTCTTCAGGCATATGCGGACAGAACCGGTCAGAAAGACGGAGCCCTTTCCATGCAGTTTTTCTGGAAGCCGGGAGAAGGTATCCAGGTCTGCGAGATCGCCGCACGATTTTTCGGATATGAGCATGAATTGACCGATATGGTCTATGGCTTTAATATGGAAGAGCTTCTTCTTGCATCTCTCTATGATCCGGATAAGCTGGAAAAAATGCTGGCAGAACACGATGTTCATAAACCACAGTGCTGTGGAGCTGTCATTTATTTTCAGGGAAGGCTTCTTACCATCGAAGATCAGTCTGCGGCAGTCCGGCTGGGAGAGAAAGAACAGGTGGAAAAGCCCTGGATCTTTTATCAGGAAGGAGAGAAGGTCATTGAGCATGGCCCTAATCCGTATCTGGCATTATATTATGTAAAAACAGAGAATCGTAAGGAAATGGATCTTCTCACAGAAGAGTTTTATGAGGAAATGCATATTCTGGATCCCAACGGCCAAGAGGTGGCATACCATAATCAGATCCCGGATTATGCACCGGCAGAAAAATAGGCATTGAATTTACAACATGAGTGTGAGAAAATGGAATGTGCAGTTAATGTAGAAAAACCATGAAGAATAAGAAATAAAGAGGAAATACATGATTGATTTTAACAGACCTGCGTTTACAGGTAAGGAATTTGAGTACATCCGTGACGCAGTAGAACGGGGAATGCTCTGCGGCGACGGGATCTACACGAAGAAATGTTCTGCATGGATGGAAGAGCGCTTTCATGTGGGTCATGTGATGCTGACAACCTCCTGTACCCATGCACTGGAGATGGCTGCTTTTTTGGCAGATATCCAGCCTGGCGATGAGGTGATCATGCCGTCTTATACTTTTGTATCAACGGCAGATGCCTTTGTGCTTCGCGGTGCAAGAATCGTATTTGTGGATATCCGGCCGGATACCATGAATATTGACGAGAAGCTGATCGAACAGGCGATCACAGATAAGACCCGCGCGATCGTTCCGGTCCATTATGCAGGAGTAGCCTGCGAGATGGATACGATCATGGAGATTGCCGGAAGACATGATCTGAAGGTAGTGGAAGACGCGGCCCAGGGTGTGGATGCCTACTATAAGGGAAAAGCCCTTGGTACTATTGGAGATTTTGGCTGCTACAGCTTCCATGAAACTAAGAACTATACCATGGGAGAGGGCGGTGCGATCCTGTTCAACGGGGAGCAGTACCTGGAGAAGGCAGAGATCCTGAGAGAAAAAGGAACGGACCGCAGTAAGTTTTTCCGTGGTCAGGTAGATAAATACCGCTGGATGGATTATGGATCATCCTATCTTCCGAGCGAATTGAATGCGGCATATCTTTATGCCCAGCTGGAGCAGCATAAGAAGATCAGCGATAAGCGGATGCAGATCTATGATTTTTACAATGAGAACCTCAGGTTTCTGGCGGAGGAAGGAAAGATCCAGCAGCCTTATGTACCGGAAGAATGCACACATAATGCACATATGTACTACATTAAGGTACATGATATCCAGGTACGCACAAGGCTTCTGAAATATCTCCGCGAAAAGGATATCTGCAGTGTGTTCCATTATGTACCCCTTCATTCCGCACCGGCAGGAAAAAAATTCGGAAGATTTTCCGGAGAAGATGTTTATACTACAAAAGAAAGCGAGCGTCTTATGCGACTGCCCATGTTCTATAATCTGGATATGGAGGATGCGAAGAGAGTTGTGGATGCGATTGCTTCCTTTGACGGGTTTTAACAGAAGAAGGGGAGAGCTATGAAAAAAACAAAAAAATTACTGGCAGTTTTCGCAGCAGTCAGTGTGGCGTTGATGCTGCCGTTACAGACCATGGCTGCAGTGGATCTGAATGCGAAATATGATATCAGCACCAACCAGATCCAGGGATGGCCGGCAGGACCGGATATTACCTCAGATACCGGTATCCTGATGGATGCAGACACAGGAGTTGTTCTTTATAACAAGGGCGGAGATGAACAGAGATATCCGGCCAGCATTACCAAGATCATGACCTTGCTGGTGGCAGTGGAGAACTCCACCATGGATGAGAAGGTGACCTTTACAGAGACCGGGGTGCGTAATGTTACGGCAGATTCCAGTAATATCGGCACAAAGGTGGGCGAAGTCCTGACTATGGAGGATTGTCTTCATGCTCTGATCATCCAGTCTGCCAATGACGTTGCGGCACAGATCGCAGAGCATATCGGCGGGACAGAGCAGGCATTTATCGATATGATGAACCAGCGCGCCAGTGAGATCGGATGTACCAATACACATTTTGCAAATTCCAGCGGACTTCCGGATGATAATCATTATTCTTCAGCACGGGATATGGCGCTGATCTTCCGAGAAGGCCTGAAAAATGAAACATTCCGTACGGTCGTGGGCACACCGGACTATATCATCCAGCCTACAAATATGAACAGCCAGCAGAGGATCCTGCATACCCATCATCCTATGTTTGCACCGGAAAGCGGATTTTACTATGAAGGCTGCATTGGTGGAAAAACCGGAACTACCGTTGCGGCAGGGCATACACTTGTCACAGGAGTGACCAGAGATAATACCACATATATTGCAGTGACTATGCGTGGAACAGAGCTTTCCAATTCCTGTATGGACAGTACAGCTATGTTTAATTACGCATTTGAGAATTTCACAAAAACAGAAGTAAATGGCGGCTATGTATTCCTTCCAAAAGGGGTGGAGCTGAATTCCCTTACCGAGAAGTCAGAGAATACCAATGGGAAAACAGAAACCGGTTACTATTTCGGAGATTATCTGATCGGTACCGCAAGTGTTGCACAGGCAACTGATACACCGGTACCGGAACCGACCGCGGCGGCAGAGGACAGCCAGGAAGCGGACAGCTCCGAAGTGGAAGCTTCCACAGAATCAGCAGAGGAAGATAACAGCAAAACAACAGAGAAGAGTACAGCCGGAGAGAGTACCAGCGAAAAAAAGAGCATTCCTGCCCTGCGTAAGATCCTTCTTATGATCATGGCAGCGATGATCCTGATCCTGATCGCCCTTCTTGCGGCTCTCAGAATAAAAGAAAAGAAACATCACAAATAAATCAAAACAGAAAAGGAGAAAGAAAAAATGGGAAAAATAAAAGTAACACAGTGCGGAGATATTGAAGGACTGAAAGTGATCGAGCCAACTGTATTTGGTGATTCCAGAGGATATTTTATGGAAACATACAATTATAACGATTTCAAGGAAGCAGGCATTGATGTGGAATTCGTTCAGGACAATCAGTCCAGCTCCCGTTACGGTGTTCTCCGCGGACTTCATTTCCAGATCAGCTATCCCCAGGATAAACTGGTACGTGTGGTAAACGGAGAAGTGTTTGATGTTGCGGTTGACCTTCGTGAAGGCTCCAAGACCTTTGGAAAATGGTATGGTGTAGTCCTTTCCGCAGAAAACAAGAAACAGTTCTTTATTCCTAAGGGATTTGCTCATGGTTTCCTAGTACTTTCCGAGAATGCAGAGTTCACCTACAAGTGCTCTGATTTCTATCATCCAAACGATGAGGGCGGACTGATCTGGAATGACAAGGACATTAACGTTGAGTGGCCGATCCCGGAAGGCATGGAGCTTATTTTCTCCGACAAGGACCAGAAGTGGGGAAGCTTCGAGGAATATAAGAATCGATAAGGAATTGCAGAATGAAGAAAATATTAGCTTTGCCGGCGGAGCTGTACCAGAATCGAAAGCTGGTTTTAAGCCTTGCAAAAAATGATTTCAAAACAAAATATGCAGGATCCTATCTTGGTATTGTCTGGGCATTTATCCAGCCTATCGTAACGATCCTGGTCTACTGGTTTGTATTTTCCGTAGGACTGAAGGCCGGAACGGTATCGGATTACCCTTTTGTACTCTATCTGGTATCCGGTATCGTGCCGTGGTTTTTCTTCCAGGATGCATTAAACGGTGGAACCAATGCCCTGATCGAATACAATTATCTTGTGAAGAAGGTTGTATTCAAGATCAGCATCCTTCCCATCGTAAAGATCATCTCCGCACTTTTCGTGCATGTTTTCTTTGTGGCCTTTGCACTGATCTTATGTGCATGCTACGGATATACACCAAGCCTTTATACACTGCAGATCATTTATTACTCTGTCTGCACCTTCCTTTTTGTACTGGGACTTGTGTATGCTACAAGTGCGATCGTCATTTTTTTCCGTGATCTGACCCAGATCATCAGTATTTTTCTTCAGGTGGGTGTATGGCTTACACCGATCATGTGGGATATCAATATGCTTTCTTCACATCCATGGCTGATCAAGCTGTTTAAGCTGAATCCGATGTACTATGTAGTTACGGGCTACCGTGATTCCATGCTTGGGCATATCGGGATCTGGAACCATGCTTCATGGACGATCTATTTCTGGGTAGTTACGATCCTGCTTTTCGGACTGGGATCTGTGATATTCAAACGTCTGAAGCCGCATTTTGCAGATGTGCTTTAATTGAATGCGGATGGCGGATATCCGCCTGATCCGGATCGGACAGTTCCCATGGGGGATTTGCTCTGTAAGGATAAAAAGCAGAATGGCGGCAGATTGTGAGAGTGAACGATTTACACAAAAGTGAGGTTGAAAATGGCAGAAGATATTGCGATTTCAGTAAATGATGTCAGTAAGATGTACAAGCTTTACGATAATCCTATGGATCGTCTTAAGGAGTCCCTGGGATTATCCAGAAAAAAGAAATATAAAGAGCATTATGCGCTCAACCATGTATCCTTTCAGGTGCATAAGGGAGAAACAGTGGGAATTATCGGAACAAATGGTTCCGGTAAATCCACGATCCTGAAGATCATCACCGGCGTACTTTCGCCTACGGCCGGAGAAATAGCCGTAAACGGAAGGATCTCAGCGCTTCTGGAGCTGGGAGCCGGATTTAACGGAGAATATTCCGGACTTGAAAATGTATATCTCAACGGAAGCATGATCGGTTTTTCTAGGGAAGAGATCGATGCCAAGCTGCAGTCTATTCTGGATTTTGCAGATATCGGTGATTTTATCTATCAGCCGGTAAAAACATATTCCAGTGGTATGTTCGTGCGTCTGGCTTTTGCGGTAGCTATCAATATCGATCCGGAGATCCTGATCGTTGATGAGGCTCTTTCCGTAGGAGATGTATTTTTCCAGGCAAAATGTTACCGGAAGTTCGAAGAGTTCAAGGAAATGGGGAAGACCATTCTGTTTGTAAGCCATGACCTGAGCAGCATCGGAAAATACTGTGACCGTGTTGTGCTTCTAAACAAAGGTGAGAAGCTTGCAGAGGGTGGTGCCAAGGAGATGGTCAATCTTTACCGTCGTGTGCTGGTCAATCAGTATGACGATGCAGATCTGGAAGAAAACACAGACGATGCAGAAGAGGGACAGGTGACGGAGAACCAGGCAGCCGGAGCAGACGTTTCACTGAAAGCACATACCGGAAGCGGTAAAGCTATGAAGGACAGCCTGAACCTGAATCCCAAGGTCCTGGAATACGGCAGTAAGCTTGGCGAGATCGTGGATTTTGCCATCCGGGATGATACAGGTATGATCACCAATGTGATCGAAAAAGGCAAGGAATTTTCCGTTCAGATGAAAGTGAAGTTCCAGGCAGATGTCAGCGATCCGATCTTTGCATTTACCCTGAAAGATCTGAAAGGCACCGAGATCACAGGAACCAATACCATGTATGAACATACGCCTCTGAAACCGCAGAAGGCAGGCGATGTCCGTGAGATCACCTTCAAACAGGTGATGCCTCTGGAGGCAGGGGAATATATGCTGTGTCTGGGCTGCACCGGATATAAAGACGGCGATTTTACCGTATTTCATCGTCTTTACGATGTGTGTAACCTGACCGTGATCACAGATAAGAAAGCAGTGGGATATTTTGATCTGTTTTCCAAAGTATCTGTGAAATAAGTGGAGGAACGACTATGGCGGAGTTGAATTTAGATTATTATACGGCGAAGGATCATTATTCCGATGGGGATATCGAGGAAACACTTCTGAAAATGGCACAGGAAGGCAAATCTTTTGAAGACCTGCCGGAGGAAGAGGTGAGTTTTCCAATGGTCTACCATTTTTCAGGGCTGCGGGAGAATATCTTAAGCTGGTATCCTCTGAAAAAGGCAGATTCCGTTCTGGAGATCGGAGCCGGATGCGGAGCCATTACCGGAATGCTTTGCCGCAAGGCCGGTCATGTGACTTCCGTGGAGCTTTCCAAACGTCGGGCAGATATCAATTATGCGAGAAACAGGGATAAGGAAAATCTGACGATCATGGTTGGAAACCTGAATGACATGACTTTTCCGGAAAAATTCGACTATGTGGTAGTAAACGGTGTGCTGGAGTATGCCATGAGCTTTACCGAGGGAAAAACTCCTTACGAGACATTTCTTCAGCGTATGGGCGCTTATCTGAAGCCGGAGGGAAGACTTCTGATCGCCATTGAGAACAGACTGGGATTGAAGTACTTTGCCGGAGCACCGGAGGATCACACAGATCTTCATTTTTTCGGGATCAATGGATATCCGGGAAATCAGTCTGTGCGCACCTTTTCCAAGAATGAACTGGGAGAGCTGCTGGAAAACAGCGGCTTTCCTTTTCTGCGCTTTTACTACCCGTATCCGGATTATAAATTTCCGACAGAGATTTTTACAGATGAGAGCCTTTATACCAATTCCTACGGAAGAAGCTATCCTGTATACACAGATAAGACAGCAGATCTTTTTGCAGAAAGTGAAGGCGTAAAGGCCTTCGAAAAAGAGAAGATCCTGGACAGCTTTGTGAATTCTTTTCTTGTGGAGGCAGGACGTACCGAGAATCAGGACCCGGAGGAAATCCTTTATGTGAAGCTGAACCAGGAGCGAAAAGAAAAGTTCCGTCTTCTGACCAGAATCGTCCGGGAGAACGGAGAGGTCCGTGCGGAAAAAGAGGCTATGGTGCCCCAGGCTGAGGAATTTGTGGAAAAACTGGAAAAAACCGGAACAAAGAGTACCGGATCCGATAAATACAAGAATCTTCCCTGCAGGGCAGAAAACGGAAAGATCTCTTATCCGCTCCTTACTGGAAAAACTCTTCACCAGGAAATCGCAGAGCTTGCCCAGAAAGAAGATCTTGAAGAGATCAAGGCCCTTCTTAAAAAATTCTATCAGGAATTTTTCGGGGCTCGTCAGATTGTGGATTACAGGACCGGAGAGTTCCGCGAGGTATTTGGTGATCATCCGGGAAGAGAGGATTACGAATGTGTCTGCCCGGCCAATGTGGACCTGATCTGCAGCAACATCTTTATGGGAGAAAAGGAAAATCAGATCATAGATTATGAGTGGATGTTTGATTTCCCTGTGCCTGTGAATTTTATCATGTGGCGCCTGATCCATGAACTGTATACACATGTTTCTGAGCTGCCGCGGTTATGTCATGAGGATGAGATGATGGCGGAGTTTGATATCAGCTATACAGACTATGAGATATTTATGGATTGGACCATGCATTTCGTCTATGAGTATGTGGGCTGTGGTTCCCTGATCCCGTTTGAACAGAAAAAGGTGCCGGTTTCCGTAACAGAGCTGGTGAACAGAGAAAGAGAAAAGCACCAGATGCACAGCAAGCTGTACTATGATCTTGGTGAGGGATTCTGTGAAGAGCATACACTTTATGCAGAGGGAAAACTTTCCGGAAACCGTTTCCGGGTAGAGTTTGCGCTTTCCGGTATCAAAGGAATACGAAATCTCCGCTGGAATCCTGCAAACGGTCATTTCCTGAAAGTGAGGATAGAGCGTCTGGATTGCGGATGCAGTGCGGAGCTTGTGCCTCAGGGTGTCCATATGAAGGTGGATAACAGTACCACTGCGTTTTTTACCACCGATGGCTTTTATCTTATCGATGTTACGCACCCGGAAAATGTGGACAGGATCGTAATAGAGGGAAAACTTGACTGCCTTGAGCTTCCGGATGTGGAAAAGCTTCTGGCCTTTGAAAAAGAGCGTGAAGTACGAAGAGAACAGGAGCGTGTCAGAAAAGAGGCTGAACGTGCCGCAAAGCAGGCTGCAGAGGAAGCAGCACGTGCGCAGGAAGAGGCCCTTCGTCATCCAGGCAAAAAAGCGCAGGTAAAGAGACTGGTCAAAAAGGTTCTTCGTTATCATACAGAGCCGGCAGCAGTGATGGGAGTGGAGACAACTCCTACCTGTATGGGCAGTGTTGATTTCTTCCATTATGAGAATGGCACCTTAAATGCCATTGGCTGGGCCTTTGATCCGACGTTTGCGTCTATGGGACAGCCAAGGATCGCATTTTATCAGGGAACACAGAAGCTTCAGGAGGCTTCCTGTACTACGATCTACCGTACGGATGTGGCTAATGCCATTGGAAATCCGGATGCGGAAAGTGCCGGATTTTCTTTCTTGGCAACGGTTCTTGCGCCGGCAGAGACTTCTGTTTTCCTGGAATACGGAACCGCAGCGGATACCGGAAGATTCCTTATCGGAAAGATCCCGGGAACCAGGGATCAGAAAGAGCTTCTGGTATACGCGATCGAAGATCCGAAGAGTATCGGAAATCTCCGTCATTTCAAACAGCGTCATATACGCAGTGCGAGAAAGGCATATCCACAGGCAGTCTATCAGCAGAAGGTGGATGTGATCGTGCCGGTTTACAACGGACTGGAGTATTTTGATGCCCTGTTTTCCGGAATTGAAAAGACAAAGGTTCCTTATCGTCTGATCATCGTAAATGACAAGAGTCCGGATCCTGAGGTAGGAAACTATCTGGAAAAATATGCCGCAGAGCATGACAATGTGGTACTTCTGAATAATGAGACCAATATGGGCTTTCTTCCGTCTGTAAACCGTGGATTAAAGATGGCGGAAAATCATGTGGCTCTTGTAAATACAGATGTGGAGGTTCCGGAAGAGTGGCTGGAGCGCCTGATGCTTCCGATCTTTGCCAAGGAAAACATTGCAACCACTACACCGTTTACCACCTGCGGAACCATCTGCAGCTTCCCGGATTTCTGCCGGGATAACAAACTGTTTGAGGGAATGCCGCTGTGGGAGATCGATGATGAATTCCGCATGATCCGTCCGCAGTATCCGGCTATGCCTACCGGTGTGGGCTTCTGCATGGGTATGAACCTGAAAGCGATCCAGGAGGTTGGCCTTCTGGATGAGGAGAATTTCGGAAAAGGCTACGGTGAGGAGAATGACTGGTGCCAGCGTGCCATAGCTGCAGGCTATGAGAACGTGCATGTGGATAACCTGTTTGTATATCACAAGCATGGTGGAAGCTTCCCGTCTGAGGAAAAGCAGAGACTTCTGAAAGAGCACAGTGAGGCGCTGCTCCGCAAGCATCCGGATTACAACAAGGATACTGCGGATTACTGCAGAAGAGACCCGCTTCGTCCGGTAAGACTCTACGTGGAAATGAAGCTTCTCAACAGGAAGCTGGATGTGCCTACCATTGTGGCCTTTGACCATGATCTTGGCGGCGGTGCAACGGCTTATCTTGTGGAAAAAAGACGTCTGGCTCTGCGGGAAGGATACCGTTTTGTGACCATCCGCTATAATATCGTAAGCAATCGTTTTTACTTTACGTATCAGTATAAGCAGTATGAGATGGAATTTTTTGCAAATGATCTGGAAACTGCCCTTGGTGAGCTGATGCGTGTGGATGAGATCTGGATCAACGAGCTTGTAACCTATCAGAATCTTTACGGAACCCTGGAACGTATCCTGCGTCTTAAGAGAGAGCAGGGTGCGAAGCTCCTTATGCTTCTTCATGATTTCTTTGCCCTTTGCCCGGCAGTGAATCTGATCGATGCAGAAGGAAAATACTGTGGTGTTCCATCCTGTGAGGTCTGCGATAAATGTATTCCGGATAACCGCAGCAATGCCTGCACAGAATACGGAACCGGAACGCTCTGGCGTACAAAATTCCGGGAATTTCTGTCAAACTGTGATGAGATCCGTGCATTTTCCGATGATACGGCAAGGCTGTTCAAGCGTGCTTATCCGGATGTATACAATCTCCATGTGATCCCGCATGCACCCCATTACCTTCCGGCAGTGAAAAAAAATAAAAAAACAACAGAGACCTTTAACATTGGTCTTATCGGCGTACTCTGCTACAAAAAAGGCCTGGAGGTTGTGAAGGCGCTTGCAGGATATATCGAAGAGAATGAACTGAATATCCGTCTGAGACTGATCGGTACTTCCGACGAAGAGATCGAAAGTCCGGTATTTTCCCAGACAGGAAGATATACAAGAGAGGAGATTCCAAGACTTACCCTGGAGCAGGATATTGATATGTTCCTGATCCCGTCCGTATGGCCGGAGACCTTCTCCTACACAACCTCGGAGATCATTTCCATGGGATTTCCGGTAGCGGTACTTCCGGTAGGTGCACCTGTAGAACGTGTGAAACGCTATGCCAAGGGCCTTGTCCTGAAAGATGAGAAGCCGGAGAATATTGTGGAAGAGATGATTTCTCTGTGGAAAACTCTCGGCGAAAGTGAGCTCCCTGTGGAAAAACGCAGGCTTCTTTTCGTAGGAGAGGAGATTTCCTTTGCTTCCAGATATCGTGTGGAGCATTTCCGGGAGCAGCTGATCCTTAAAGGCTATGCATCGAAGTTTATCCAGATAGACCAGGCAGAGCAGGAAAAGATCGAGGAATATACAGCGATCGTGATGTACCGCTGCAGCAAGCTGATGGAAGCAGAACTGCTTGCCAACCGGGCGAAAGCAGCCGGAATCCCTGTTTACTATGATGTGGATGACCTGGTATTTAATTACGAAAAAATTTCCGGGCTGCATTTCCTGAAGGGAAGCGAGTACAGTGACTTCCGCACAACTACAGACCGTATCCGCGGATGTATGGGATTCTGCGACGGATATTTTACATCTACGGAGACACTGGCAGGAGAGATCCGGGAAGAATTTCCGGAAAAACCGGTGGTGATCAACCGAAACTGTATGAGTATGGAGATGGAGATCTTGTCTCACGAGGCTGTGGAGCAGACAGACAAGGCTAAAGACCGGATCTATATCGGATATTTAAGTGGTTCCAAAACGCATGATCAGGATTTTGCCCAGGTGGAGGCAGCACTTCTGGAGGTGATGGAGCGCCACCCGGAGGTTTACCTGAAGCTGGTGGGTGTATTGGATGAATCCGGAATGGAGCCGGTGCAGAACCGCATCGAGAAGCTTCCGTTTATGGACTGGAGACAGCTGCCTGCCGTGATCGCAGGACTTGATATCAATCTGATGCCACTGGAGAACAGCCTGTTCCACTGGTGCAAATCCGAGAATAAGTGGACAGAGGCTGCCCTTGTAAAGGTTCCGAGTGTCATGAGCCGTAACTGTGAGATGGAATACGTGGTCGAAAACGGAAAAGATGGCTGGATGTGCACCACAAAAGAAGAGTGGGTCAATGCCTTGGAAGCTCTGGTTACTGATGAGAAGGCCAGAAAAGCCATGGGTGAGGCTGCACATCAGAAGGTTATGGAACATTACCTTACAGTAAATACCGGAAAGGATGCAATGGAGGAATTGTTATGCAGCGAGAGCTATACGAAGTAGAAAAGGACAGGTTTGACCTGAAGGACAGTTCTCTGTATCACCTTCAGGGAACCTGGCCGAAGGATCATAAGCCGGAAGCCGTTCTTGACGGGGAAAAGCTTCCGGCAGCCATCAGTGCCCAGGAGCGTGTCAGCGCCCTGGAGCGCTTTAAGGATCTGGATCTGGTAAACGGAGAACGTGTGCAGATGGAAATCTGCCTGCCGGATCTGGAGGGCAAAAAGAAGCTTGTTGTTTATGCGGTAAAGGGTGAAAAACGTATCCGGTGGTTTTCTGTTTCGGCAGCACAGCTTTACAGGAAACAGGGAAAACCGCAGTACTTTATTGAGAGCATCGAGGTGGAAGCCGGGGAAAAGATCTGCCGTGTCCGTGGCTGGGCAGCCTTTAACAGCCCCCTGACCATACGCCTGGAGGATCGCAGCCGGAAGGAAATCCCCTGCGAGATCACCAGACTGAAACGTGTGGATGTACAGAATCAGTACCAGGAAACAGAGATCGATGAGAAGAGCGGTTTTTTCTTTGAATTCCATTATGACAGTGTGAAGGAATTCTACATTGTATTTGAGGCAGGCAATGTGCGGACGCTTCGTCTGGTACATCTGCAGCCACAGAAGCGCCTTGCGGAGAAAGTTGCGGTATATTTCCGTAAGGGAAGCCGTTACATGAAGCTTCACGGGGCAGCAGCCCTTACCGGAAAGGTATTTGGAAAGGTGCTGGACCGTAAAAACCGTCCGGTGGATTATTCCAAATGGATTGTGAAGCATCTGCCGGACAAGGCAGAGCTTGCAGAAGAAAGAAAAACGAAATTTTCCAGGAATCCAAAATTCAGTATTGTGATCCCGCTTTACAAAACACCGGAAAAATATCTCCAGCAGCTGGTAGATTCCATAGAAGCCCAGACCTACGGGAACTGGGAACTCTGTCTTTCCGACGGAAGCGGAGCAGATTCTCCTCTTACCGATTATCTGAACAGGCTGGAAAAAAGTGATGACAGGATCCGTGTGATCCGCAACGACCAGGCACTTCAGATCGCAGAGAATACCAATGCGGCCATGAAAGCGGCAACAGGAGATTTTATCGTGTTTGCAGATCATGATGATGAGCTGACGCCGGACGCTCTGTTCCGGTGTGTGAAAGCGCTGAATGAGGATCCGGAGCTTAAGGTTCTGTATTCCGATGAAGATAAGATGTCCATGGACGGGCACAAATTCTTTCAGCCGCATTTCAAACCGGACTTCAATATTGATCTTTTGTGTACAGTAAACTACATCTGTCATCTTTTTGTCGTAAAAAAAGAGATCGTGGATCAGATCGGAATGCTGAAAAAGGAATTTGACGGTGCACAGGATTATGATTTTGTGTTCCGCTGTGTGGAAGCTGCGGGAAGAGAGCAGATCCATCATATCCCCAGGATCCTTTATCATTGGAGATGCCATGAGGATTCCACAGCAGAGAATCCGGAAAGCAAGATGTATGCCTTTGATGCAGGAGCACGTGCCATCAAGGCTCATTATGACAGGATCGGAGTTCCGGTGGAAATCGAAAAGGGTGAATATCTTGGACTTTACCGTACAAAATTCCTCTGGGAGGAAAAACCGCTGATCTCCATCATCATCCCAAACAAGGATCACATTGATGATCTGAAGAGATGTATTGATTCCATCGAAGAAAAGGCAACTTACCGCAATTATGAGTATGTGATCGTGGAGAACAACAGTACGGAGGATGAGACCTTTGCTTACTATAAAGAGCTGGAAGCATCCAATCCGAAAGCCCATGTGGTGTACTGGGATGGTATTTTCAACTATTCTGCCATCAATAATTTCGGAGCTGCTCATGCTAAGGGTGACTATCTGCTTCTTCTCAACAATGATACGGAGATCATCAGCCCGGACTGTCTGGAGCAGCTTCTGGGATACTGTATGAGACCGGATGTGGGAGCTGTAGGAGCGCGGCTCTATTATGAGGATGATACCGTGCAGCATGCAGGAGTAGTCGTTGGCTTCGGCGGTATTGCGGGACACTGCTTTGTGCAGCAGAAGAGAGACGCTACCGGATACTGCCACAGGATCATCTGTGCCCAGGATTACAGCGCTGTAACCGCAGCCTGCATGATGGTGAAGCGTGAGGCCTTTGATAAGGTTCACGGATTAAGTGAGGAATTTCAGGTTGCCTTTAATGACATAGATTTCTGCCTTCGTCTGGGAAAAGCCGGATATCTGGTTGTATACAATCCTTATGCGGAGCTTTATCACTATGAATCCAAATCCAGAGGTCTTGAGGATACACCGGAGAAGGTGGCAAGATTTAACCGCGAGATCGCTTCCTTTGAGAAGCACTGGCCGGAGATCCTCCGTGACGGAGATCCTTACTATAATCCGAACCTTACACTGGAGAGCCAGGATTTCTCTCTGAAGCGGATATAGGAGGTTATATTTTGGAAAAGAAAAAAATCTGGAAGGATGAGAGAGTTCAGGCAGGGGTTCTTGTCCTGGCAGCATTTCTGCTCCTGACTGCATGGGCGTTTATGCAGCCCCTGGGGGCAGGCCCCGATGAAAAAATGCGCTACATGGTGGCACAGTATCTTCATGAGCATCCGGGAAAGCTGCCTCTTGGAGATGAGCCAACCATCCGTGATGCGACATGGGGGATTTCCTATGCCTATTATCCGATCCTTTCCTATATGGTATCTGCTGTCTTTATGGGGATCGCAGGTTTGTTCCATGCATCTGCAGACGGATTACTCCATGCGGCGAGGATGGCAGATGTGCTCTTTGTGACTGGAGCGGTATATTTTGTGGTGAAAGCATCCGGAAAGCTTTTTCCGAAAGAGGGAAGATGGCTGTTTGCCGCACTGGCAGGCTTTATGCCGCAGGCATTGTTTCTGGGAACTTATGTAAACACGGATTCCCTGGCGCTTTTATCCATGGCGATGATCCTGTATTCCTGGTCCTGTTATCTGGAAGCGAGAGACTGGAGCTTCAGAAATTCGATCCTTCTGGCTGTTGGAATGGCAGTCTGTGCACTGTCCTACTATAATGCCTACGGATGGATCTTATGCAGCTTCCTGTTTTTCTGCCTGACAGTCCTTCTGTGCAGGGAAGAGCCGGTAAAACAGAGAGTTGCATTTCTGCTCCGGAGAGGGATCGTGATCGCGGCAGTAACCCTTGCCTTATGCGGCTGGTGGTTTATACGAAATGCCGTTCTCTATGACGGAGATCTTATCGGAAGAAAAGCCTGTGCACAGTGTGCGGAAAAATATGCGGCTGTTGATTACAGACCGTCCAGATACCCTACACCGGAGAAGCTGAACTGGTCATGGAAGGATATCCTTCTGTATCAGGACCCGGGCTGGCAGCATAACTGGCTGCTGACAGTTCTGGTAAGCTTTATCGGAACCTTTGGCCTGATGCAGATCTATATGCCTTATAGTGTGAGCAAGGCATATTTCCTGTTCTTTGGAATGGGTGGGATCGGTATTTTGACCATGCTGGGAATATTTTATCCGAAGAAACGTACTGTGGTAAAAGAACGAAAAGCAGCAGGAAGTGAAAAGCTGAAGATAAAAACAATAACCGTGTACGATAAATGGGACAGAAAAGGGATCTTTCATCTGCTGCTGATCCTTCTGATCCTGATCCCTGTGGGTCTGTTTATGTATTATGTATATTATAGTGACAACCAGGCACAGGGACGTTATATCATGCCGGCACTGTATCCGGCCATGTATTTTGTGACAGCCGGCTGGAATCGTCTGCTTGAGCGTTTTGTAAAAAAGGAAAATATCAGAATGTGGATATACCGGGTCCTGACAGCACTTCTGGCTGCTTCGCCGTTTTTATGCTATATCTTCCTGGTAGTTCCGTTTTATGGCTGACACCCCGATGGGTGAGATGGCAGAAAAAAATCCCTTCTATGTATCCGGATATGACCGGTACATAGGAGGGATTTTTTGATTCTGAAATATATTTGCCTGGGAACCAAGATCAGGAACGGATGATCCGGATCATGCGCCACAGCAGAAGGATAAGGAGCAGGATGCCCACACCGCCAATGGCAAAATACGGGATCTGGGATCTGGATTCGGAATAAGCTTTTGCAGAATCCATGTTTTCATCATTTTCCAGTACATCGGAAGAGCTTTCCTGGGAGGAATCCTCGACAACTGCAGTTCCCACCTGAGTTCCGCCAAAGGAATAGGTGCGTAAGATCTGACCATCAGATTCCGTATCTTCCGTAGTCAGGTCGTCTGCGGTCGCACCGGATGGAACCATTACAGTGCCGCCGGACAGGATGTGAAAATCATCCTCGCTGAGATTCAGAAGCTGGAAATTGGAAAAACCGTAATCCAGAAGTGAGATCGCTTCGTTGGCTGTCTGACCGGTCGCTCCGTTCATGACTACTGCGATCAGAGTAGTACCATTTCGCTGTGCAGCTGTGACAAGAACGCTTCCGGAAGCAGTGGTGGTACTTTCACGACCGCCGATACATCCTTCATAATAGGAAGCGGATGCAGGATCTGTCATGGTAAAAGAGCTTGTCAGGTTACGGGTACCGCCGGAAACATTGGTAGCCGGGATCGTATAGGAGGTGGCTCCGGAGATGGTGCGGAAGCTGTCATTACGGATAGCCGCCTGCATGATCAGAGCCAGATCATGTGCTGTGGTATGCTGGTTGTCATCCGGGAGACCGGTAGGATTGGTAAATACCGTATTGGTGCATCCAAGTTCTCGGGCACGGTCGTTCATTTTCTGGACAAAGGCATCCACAGATCCGCCGATCTGTTCTGCGACCTGGAGAGCAATGTCATTGGCAGAGGCCAGCATCAGAGCGTAAAGGCACTGCTCCATGGTAAATACCTCTCCGAGCTGTGAGGAAATATGAGCGCCTCCGTCTGTAACACCGGATACACCGGTTTCTGTCATGGTAACCTGATCGTCAAGCTGGCTGTTCTCCAGTGCCAGAAGACAGGTCATGATCTTAACTGCGCCGGCCGGAGAAAGCGTGGTGTCCATATCCTTGGCATAGAGAATCGTATCGGAAGTATCTTCCATGATCACGGCAGATGCGGAAGTGATCTCAGGCCCCTGAGGCCATCCGCTGATCCCATTGGTGGTAACACCGGAGGATACAGCAACAGCGGTTTCTTCTGTGGCGAAAACTGGAGTCTGGAACACCATGGAAGCGGAGATCCCAATAGCCAGAAGCGCTGTGGTTATTCTTGATTTTTTCATGATAAATGGTACTCCTGTATAAAAAATAATTCTTATGTAAGCAATACATACGTAAGCTCAGTATAACACATTTCCTCTCTTCCTTGCAAAAAAAATGATGGAATGGTAAAATATGTTCATCAAACTGTTACTGAGAACAGAGTGAACAGTAACAGCAAACTGAGTAATACGGAGATAATATATGAGTAAAGATGATTCTACAGGAAAGATCCAATGGGACAGACTTATAAAGAAGCTTTCCCCCTATACAGTACAGAAGGGCTTAAGATACCTGAAGCATTATGGTCTGAAAGAGTTCTGGATCCGGCTTCATGAACGTTTTGAACCGGAAGAGGTTCCTTACGGACCATGGTATGAGGCATACAGACCTGACGAGGAAACACTGGAGAAGCAGCGGAAACGCAAATTTCCGGATGGGCCGTTGATCAGCATTGTGGTACCTGCATATCTGACACCGGAGCGTTTTTTAAGACAGATGCTGGACTCTCTCCTTGCACAGACATATGAGAACTGGGAGCTGTGTCTGGCAAACGGAAGCCCGGAGGATCCGGACATGCAGACTGTGCTGAGATCCTATGCAGAGATGGACAGGAGGATCCGCTATCAGGATCTGAAAGAGAATCTTGGCATTGCAGAAAATACAAACGCAGCTTTTGCCATGGCAGAGGGTGATTTTATCGCACTTCTGGATCATGATGATCTGCTGGCACCTAATGCATTGTATGAGATCGCGGCGGCACTGGAGGAGCATCCGGAGGCGGATGTGATCTATACAGATGAGGATAAGGTCACGACAGATCTTTCTGAACATTTTCAGCCCCATCTGAAACCGGACTTTAACCTGGATCTTTTAAGATCCAATAATTATATCTGCCATTTTCTGGTGGTAAGACGTTCCGTAGTGCAGACAGTGGGCGGATTTCGCCGGGAATTTGACGGCGCCCAGGATTATGATTTCATTTTCCGCTGTGTGGAGCAGGCAAGGAAAGTGGTCCATGTACCGGAGATCCTTTATCACTGGAGGACCCACAAATCCTCCACAGCAGATAATCCGGCAAGCAAGATGTATGCTTTTGAAGCCGGCAGACGTGCCATTGAGGGGAATCTCAAACGGACCGGAACTCCGGGAACCGTGGAGCATACTCCGGATTTTGGATTTTACCGTGTGAAGTATCCGGTGCAGGGAGAACCTCTGGTTTCTGTTATCATTCCGAACCGTGAGGAGAAAGAAACGCTTCAGGCCTGCGTGGAATCCATTTTTGAAAAAACTGCCTACAAAAATTACGAGATCATCATTGTGGAGAATAACAGCAGCTCCGAAGAGATCTTCCGGTATTACAGAAAGCTTTCGGAGGATCCCAGGGTCCATCTGATCCGCTGGAAAAAAGGCTTCAACTATTCTGCCATCAACAATTTCGGGGTGCGCCATGCCAAGGGAGATTATCTGCTTTTTCTGAATAATGACGTAAAGGTCATCGATCCGGACTGGATGTCAGAGATGCTGAGCGTGTGCCAGCGTAAGGAAACAGGTGCAGTTGGCGTCAAGCTGATCTATCCGGATAACACCATTCAGCATGCAGGCTGCGTGGTGGGAATGGGCGGAATTGCCGGGAACATGTTTGTGAATATGCCGGCAGAGCGTACCGGATATCTCCATAAGGCCTCTCTTCTGCAGGATATGAGCTGTGTGACTGCAGCATGTATGATGATGAAGAAGGAAGTTTTTCTGGAGGCAGGAGGCTTTACGGAAGAGCTTGCAGTTGCGTTTAATGATGTGGATCTCTGTCTGAAGGTGCGAAGCCACGGCCATCTGATCGTCTATGATCCGTATGTGAAGCTCTATCATTACGAATCCAAGTCAAGAGGCACTGAGGACAGCGAGGAAAAGGTCCGCCGTTTCCAGACGGAGATCGAATACATGCGCTGTCACTGGCTGGATATCCTGAAAAAAGGAGATCCATACTATAACAAAAATCTTTCTTTAACCAAATGGAATTATTCCCTGAAGCCCCTTCCGGGAATGGGAAAGAAGAAGGGATAAAGCAATGCAGGAAGTATCAGTAGTCATACCAAACTTTAACGGAATGGCATATCTGGATGGTGTTCTTTCCAGTCTTGAAAGACAGACTATCCGTAATTTTGAGGTTATACTAGTGGATAATGGTTCCACTGATGGCAGCTGTGCATTTGTTTCAGCGGAATATCCATGGGTACACATGATACAGCTTCCGGAGAATTACGGTTTCAGCAGAGCCGTCAATGAAGGGATCCATGCGGCACGTTCCCCATATGTGTTGCTTCTGAACAATGATACGGAAGCGGAACCGGATTTCCTGGAGGAGATGGTTGCTGCCCTGCGCAGACATAAGAAGGCATTTTCCTGTCAGGCAAAGATGATCCAGCTTCATGACAGGGACAAGATGGATGATGCCGGAAATTATTACTGTGCCCTTGGCTGGGCTTTTGCCAGGGGAAAAGGCAAGGACATCCGCCATTATGACCGAGAGCAGAAGATTTTTTCCACCTGTGCGGGAGCTGCGATCTACCGGAAGAAATTTATTGACAGGATCGGAGATTTTGATGAGGAGCATTTTGCTTATCTGGAGGATCTGGATATCGGTTATCGGGCCAGAATCTGCGGTTATCAGAACTGGTATGCTCCAAAAGCGAAAGTTTATCATGTAGGAAGCGGTACTAGCGGATCCAGATATAATCAGTTTAAGATCCGGTATTCTTCCAGAAACAATATTTATCTTATCTATAAGAATATGCCGTTTCTCCAGATCGTGCTGAACCTTCCGTTTTTTCTGGTGGGATTCGGTGCGAAGATCCTGTTTTTTGCGTCCAAGGGATTCGGACGTGAGTACCTTGCAGGCATCAAAAACGGCTTTCAGATCAGCCGCAAAAACAAAAAAGTCAGATTTTCCATGAGGAATCTTCCGCGTTATATACAGCTCCAGTTTGAACTCTGGATCAACATTTTTAGGCGTTTTGCCGGTTAAGACACCATATTTTCACAGAATTTTTATATTTCGGAGGGAAGATTTTATTGCTTTTGGTTTTCATCTATTATAAGATAAAAGCAATGAACTTAAATGAGGTGGCGGAAATTGATTAAAGACAACCAGAAAAATTTCAGTCGTCTCCATATGCTGATCGATGTATTTGTGATCGCGGCCTCCTATGCCCTGGCCTGGCTGATCCGTTTTCAGGGAATTTTTGAGCATTCGGCGGTCCAGTCCAAGACCGTCCAGGAATATATGTTTATGCTGATATTCATTATTCCGGGATATTTACTTCTTTATCAGGCCTTTGATCTTTATACACCGATGCGAATGCAGGGGCGTCGTCTCGTACTTGCCGGAATTGTGAAGGCAAATGCGTTAGGGCTCCTTATCATCATGTTTGCACTTTACAATTTTAAAGAGCTGGACTATTCCCGTCTTACTCTGGTTTCTTTCTGTGTGATCAATATCGTCCTGGAATGGTTTGTGCGTATGGTTATATTTTACATTCTCCGGGATATGCGCAAAAAAGGAATGAACCAGAAACAGGTGCTGCTGGTAGGATACAGCCGTGCTGCCGAGGAATATGTAGACAGGATCCTGCAGAATCCGCAATGGGGATACGTGATCAGGGGCATACTGGATGACAATGTGCCGGCAGGCACTACTTATAAGGGCGTTAAGGTGATCGGTCGAATCGCCAATCTGATGATCATCCTTCCATCCAGTCGTCTGGATGAGATAGCCATTACCCTGGGCTTAAGTGAGTATTATCGTCTGGAAGAGATCGTTGCACTCTGTGAAAAATCCGGCGTGCACACAAAATTTATTCCGGATTATAATAATATTATTCCGACCAAACCATATACAGAAGATATTCTCGGGCTTCCGGTGATCAATATCCGGTATGTGCCCCTGAGCAACACGTTTAATGCACTGATCAAGAGATCTATGGATATTGCAGGCGCGATCGTTGCGATCATTGTGTCCTCACCAGTGATGCTGGTGTTGTGTATGCTGATCAAGCTGACTTCGCCGGGCCCGCTGATCTATAAGCAGGAACGTGTCGGGCTTCACAATCAGACTTTCCGGATGTATAAATTCCGTTCCATGGAGATCCAGAAAGAATCAGAAGAAAAAAAGGCGTGGACAGTAAAGAACGATCCAAGAGTTACCGGAATCGGTAAATTTATGCGTCATACCAGTCTGGATGAGCTTCCACAGCTTTTTAACATTCTGAAGGGTGAGATGAGTCTTGTGGGACCAAGACCGGAGCGGCCGTTTTTTGTAGAAAAGTTTAGGGAGGAGATACCACGTTATATGGTCAAGCATCAGGTGCGGCCGGGTCTTACCGGGTGGGCACAGGTAAATGGCTATCGTGGAGATACTTCTATCAGAAAAAGGATAGAGTGTGATCTGTATTATATCGAAAACTGGTCTGTGGGATTTGATATAAAGATCATGTTTCTTACCATATTCAAAGGATTTATTAATAAGAACGCATACTAAAAAGGGGAAAAGGAAAAGATGTCAAAACCTCGGAAAAAAAGCAAGAAGATTTTATTTATCCTGGAGATCGTCGTACTGCTCCTGTTTATCGGAGGTCTGTTCGTTTATGGTCAGATCTCAGCCAAACTGGATAAGATCGACATCCAGGAAACAGATCTTGCAGACCAGGATATTGTAACTAATGATCAGGCACCGCAGATGACGGGATATACCACCTATGCACTGTTCGGACTGGACCACAGAAGCAAGAATGAGAAGCTGAATACAGAGAACAGTGATACCATCATCATTGCGAGTATCAACAATGATACGAAGGCAGTCAAACTTGTGTCTGTCTATAGAGATACCCTTCTCAATGTAAAGGATGATACCTATTCCAAAGCCAATTCGGCATATGCATTTGGCGGACCGACCAACGCGGTTTCCATGCTGAATACGAATCTGGATCTGAATATCACAGATTATGTTGCCATTGATTTTAATGCGCTGGTAACTGTGGTAGACTGCCTCGGAGGATTGGACATCCCTCTTTCCTATGCGGAGATCGTTCATATGAACAATTACTGTGTGGAGACATCAGAGGAAACCGGAAAGAGCTACACACCGATCGAACTGCCGGATCCGAAGCCGGAGGATGAGGAAGCAATCGTAGATACCTATCATCTTAATGGTGTACAGGCTACCTCCTACTGCCGTATCCGTTATACTGCAAGTCTTGATATGGGACGTACCGAGAGACAGAGACGAGTGATCCAGATGATCGTAGATAAGGCGAAAAAGGCAGGACTTTCCACTATCTTTGATATTATGGATCAAGTATTCCCGATGGTCAAAACTTCTGTTTCCAAAACAGAGATCCTGAAGATGATCCCGGCTATGATCGGCTACAGTATTGATGAAACTACAGGCTTCCCCAATGATTATAAATTTGCCCAGGTAAAGGGCAGCGTTATCGTACCTACCACACTGGAATCCAATGTTCTGAAGATGCATCAGTTTCTGTATGGAGACACCAGTTACACTCCGACGCAGGATGTACTCAACAGAAGTGCCCAGATCACAAATATCGCAGGCGGAGGCGACGTGCAGGACACTGCACCTGCGGTGACAGATACACCGAATGACGCAACGGATGATTCGTACACGTGGCAGGGAGATACATCCACAGATTACAGCAGTACGGACACAAGTGATGATGCTGATTACAGCACAGACACAGATTATGATTCGGATTACTCCGGAGACGATTACAGCACAGATACGGATTATTCCGGAGACGATTACAGCACAGATACGGACGATTCCGATACGGATTATAGCGATTATACCGACGGAGAAGATTATTCGGAGAATGAATAAAACATCAAAATAAGCAACCAGCAGAAGGGACCATCCAGTAACGGGTGGTCCTTTCTGGACAGGAGACAAATATGAAAACATTAAAAACAGACGTGATCATCCCGGCATACCGTCCGGGAGAAGAATTTGAAAAACTGCTGGAAAGACTCAGCGCACAGAAATATCCTATCAATAAGATCCTTGTCATGAATACAGAAAAGAAATTCTGGAAAGAGACCTGGGAACAGGAATATCCGCTTGTGGAAGTCCGGCATCTTACAAAAGAAGAATTTGACCATGGCGGTACCAGAAGGCAGGCGGCAGAGCTTTCGGATGCGGAGATCCTTGTATTTATGACACAGGATGCAATGCCGGCAGACAGGGAACTGATCGGAGCACTGGTAGGAGCTCTTGCAGAGAATCCACAGGCAGGAGCCGCTTATGCGCGTCAGCTTCCAAAAAAGGACTGCAGATTTCTGGAAAAATATACCCGTTCCTTTAATTATCCGGAACAGTCCTGTCTGAAAACGGAAAAAGATGTACAGACCTACGGGATCAAAACATATTTCTGCTCCAACGTCTGTGCTGCTTATGATCACAGGATCTATGATGAGATTGGTGGATTTCCGGAGCATGCTATTTTTAATGAAGATATGATCTATGCAGGCTGGATGGTAAAAAAAGGCTATGGAGTTGCCTATGTATCAGAAGCGCGTGTATATCATTCTCACAATTACACCTGTATGCAGCAGTTCCACAGGAATTTTGATCTGGGAGTTTCCCAGGCGGAGCATCCGGAGGTTTTTGAAGGAGTGCCTTCCGAAGGTGAGGGCATCCGGCTGGTAAAAAAAAGCATGGCATATCTTCTGAAAACAGGCCACATATGGCTGATCCCCGGACTGTTTTTGCAGAGCGCTTCCAAATACGCCGGATATTTTCTCGGAAAACGATACAAAAAGCTCCCTGAAAAAATGATCCGATCCTGCACCATGAATCCGGAATACTGGAAAAAGAACAAATAAGAGCAGGTCACGGTTTTTTAAAAGAGATATCACAGTTTAAACACAATTCCCTGTTAAACTGTCTTTTATAAGAGAAATAAATGTTACTGAGAACGGAGTGAGCAGTAACAGATACATGCATCAGATAACATAGAAGGGAGCACCAGAGGCATGAGTGAAGAGAATAAATGGGGGACAGGCTTGCCGGATGAGGATAAGAATGCTTCGGCAGAACAGAAACCGCTGACGCATCCTTATTCTGAGGGACGCAGGATGCAGGAGAGCGGACAGGACAGTTATGCAGGTGCCGGACAGAGTGAAGGCACTTCGCAGGAGAAACCAAAATACGGACATTATGAGGTGCATCAGCCTCAGGCCGGTAATTATGCCGGTGGAAATATACCGCCCAAAAAGCCGCGGAAAAAGAGAGATTTTTCAGGCAACAACAGCTTTGGAAAGAAAGCAGCCACTGCGGTGGCACTGGCTGTGATCTTTGGGCTGGTAGCCGGAGTGGTTTTTCAGGGCGTGAATATTGCAGCAGATAAATACAGAGGAAATGACAGCAGTACAACAATCGGAAAGACAGAAACAGTTACCGGGACAGAGGACAGTACTGACAGTAGCTCTGCGGATTCTACTGTGAAGGATATTGTGGCAGAGAGTGGTACAGTGGCCGGTGTAGCCCAGGCAACCATGTCTTCTATCGTTGCCATTACATCTGTCAGTGTGCAGGAGATCCCAAGCTTTTTCGGATATGGAACGAGGCAGTATCAGAGTGCAGGAAGTGGTTCCGGTATTATTGTAGGAGAAAATGACAGCGAGCTTCTCATTGCGACTAACAACCATGTGGTATCTGGAGCGACTACACTTACTGTGTGCTTTGCAGGCAGTGATGTGGTAGGAGCGGAAGAAGAAACCCAGGCTATGGCAAGCAGCTCCGATGGAGATGCGGATGTGGATAACGCAGTTTCTGCCAAGATCAAAGGTACCGATGAAGAGAATGATCTGGCAGTGGTGGCAGTGGAGAAATCCGATATTCCGGATGAGACCATGGATGAGATCAAGATCGCACAGATGGGAAGCTCGGACGATCTTGTAGTCGGTGAGCAGGTGGTTGCCATTGGCAATGCACTGGGCTATGGACAGTCAGTTACCTCCGGATGGATAAGTGCCCTTAACAGAAGCATCGGTACAGAGGACGGAGAAGCCAGCGGACTGATCCAGACTGATGCAGCGATCAATCCCGGAAACAGTGGCGGTGCACTTCTGAACATGAACGGTGAAGTGATCGGTATCAATGCGGCCAAGTATGCAGACAGTCAGGTGGAAGGCATGGGATATGCCATTCCGATCTCCAAGGCAGAGCCGATCCTGGAAGAACTGATGAACCGCGAAACCAGAGATAAGGTGGAAGATTCTTCCAAGGTAGGATATATGGGAGTCAAGGCTGCCGATCTTACAACAGAAGCCATCCAGATGTATAATATGCCGGCAGGTGCTTTTATTACTGAGGTAACGGAAGGCGGCGCAGCAGATAATGCAGGGATCAAAAAAGGCGATATCATTGTGAAGCTGGATGGACAGAAGGTAAGCGGCAAGGATGACCTTGTTGATAAGCTGCAGTATTATGAGGCAGGAGAAACCATCGAAGTGGTGATCTCCAGAGCGAACAGCGGAGAGTACAAGGAACAGACGGTTGAAGTGACCCTCGGAAGCAAACCCTCTTCTGACAAATAAAAGAAAATACAGGATAACCATTTATAAACCGGGGAGCTGCATAAGAACATGCAGCTCCCCGGTTTATAAAAACTTAATTTGATACAGCCGGATTATGTGCTATAATATGCATAATAAAAACCAGAAAGGAAATGTTATGGCAGATCAGTTTGATAATAATAAAGACAATGACCAGGAGCAGAAATACGAGAAATTCTGTTTTTTATGTCGCAGACCGGAGAGTCAGGCAGGGAAGATGATCGACCTTCCTAATCATATACATATCTGTGCGGATTGCATGCAGAAAAGCTTTGATACTATGAACACCCAGATGAACAATGGAAATTATTCCGATCTTTTTAACATGCCGAATGTGAGCATGATCGATCTCAGCAGTTTCCAGAATCCCGGAAACCAGGCGAAGAAGATCAAGAAAAAATCAGAGACTCCGAAGCCGGTGATCGATCTCAAAGATATTCCTGCACCACATAAGATCAAAGCAACTCTGGATGAATATGTGATCGGACAGGAATATGCCAAGAAGGTAATGTCTGTAGGTGTATACAACCATTATAAAAGAGTTGCCACAGATACCATGGATGATATTGAGATCGAGAAATCCAATATGCTGATGATCGGACCTACAGGCTGCGGTAAGACTTATCTGGTGAAGATGCTTGCCAGACTTCTTCAGGTACCGCTTGCCATTGCAGATGCCACATCTCTTACAGAGGCTGGTTATATCGGTGATGATATCGAGAGCGTAGTATCCAAGCTCCTTGCGGCTGCAGATAATGATGTGGAGAAGGCAGAGCACGGGATCATTTTCATCGATGAGATCGATAAGATCGCAAAGAAGAAGAATACCAACCAGAGAGATGTCAGCGGAGAGGCTGTCCAGCAGGGACTTCTGAAACTTCTGGAGGGAAGTGAAGTGGAAGTTCCGGTGGGTGCTACCAGCAAGAATGCCATGGTACCTATGGTGACTGTAAATACAAGGAACATTCTGTTTATCTGTGGCGGTGCGTTCCCGGATCTTGAGAATATCATCAAAGAAAGACTGAATAAACAGGCGTCTATCGGATTTTATGCAGATCTGAAGGACAAATATGATGATGATCCGCATGTGCTGGAGAAAGTAACGGTAGATGATCTCCGTGCATTTGGAATGATTCCGGAATTTATCGGTCGTCTTCCGATCATCTTTACCCTGAACGGGCTGACGGAAGATATGCTTGTGAAGATCCTCAAGGAGCCGAAGAACGCCATTCTGAAACAGTACAAGAAGCTTTTGGCACTGGATGAAGTAAAACTGGAGTTTGAGGACGGTGCCTTACATGCCATTGCCCGTAAGGCATTGGAACGCCATACAGGAGCCAGAGCTCTCCGGGCTATCCTGGAGGAATATATGCTGGATATCATGTATGAGATCCCGAAGGACGACAATATCGGTGAGGTCGTGATCACAGAGGGATACATTCAGGGCAACGGAGGTCCGAAGATCCTTATGCGTGGACAGGAGATCCCGGCACTGGAAGGATAAGAAACAAGAAGATTCTTTAATATATAAAGGAGCGTGACAGATATGGCAAAAAGCAGTTTTTGGGATGATCTGGGAAACACACTGACAAGAAAGGCAAAGGGCTTAAGTTCCAGAGCAGAGAATCTCTATGAGATCCAGAAGATCCGTAACAAGCTCTCTGCACAGGAGCGTATGACCGAAAAGCTGATGATGGATATCGGAAAGATGATCTATACACGTTATGAGCAGGGAGAAGCCGTTGACGGTGAGACGGGAGCTATCTGCGAGGAAATCAGCCAGCACATGCTGGAGGCGGATCACTACAGAGATGCGATCGCTGCCAGTAAAGGGGAGAAGTTCTGCCCGGCCTGCCATAAGGCGGTGATGCGGGAGGCCAGCTTCTGTCCGTATTGCGGAGCGGCGTGTCCTACAGCGGAGCTGGAAGAGAAAGCTGCCGATGTGATCGAGCAGGCAGATGAGGAGCTTGAAGAGGCTGCTGAGGCAGAGGTGACAGAAGTACCGGAGACAGAAGCGGAAGAAAACGCAGAAGCTACAGAAGCGGCAGCAGATCCGGAAGAGACAGTAGAAGCGTCAGAAGTAGTAGAAACAGAAGAAGCTACAGAAGTGGCAGCAAAAACCGCAGAAGCGTCAGAAACAGAAACATCAGGATCAGATCCGGAATTGGAAGAGGAAAGAACGGAAGTGGGATCTGCAGAAACAGAGGAGCCTGCGGCTGATCCGGAAAATACAGAAACAATAGAAGAAAAAACAGAATAACCATAAGCATATAAGGCAGGCTTTCCCCAGTGGGAGCCTGCCTGAATATTATGCAGACCACAGAAATAAGGAGGGGGAATAATGTTGTGGAATTTACTGACGGCGGGAATCTTTGGTACAGACTATTATATAAAGAAAAAAATCAACACATCGGAAAAGAAAGATCTGAAGGAAAAGTGCCTGGGAGGCAGACTGATCGTAAGAAATTGCCATAATCATGGGATGATGCTTGGAATATTAAAAAACAAAGATAAAGAATTCCTGAGAGATCTTGCATCTATGGTGCTGGGCGGTGCAATCTGGGAGTATATACGTACTTTCGGAGAAAAAGGCACACGCATATCCAAGCTTGGGCTTTCCATGATCCTGGGCGGCGGTCTGAATAATTATACGGAACGTCGCAGAAAGGGATACGTCACGGATTATGTGAGCCTGAATGTGGAAAATCCGAAGCTTAAGAAGGTCGTATTTAATATTTCGGATCTTTTCATATTTACAGGTGCGCTTCTCTGGGGCGGGAGCGAGATCTTTTCTGAAAAAGAAAAATAAATAAAAAAACAGAAGTGCCGGTGTTGGGCGCTTCTGTTTTTTTGATTTTGGATAAAATAAAAAAGAATGCAGGAAATGGGACTTGAACCCACACGATCTTGCGACCACAGGCACCTGAAGCCTGCGCGTCTGCCAATTCCGCCATTCCTGCATTTTTTCAACCGGCTTGCTTCGCTTTGTTTGCTCCGCTCGTCGACTGCTCACTTATAATAACTCAGGAATGGGATAATGTCAATAGAAAAATTCAAAAAAATTAAAAAAATTCAAAAAAAATATTTTAAGTTAGTTTTATACATTTTTTTTGCATATGGTGTTGAAAAATGACGATTCCTGTGATACAATCTTGAAGATTTAGGATAAAATAAGAGAACAAAGAAAGGGAGATTGTATGAAAGCATTTCTGATATTGGAAGATGGCCATGTATTTACAGGAACCAGCATTGGTTCTGCAAGGGAAGTCATCAGTGAAATTGTCTTTAACACTTCCATGACCGGTTATCTGGAAGTAATGACAGATCCTTCTTACGCAGGACAGGCGGTGTGTATGACATATCCGCTGATCGGAAACTACGGAATCTGTTATGATGACCAGGAATCAAGGAAGCCGTGGATTGACGGATTTATTGTACGCGAATTATCACGAGTTCCCAGCAACTTCAGAAGCGTAGACACCATTCAGCATTTTCTGAGCAAAAACGACATTCCGGGAATCGCAGGAATTGATACCAGAGCACTGACTAAGATCCTTCGTGAGAAGGGAACCATGAACGGAATGATCACAGTTGATGAGAACTATGACCTGGATACAATCATCCCCAGATTAAAAGCATATACAACAGGAAAAGTGGTAGAGAAGGTTTCCTGCCGCGAAAAGGAAGTGCTTAAGGGGAACGGACCGAAGGTTGCCCTTCTTGATCTGGGCGCCAAGAAAAACATTGCACGCTCACTGAATGAGAGAGGATGCCAGGTTACTATTTACCCGGCTCTGACATCTGCAGAAGAAATCCTTGGAGACAATCCGGACGGCATCATGCTCAGCAACGGACCTGGAGATCCGAAGGAATGTACTTCTATTATTAAAGAAATCAAAAAACTTTACGACTCTGATGTACCGATCTTTGCCATCTGTCTTGGACATCAGCTTATGGCTCTTGCAACGGGCGGAGACACCCATAAGATGAAATACGGTCACAGAGGCGGAAATCATCCGGTTAAAGACCTTGAGACAGGAAGAGTATATATTTCCTCCCAGAACCATGGCTACGTTGTAGACGCAGAGGGACTTGAGGAGAAAAATATCGCACATCCTGCATTTGTAAACGTCAACGACGGAACAAACGAGGGTATGGCATATAACGGAAAGAACATCTTTACTGTACAGTTCCATCCGGAAGCATGCCCGGGACCACAGGATTCCAGTTACCTTTTTGACAGATTCATGAAGATGATGGGAGGAGAGAAATAATGCCAAGGAATAAGGACATAAAAAAAGTACTTGTAATCGGCTCAGGCCCGATCATAATCGGCCAGGCAGCAGAGTTTGACTATGCAGGAACCCAGGCATGCCGCTCCCTGAAGGAAGAGGGCATGGAGGTTGTACTTTTAAACTCCAATCCTGCTACCATCATGACAGATAAAGACATCGCAGACAGAGTTTACATCGAGCCTCTGACTGTTGAAGTCGTAGAGCAGCTGATCCTCAAAGAGAAACCGGACAGTGTACTTCCTACACTGGGCGGACAGGCAGGTCTGAACCTTGCCATGGAGCTTGAGGAAAAGGGCTTCCTGAAAGAGCACAATGTACGTCTCATCGGTACCACAGCAGCAACGATCCGTAAAGCTGAGGACCGTCAGGAATTTAAGGATACAATGGAAAAGATCGGCGAGCCGGTTGCAGCATCCAAGGTCGTAACAACTGTAGAAGACGGTGTTGCGTTTACTCAGACTATCGGTTATCCGGTTGTTCTCCGTCCTGCATATACACTTGGCGGAAGCGGCGGCGGTATCGCGCATAATGAGCCGGAGCTTCGTGAGATCCTTGAGAATGGTCTCCGTCTTTCCCGTGTAGGCGAGGTTCTTGTAGAGAGATGTATCGCCGGATGGAAAGAGATCGAGTACGAGGTAATGCGAGACAGCGCAGGAAACTGCATCACAGTCTGCAACATGGAGAACATTGACCCGGTTGGTGTCCATACCGGTGACTCCATCGTAGTTGCTCCTTCCCAGACCTTAGGAGATAAAGAGTATCAGATGCTCCGTACATCTGCACTTAACATCATCACAGAGCTTGGCATCACAGGTGGATGTAACGTACAGTACGCTCTTCATCCGGAGAGCTTTGAGTACTGCGTTATCGAGGTTAACCCTCGTGTAAGCCGTTCCTCCGCACTTGCAAGTAAGGCTACCGGTTATCCGATCGCCAAGGTTGCAGCCAAGATCGCACTGGGTTACACACTGGATGAGATCCCGAACGCCATCACAGGCAAAACATACGCAAGCTTCGAGCCGATGTTGGATTACTGTGTTGTTAAGATCCCGCGTCTGCCATTTGACAAATTCATCACAGCAAAACGTACACTGACTACACAGATGAAGGCTACCGGTGAGGTTATGAGTATCTGCCATAACTTTGAGGGTGCTTTAATGAAGGCTATCCGTTCCCTGGAGCAGCATGTAGACAGTCTGATGTCCTATGATTTCTCACATCTTTCTGATGAAGAACTGATGGACGAGCTGAACATTGTGGATGACCGCCGTATCTGGAAAATCGCAGAAGCCCTGAGACGAAATGTTTCCCAGGAGAAGCTTCATGATATCACAAAGATCGACATCTGGTTCATCGATAAGCTGGCTATCCTTGTTGAGATGGAGCAGGCTCTGAAAACTCAGAAGCTGGACAAAGACCTTCTTCTGGAAGCAAAACGTCTGGAGTTCCCGGACTACATCATCGCAGACCTGACAGGAAAGACAGAAGCTGAGATCAAAGACCTGCGTAAAGAGTACGGCATCCGTGCAGCATACAAGATGGTTGATACCTGTGCAGCAGAGTTTGCGGCAGCGACACCATATTACTATTCTGTATACGGCGATGAGCAGACAGAGAATGAAGCTGTAGAAACAAAAGATAAGAAAAAGATCCTGGTACTTGGTTCCGGCCCGATCCGTATCGGTCAGGGTATCGAGTTCGACTTCTGCTCTGTACACTGTACATGGGCATTTGCGAAAGAAGGATATGAGACGATCATCATCAACAATAACCCGGAGACAGTAAGTACAGACTTCGATATTGCAGATAAGCTGTATTTTGAGCCGCTGACACCGGAAGATGTTGAGAATGTTGTAAATATCGAGAAACCGGACGGAGCTGTTGTTCAGTTCGGTGGACAGACAGCTATCAAGCTTACAGAGGCACTGATCAAGATGGGCGTTAAGATCCTCGGAACATCTGCTGAGAACGTAGATGCTGCAGAGGATAGAGAGCTCTTTGATGCCATCCTTGAGAAATGTGAGATCCCGAGACCGAAGGGACATACCGTATTCACAGCAGAAGAGGCGAAAAAAGCAGCCAATGAGCTGGGTTATCCGGTACTTGTCCGCCCGTCCTATGTACTTGGAGGACAGGGAATGCGTATCGCTGTCAGCGATGAGGACGTGGAAGAGTACATCGGAATCATCAACCAGATCGCACAGGAGCATCCGATCCTTGTTGATAAGTACCTGATGGGTAAAGAAATCGAGGTCGATGCAGTATGCGACGGTGAGGACATCCTGATCCCTGGAATCATGGAGCACATCGAGCGTGCAGGTATCCATTCCGGAGACAGTATTTCCGTATATCCGGCACAGACCATCAGCCAGAAAGCAAAAGATACCATCGCCGAGTACACACGCCGTCTTGCACAGGCACTTCATGTAATCGGTATGATCAATATTCAGTTCATCGTTGTAGGCGAGGATGTATATGTCATCGAGGTTAACCCGCGTTCCAGCCGTACAGTACCGTACATCAGCAAGGTAACAGGAATCCCGATCGTTCCGCTTGCAACAAGAGTTATCCTTGGACATAAGATCAAAGAGCTTGGTTACACACCGGGACTTCAGAAAGAAGCAGAGTACTTCGCAATCAAGATGCCGGTATTCTCCTTCGAGAAGATCAGAGGCGCAGATATCAGCCTCGGACCTGAGATGAAATCCACAGGTGAGTGCCTTGGTATTGCAAAAACCTTTAACGAGGCTCTTTACAAAGCCTTCATCGGAGCCGGAATCCGTCTTCCGAAGCACAAACAGATGATCATCACTGTAAAAGATGAGGATAAGAAGGACATCATTCCGATCGCAAAACGTTTCGAAGCTCAGGGATACCGTATCTTTGCAACAAGAGGTACTGCAAGCGTACTGACTGAAAACGGAATCAAGGTAACACGTACCAACAAGCTGGAGCAGCCGTCTCCGAACCTGATGGACCTGATCCTTGGCCACAAGATCGATGTTGTTATCGACACACCGCCACAGGGTGTTGAGCACCAGAAGGATGGTTTCGTGATCCGTCGTAATGCTATCGAGACAGGTGTCAATGTGCTTACAAGTCTTGATACTGCAGAGGCTCTGGTCACAAGTCTTGAGAATACAGACCTGAACCACCTGACTCTGGTAGATATCGCCACCATCGACAATCGATAAAAAATTGTAAATTTTGTGAAATAAAAAATTAAAAGTTTACGAATTGTCAAATATGTAATATACTGATAAGGACGGGGCCGTCGTTCACATACCGGCCCTGTCCTTATCTTGCTTTTAGAAAGGAGTTAACATGATTTTTATAGAATTACTGAAGGTTATCCTTCTCGGTATTGTGGAGGGAATCACCGAGTGGCTTCCGATCAGTAGTACCGGACATATGATCCTTGTGGATGAGTTTATCAAGCTGAATGTATCCGAGGCATTTATGGAATTTTTCCTGGTGGTGATCCAGCTTGGCGCGATCCTGGCAGTTGTTGTACTGTACTGGAACAAGCTGTGGCCTTTTTACATAAGAAAAATCCCGAAGAAAACACAGATGGCACTGCGTAAACAGCCGGCAGTACCCAGAACTGTCCTTACTTTTGTAGAAAAATACTGTGATAAGGATAAGTGGATCCTCTGGTTTAAGATCCTGGTAGCATGTCTGCCGACGATCATCATCGCTCTTCCTTTTAATGACATTATTGAAAAGAAATTTTACAACTATGTGGTCGTTGCCATCATGCTGATCGTTTATGGTGTGCTTTTTATCGTTATCGAGAACTACAACAAACGCCGCAGACCAACCTGCACCAGACTGGATGAGCTTTCCTTTAAGACAGCGCTGATCATCGGCTGCTTCCAGGTGCTTTCCGTGATTCCGGGAACATCCCGTTCCGGATCTACCATTATCGGAGGAATCCTTGCAGGAACATCCCGTACAGTTGCAGCAGAATTTACCTTTTTCCTGGCAATTCCGGTTATGTTCGGAGCAAGTCTTCTGAAACTGGTCAAATTCGGTTTTGCCTTCAGCTCCACAGAGCTGATCATCCTGATCGTAGGTGTTGTGGTATCCTTTGTGGTATCTGTTCTTGCCATCAAATTCCTGATGGGATATATCAAGAAACACGATTTTAAAGTATTCGGCTGGTACAGGATCATTCTTGGTATCCTGGTGCTCGGATACTTCGTTGGAAAAACATTTTTAGCATAAAACTGCAATCTGGAGGTAATCATTATGAAATATAAGAAGCTTTTGATCGTACTGACAGCAGTGACGGCGCTTGGTATTGCCGGCTGTGGAAAATCATCAAAGGAAACAGCAGAGGTGACACCAACACCGGTTCCTACAGCCGCACCTACGGCTGCACCGGCTACATCCACACCGCTTCCCACATCTACACCTGCACCGAAGCTGATCGGTGTAAAGACCAGTACTGCAAAATTTGTTTATCTTACCAACAGCACGAAGGGAGAGATCCGTGAGATCTATCTCCGCGCGGCAGGAGGGGAAGAATGGGGCAAAAGTCTTGTTCCTGCAGAAGCTACCATCAAAGATGCGGAGCAGGTGCAGATGTATTACACCCCGGATTCTGCAAGAGATGCCATCTATGATATGAAGATCGTAGACGGAGACGGAAATGCCTATGAGATCTACAGTGTACAGCTGAGCGATATGGAAAAGGCAAAACTGATGATCGATAACGGAGAAGCATACCTGACCTATACAAGCCTCAGTGACAAGAGTGAGAAGAGCACTATTGGCAATGTGGAAACGGATAACAGTGAGGCGGACAGCAGTGATTCCGCAGACAGCACAGATGCTTCAGATCTGACAGACAGTTCTTCCGGTATCACGGATACTTCTTCTGACAGCAGCGATGGAAGCTATGACAACAGTGATGATGGAAGCTATGATAACAGTGATGACGGAAACTATGACAGCAGTAATGACGGAAGCTACGACGGCAGCGATGACGGAAGCTACGACAACAGCAGTGATGATGGAAACTATGACAGCAGTGATGATAGCGGCGACTATGTAGATGACAGCAGCAACAGTGGAAGCGGTGACGATTCTCTTGACAACAGTACAGATACAGATGACAGCGGAGACGGAGAGATTGTCTGGGATGATAACGGAGACTGGTCAGAGGAATAAACCGGGATCCTGTAAACAGAGGGAAACATGGAACAGACATTTCTTGAAAAACTGAAACGAGTAAAACCTGGGGATCTGCTTCACATCATCAAGTTTATCCTGGCATTTCCCATTGCGATGGTCTACAGACTTTTTCGCAGGGATCTCTGGCTTCTCTGTGATACAGAGAATGAATGCCGGGATAACGGATTCTGGCTGTACAAATATCTGAGAGAAAATACCAGTGAGGATGCAGTGTACGCCATCAATAGAAAATCTCCGGATTATGCCCGGGTAAAAAATCTGGGACCTGTGATCCAGTATGGAAGCTTCCGCCACTGGATCTACTATCTGGCTGCATCAAAAAATATCAGCTCCCAGAAAATGGGAAAACCAAACGCAGCCATCTGCTATGTGCTGGAGGTTTACGGAATCCTACGGAACAAGCGGGCGTTCCTGCAGCATGGGATCATTACGGCAGATCTTAGTTTTCTGTATTATCCCCATACAAAAATGAGTCTTTTTGTTACCAGTACCTATGATGAGTGGAAATATGTCAATGACCGGTACGGATATCCGGAAGGCTATGTGCAGGAGCTGGGACTGTGTCGTTTTGACCAGCTTCATGATATGAAGGTAAAAAAGAACCAGATCCTGATCATGCCGACCTGGCGTATGTATATCCGCAATGAGATCTCAGCCTCTGATCACGAGCTGGAAGCACAGAAATTCATGGAAACCGATTATTACCGGTACTGGGATGCACTTCTCAAGGATGAGAGACTGATCCGCTATATTGAGGAGAACGATCTTCAGATCATCTTTTATCCGCACAGGGAAATGCATCGGTTCCTGAAATATTTTCATGTGGATCATCCGAAGATCACAGTGGCGTCCTGGCCTGAGTACGATGTGCAGACACTCCTTAAAGAGTCCGCAGTGCTGGTGACTGATTTTTCCAGTGTGGCCATGGACTTTGCCTACATGAAAAAGCCACTGGTCTACTACCAGTTTGACAATGAAAAATTCCGGCAAAGTCATCATCAGATCGGGTATTTTGATTTCCGGAAAGATGGCTTCGGTCCGGTATGTGTAACGGAACAGGAAGTAACGGACTGGCTGATCCGCCTGCATAAGCAGGGATTTGCCAATGAAGAGATCTATCTGGAAAGACACGGAAAATATTTTGATCTGTGGGATACAAAGAATTGTGAAAGAAATTACAAAGCGATCAAAGAAATGTAACAGGTGGTGAAAAATTGCAGCAGTTAATGGAAGCTCCGGCGGAGATCAAGGTAAAAACCAGGAAATTTTCGCTGACAAAAGGAACCATAAAGATCAGTTTTGAGCTGGAAGGATCCAGAGGAAGGATCCGTTCCCTGAAGCTGAAACAGCGAAATGCAGTGTTGGATACAAGTTTTCCTTTTGAAATGCAGACAGCAAAAAAAGGAAATACGATCGTGTATCATGCACAGATCAATGTAGATCAGTATCCGATGGAAACCGCATTCTGGGATGTGGTGGCATCTGTGGATAAAGAAGGAAAAGGAAATTATGAGGATGCGATCCTGGGAGGCTTAAGTTCAAAACTTAAACTTAAGCTGATCCTTTTTCCAAGATGGACCAGAACCGGGGATGGGCATATGGTTTATCCCTTTGTCAACGGAGCAAGGCAGTTTACCATTCAATACCGGAAATATGATCCGAAATATGACAGCTATGCATTTATAGCAAAAGAATTTCTTGCATTATTCTGCTATTTTATCCTGAAACCTTACTGGGATCATAAGAAATTATGGCTGATCTGCGAGAAATACTGTACAATGGCACAGGACAACGGCCTCTATTTTTTCCGGTACTGTATGGAGCATGCATCGGAGAAGGACAGAAGTCGGATTTTTTATGTAATAGATAAAAAATGTCCGGATTATCAGGCTGTAAAAGAGTATGATGCCAATGTGATCCAGTTCATGTCATTTAAGTACATGATCTATCTCAGCGCTGCACGGTATCTGATATCTACCGATGCAATCCGGCATTTTTATATCTGGGATTCGCCCAACAGCATCTACAAGGTTCTGTATCAGGCACGGAAGAACATTGTATTTCTCCAGCATGGAGTGATGGGCTTCAAGCAATGCCACAGGACCTTTCATAAAGGCGGAGGCAATCAGATGGCACTGTTTGTGGTGTCTTCGGGTTATGAACAGAAGATCATCCATGATTATTTCGGATACGATAATGAAGAGATCATCATCACTGGTTTGGCCAGATGGGATGTGCTGGAGGACAAGTCGGATCCGGCTCATAAAGAGATCCTGCTGATGCCTACATGGAGAAGCTGGCTGGAGGATATCAGCGAGGAGCAGTTCAAAAAAAGTGAATACTATCAGCGTTATAAAGCATTTCTGCAGGATGAGAGGCTTAAGACTCTTCTGGAAAAGGAAAATATCACGCTGAATTTTTATATCCATCCGAAATTCCGGGAACATATCCGGAGCTTTCAGGTGGAAGACAGGCATATCCGTCTGATCCCATTTGGGACTATGCCGCTGAATCAGCTTCTGATGAGCTGTCATATGCTGATCACCGATTATTCTTCTGTTTCCTGGGATGTCTACTATCAGGAAAAACCGGTGGTATTTTATCCCTTTGATCTGGAAACCTATGAGAAAGTCCAGGGAAGCTATATGGACTACAAAAAAGATGTTTTCGGAGATCTGGCATGGGATCAGAACCAGCTGGTAGACCTTATCGGAGAATATGCGAGGAACGGATTCCGTGAAAAACCGGAATTTTCAGGAAGAAGAGATGAGCTTCTTCCCTACAGGGACAATGACAACAGCAAACGAATTTATGAATATATAGCCAATGCTCAAATACCGGACAAACTGAAAAGAAGGCTGAAAGAGAAAAAATTTTAATGTAAGGATACAAAAGGAGCAATATGAACAGGGAGTATGAATTTTCAGTAGTTGTTTTTGCAAAAGATACCGCAAAGCTTTACAGAACCTTTAAAAATGTACGTGAGGTCACACCGGAAGGAACGGTACAGATCCTTGCAGTATGCATTGCAGGAGATATGGATATTCCTGATGAACGGGACATGCGGGAGCTGGAGGAAGCCGGAGAAAAGGAGAAAGAGCTCAAGGACGAAGAGCTGGATAAGATCTACGGAGAGTTCAATCCGGAGGATCCTCGTTTCCGGGAGATGCTGGATGACCGGGATCTTTTATATATTGACGGACTGGAATGCGGGGATCTTGTGGCGGAGCTGAAGGATAAGATAGCCGGAAGCTATGTTGTTTTTGCAAAAGCCGGAATCCGTTTTTCCCCAAAATCCAGTGCAGAGATCAGACGCTGCTTTGAGGAAGAAAACAGAGATGTTGTCCTAACAAAGATCCGTGGAAAAGGAAATATCTATGTGCGGGAGCATAATAATTACTGTAACCGTTTCACCGAAAAAACAACGCTGGATAACAATGTATATCTTCTGCATCAGCTGTATACCGCTTACACATTTGCCGCAGATCAGGTGAAATGGGTATCCGAGATCCGTCCGGAGATCTGGTATCTGGATGTGATGACCATGGTATATCAGTCCGTTGTAAGCTGCCGGAGTCTGGGAGTGGCTTCAGGGGAAGATATCTATGTGCAGATCCTTGCGGACCATCTCATGGTGGATGATTGGAAGAATATGCTGCAGGATCCGGACCAGCTGGAGGTATTTTATCAGGAATTTTTCCGAAAGATCGCAGACTGCAGAATAAAAGAAAATCCTGTTCATGAAAAAAATGCAGATTATGTGCTGCTGTATTACAGCGCAAAAATAGCTGATATCATATTTGATAACGAGAAGCTTGATGAAGAGAAAAAGTGCAGATATGAGGAAGGTATCGAAAGCTTCCTGAAGCAGATGGAGTTTCCGGAGATCGTGATGTCCAATCAGCATATCAGCAGGGCAAACAAAGTATATCTTCTCCGGAAATATTATCCGGATATATGCAAAAAATTTCCGGATCAGGCAGACACGATCCTGAATCCCATATATGACAATCTCCGTGTCAAGATATTCCAGCCGGAAAAAGACCAGCTTCACTGTGAATTTTCCATTGTGGAGCCTGTGAGCAGGACAAACCGTGCATATATGATGACTGGTGGCAACACCTATGAAGCCAGATGGAAATATACACTGGAAAGAACCGGCTGGTGCAGAGAAGAAAGTGCCGTTGAGAAGCTGTATATCGTGGACATTCCGCTTTCCGAGATCCGGGAGTTTATCAGCTGGGGCACAGGCACAGATGGACATATAAATAAAATGTACAATATTTCCTACGGAAAATATGTGCCATTTACAAAGAAGCTGCCGCTTTTCCTGCATATAGAGGATAAGCTTCTGTATCTTAACGAAAAAGTCCGGATGATCCGTGGAGAGGATCAGGAAGATGCAAAGGTTCTGGGCCATCAGTATGAAGTAACGGTAGAGCCATACAGTCAGAGTAGGGAGAAACAGCTGAAGAAAAAACGCACCAAAGCAATATTTTCTCAGGGAAAGGCCGGAAAAAAGGCAGTTCTCGTACGTAAGCTCTACGAGATGCAGAAGGCAAAGCAGAAAAAGCAGATCTGGCTGATCTCCGATCGTACAACACGCGGAGATGACAACGGCGAAGTGATGTTCCGCTATCTCTGCGCCAATCCGGACCCTACGGTGGAGCCGTACTTTGTAGTCAACAAGGATACACAGGATTATGTGGAAATGAAGAAGCTTGGAAAGGTTGTGGAGCCTTTCTCCTGGAAGCATAAGCTTCTGTTCCTGCTGAATGAATTTTCACTGTCCTCCCAGGCTAACAAACCGGTGATCAATCCTTTTGGAAAGCTGGAGTATCTGTACCGCGATATCATCTATGACAAAAAGCTGGTATTTTTACAGCATGGTGTGACCAAAGACAACCAGTCCAAGTGGCTGAACAAATACAACCGTAATCTTTTCGGATTTATCGTCAGCACAAAGCCGGAATATGATTCTGCCTTTACCTATGACTATTTTTATCCGGAAAAAAATATCTGGCTTACGGGAATGCCGCGTTATGACCGTCTGGTCCATGATGAGCGTAAGTATGTGACGGTGATGCCTACCTGGCGCAAAAGCCTTTCCTCAGGAACCGATGCCAGAGGGGTATGGCAGCTTGGAAAAGAATTTCAGGAAAGCGAATATTTCCATTTTTATGATGATCTTCTCAACAGCGAAAGACTTCTGGGAGCGGCAGAGAAGTACGGATATACCATCTGCTTCATGCCTCACCCAAATACCATTGACGGTCTGCATATGTTCCGTCATGATCCACGGGTAAAATTTATGGATTCGTCTTATTCCTACAAGGACATTTTTGCCCAGACAGATCTGATGATCACGGACTATTCTTCGGTTGCCTTTGATTTTGCATATTTGAGAAAACCCATCGTATACTCCCAGTTTGACAGAGACAGCTTTTTCAGTGGCGCGCATTCCTACACAGAGGGATACTTTGACTATGAGAGAGATGGCTTCGGAGAGGTGGAGCATACACTGGACGGAACTGTGGACCGGATCATCGAATATATGGCAGACGGCTGTCAGATGAAAGAGGAATATCGGAAACGAATGGATGAGACCTTTGCATTTAATGACCGTAACTGTTCCAAACGAGTTTATGAGAGGATCATCGAGAATCGGTAATATGGAGGTTGGATTTTGGAAGGAAAGCAGGCAATAAAGTTTGATAAATATAATTCTCAGGCGATGAAGGGCATTGCCATTGTTATAATGCTGTTCCATCATATGTATCTGAGTCAAGACAGATTTGAGGGGCTGAATGTTGTTTTCACTCCGTTTTCAGCAGATCGGATCATGTATCTGTGCAGAACATTTAAGATCTGTGTACCGATCTATGCATTTATTTCCGGATACGGACTGTATCTCAGTTACAGAAAAAATAATTCTACACCTGGCAAGTGGACAGCCAAAAGACTGATAAAAACAATGGGAGGGTTCTGGATTATATGGGGGCTTTCTGTTGTGAGCTCACAGCTTTATAACGGCTATGCCGTGGCCAGATATTTCGGAAACGGGAATATTGCCAAAGGTGTTAGCGCAATGGTGCTGGATTTTTTTGGTCTGGCGAAACTTTTCGGAACTTCGACTCTGAACGGAACCTGGTGGTATATGAGTGCGGCGATCATTTTTATCATCTGTGTGCCACTGTTTATGATAAAGGAAGAATATCTGGTATTTATTCTTGTGGCTGTTGCGGCATTTCCACGGATAATTTCCCTGGAGGTTATGGGAATTACGGGTATTTATGCATTTTTACCGGTATTTCTCATGGGAATGTGTGTAGCCAAGTATGATCTGTTTAACCGATGGTTTAAGATATGGAATGCTGGAATGAAGCATGTTTTCAAATTTCTTCTGGAGCTTCTTGCGGTGTTTATTTTGTATAAAGCGTACAGAACTTTGCCGCTGACGGTATACAGTGAGATCCACTGGGGTGTGTATCCAATTGTATTTATGGCATTTTGCTGCGAATTTATTAATGTCATTCCGGGAGTGCGACAGATTTTATTGTTCCTCGGAAAACATTCCATGAATATATTTCTGATACATACATTTATAAGAAAATATTCTTTTGTGTATGTGAGTGGATATTTTCTGACCAATACACTGACGCTTCTGCTGGCTTCACTGGCAGTGTCCATAGCGCTGGAATGGCTGAAAAAGGTAACCGGCTACAACCGCCTGATCCAGAACATCTGCATGAAAATAGGATAATAAAGATAAAGGAGAAAGACCTGTCATTGTCTGTGGCAGGTCTTGTTAAAGTATGAAAGCAAAAAAAACAGTTTGTATATATTGGTTGATATTAATAGTGGTTTTTGGAGGAATTATTGGTATCAGAAGTACAGAGATAAAGGTCGAGGCTGCTGAAAGAACGGTACGATTTTGGGATAACAGTGGAAATTATCTTCAGAAATCTGGCGGGAACTGGTATTTGAAAGATTCTAAGAAGCGAAAACTTACCGGATTACGTTATTTGTCAATTCCAAAGACAGAGTTTTTAAAAACAGGATTTTATATGTTTGATAAAAACGGAAAACTTTTGAGAAAACAATCCGTGTATTATTTTGATAAAAAGACAGTTTCTGGTGTCCGCTTTGATAAATACCACATCACAGACTCCAATGGAAGAATTTCAAAGGGAGAGCGTGGCTTTGTAAACGTAGCTGAACAGAAGGTACGGGGCAAAAAAATTATCGCAGGCATTTATTATGTGGAAGCGTACGGAAAACTGGCTGATCGTGGAACAGTACGCTATATAAGACAGAGAAGATTCGGTGGGCGTAATTTTAAAAGTGGTTATTATTATTTCTATGGAACCGGAAGAATCTGCATGCGTCCGTCTTTTCATAAAGTGAACAAAACAGTTCAGGGAAAAAAGTTTAACGGAATCTATTATTTTGGCAATGATAATGGGAGAATGGTACAGAAGGCAGGGTGGGTAACCTGTGAGGGCCAGCAATATTATGTAGACCAAAATGGAAAAATGCTGGTGAACCGGTGGAAAGATGGTTATTACCTGAAATCGAACGGAACCATTGCGAAAAATATGAAAACACCGGATGGTCAGTATGTGGACTGGCAGGGAAGAAAAAGTACAAGATCAGAGTATGCTCTAAGTGCATTTAAATCGGAATTGGAGAGCTTTGTTTCTGCCTACGGTGGAAACTGGTCTGTTTATATAAAAGATCTGAAAACAGGAAATGTTGTAAACATAAATGATCGGGAAATGTATCCGGCAAGTACGATCAAGGCATTTGTGATGGCGTCGGTCTATGATCAGATCCGTCAGGGAAAAATGCAATACAGCTCCGGTGTGTACAGCTTGCTGTGGGATATGATCACTGTCAGTGATAATGAATGTTATAATGAACTGGTAAGGCGTCAGGGAGGCGGAAGCTTTGTAGGAGGAACGGCTGTAGTGAACCAGTATCTTCGAAAGAACGGTTACAAAAATACCGGTTGTCACAGTTCCCTGCATCCATCTTCTTCTGCCTGGAGCAGTGATGGCTGGCGTAACACGGCATCTGCAAAAGATTGTGGGAGACTCTTAGAAAAAATCTATCGAGGTCAGTGTGTTTCTCAACAGTATTCCAGAGAAATGCTAAATCTTTTACTGCATCAGACGAAACGATACAAAATTCCATCAGGTCTTCCGACAGGTATAGTATGCGCGAACAAAACTGGTGAGACAAGCTCAGTTCAGCATGATATGGCAATCGTCTATGGAAAGAAAACAAATTATGTATTATGTATATTTTCAGAAGGCGCTTCCGAAGATCATTTACTGTACGGAATCCGTTCGATTTCTTCAAGAGTATATCAATATTTGAATAAATAAAGATCAGTCAGCAGTCATAGGATCAAGAAACTTCCTTAATTGGGCAAAAATAAGGAGTGATCATTGACGTGCTGGCTGATTTTGTATTATCAAAGAAATGGTTGTGGAAGAATTTTTTACATAAGCGTTTTTCTTAGCCCTAAATATGCCGGATATTTCCGGTGTCAGTAGTATCGTATCCGGTTTGAAGAGCTAAAAACCGGCGGAAAGGTTCGGATGCAATGGTTTCCGCTACGGCCTGAAAGCCGGGGGTGCTCAGATTTTTGGTCTGCATAACCAGGAAGAGTGATTCCTGGCAAACAGGAAGAAAATCCAGCTCCGGAAAGCTTCTCGCTACACAGGCCTCGCCAAGAGCTATGTCTGCCTGTCCGCCAGCCACTGCAGCAGCCGTGGAGTGATCGGTAACAAGCTCATTTCGATATCCGGATATGGAATCCGGTGAAATTTCGGAAGACAGAAGTGTACGGTCAAGAAGGATACGACGGCTGCTTCCTTTTTCGCGGTTCACAAAAATAATATCTGCCCGTGTAAGATCAGAAAATCCCCGGATATTCTTGGGATTTTCTTTTTTTACATAGAAGCCGACAGGATATTGACACAGAGAGATCACAGTCAGTGGGATACCGGGTATAAGGCTATGGATATCTTCCGGTGAGGCGGATGCACAGGCAATGTGGACTTTTTCAAAATAGAGAGAATACAGTCCGTTGTAGGTGTTCATGTGAGACTGCAGAACCGGCAGATTGTCCGGGTGTGTGGGAAGCTGATTCAGGAGAAGATCCAGAGCCGGAGAACACTGTCCGCTGATGATCAGTCCACTGGAATGCAGAAGATAATCCCTTTTCAAAAGAGAGCTCTCCGGCTGGTGATCATAAGACTGAGCAGAAGACGCAGAACATTCCGAACCCTTAAGATACTGAGACAGCTGTTCCTCGCTGACCCGCAGCTGTTTGCCGACTTTGGAGGAGGAAAGCTCTCCGCGTTTGATCAGGTCATATACTGTGGATTTTTTGATCTTTAGTTTATCTGCAACTTCCTGTGCTGTGTAGACTTTATTCATCGATACCTACCATAACATTGGTTGCCTTAATCACTGCGTAAGCATCAGAGCCTACTTTCAGTCCAAGTTCTTCCACCGCCGCACAGGAGATGGTAGCAGTGATGATATTTCCACCACCGATATCGATGGAAACGATGGAATTTACAGCTCCCTGGTTGATGTTGATGATTTTTCCTTTTAACTGATTACGTGCACTGAGTTTCATAAGTAATTCTCCTTTTCTTGAATATTGAATGAACCGGATCAGGCAAGTTCTCTGCTTACGTTGTGCAGAGCAATGAACCTTGTGTGGGATTTGTCTGTATCAGGAGTGCTGTAAGCCACTCATGATAAGATAAGAAACGAAGCGGATCGTGAACATCCGCCTGGCTTGTCAACTATGTATTTATGATAGCACTTGTAGAGAAAAACAGCAATGCCTTATAGCTTGACAAGAAACTTTCCTTTCGGTAAAATTAAACAAAACCATTCAAAACTAAACAAAACTGAACGAAACGGAAAAGGAGAGAAACAAAAGATGAAGAAAAAAATCTTAGCAGCCCTTACCGCGGGAATTTTAACAACAGGCCTTATGACCGGAACTGTTTTTGCGGCGGACACAGAAGTGAAAGGTGATGAGAACCTGAAGGGAGAGGTTTATGCATTTATTGCTGCCAGCCTCAGCAATTCCATGGAGGAGATCCAGAAGGATTTCAATGAGCTTTATCCGAATGTAACGATCTATTACAGTGCAGACAGTTCAGGTACACTGCAGACACAGATCGAGGAAGGTGCACGCTGTGATCTTTTTTTTTCAGCAGCAGATAAACAGATGGATGCCCTCACAGAGGAAAAACTGACAAAGGAAGACACCGTTAAGGATCTTCTTGAGAACAAAGTCGTTCTGATCAGACCAAAGGACGGAGAGACAAAGGTAACAGGATTCGAGAATATCACAGACGCTGAGAATATGGCGCTTGCAGGAGAGGATGTTCCGGTGGGACAGTACGCCCGTGAGATCTTTAACAATCTTGGAATCATGGACGATGTAAACAAAATGGAGATCAACGAGTGCAAGAATGTAACGGATGTACTTGCAGCAGTCAGTGAAGGAAGTAATGAGGTTGGTGTTGTATATGCGACAGATGCTGCATCTGTTACTGATAAAGTAGATATCATCGCAGAGGCGCCGACAGACAGCCTTAAGACGCCGGTTCTTTATCCTGTGGGACTTATCGAGGACAAGGAAGCATCGGAAGACGATACCAGGGCAGCAGAGGCTTTTCTTGATTATGTGGAGTCTGACGCAGCAATCAAGGTATTTGAGGACTATGGATTTACAGCATATGAGGCTGAGGATTCCGAGGATGCCACAGAAGCTTCTGCAGACAACACGGAGGCTGAGGACAGCACATCCAAATGAGTATGATGTAGAAAACCGGCAGGCAGTAAATACTGAAACACAGTAAATGCCGGCACAGGAATGAAATATGACAGAACTTTTGAGAGAAATAAACTGGAGTCCTCTGTGGATTTCCTTAAAAACAGGTCTGGCAGCCACAGTGATCGCTTTTTTTCTGGGAATATTTTGCGCCCGAAAGATCATGAAGCTGAAGCCGGGAGCCAGAGCAGTACTGGATGGGATCCTTACTCTTCCGCTGGTACTTCCTCCTACAGTGGCTGGATTTTTTCTGCTACTGATCTTCAGTCTGAAAAGGCCCTTCGGAAGCTTTCTTCTGGATAATTTTGATATTAAGATCGTGCAGACCTGGAAGGGCTGTGTGATCGCAGCGGCAGTGATCGCATTTCCGCTGATGTACCGCAATGCACGGGCTGCTTTTGAACAGGTGGATATAAATCTTATCCATGCAGGCCAGACTCTGGGGATGAGCGACAGCCGGATCTTCTGGCGGGTAGTCATGCCTGCGGCAGGACCGGGGATCGCATCCGGAACAGTGCTGGCATTTGCACGTGCAATCGGAGAATATGGCGCAACCTCCATGCTTGCCGGAAATATCCTTGGAAAAACCAGAACAGTTTCTGTTGCCATTGCATCAGAGACAGCAGCCGGAAATTACGGAACTGCAGGATTCTGGGTCGTTGTGATCGTGCTGATCTCCTTTGTGATCGTAGCGCTGATCAATATCGTATCCGGAAGAGGAATGAAAACAAGAAGGTGGATCTGATGGCAGTCAAAGTAAATATCGAAAAAAACTTCCGTGATTTTTCCCTGAAGGTAGATTTTGAAGGCAGTTCGGCAGCCATTGGGCTTCTTGGTGCTTCCGGCAGCGGAAAAAGCATGACCTTACGCTGTATTGCAGGAATCGAAACACCGGATAAGGGAAGGATCGTCATCAATGGAAAAACAGTGTTTGATTCTGAAAAAGGGATCAATTTGAAACCGCAGAAGCGTCGGATCGGATATCTGTTTCAGAATTATGCGCTGTTCCCAACCATGACAGTGGAACAGAACATCCGCTGCGGTTATCGTGGGGAAAAATCCTCCGCCAGAGAAAAAGTGGCAGATCTGATCCGGCGATATCATCTGGAGGGGCTGGAGAAGCGCCTGCCCTCACAGCTTTCCGGCGGACAGCAGCAGAGAGTGGCACTGGCCAGAATGATGATCGGAGAGCCGGAAGCTATTCTTCTGGATGAGCCGTTTTCCGCACTGGACGGTTACTTGAAGGATGTGCTCCAGCGGGAGATGCAGGATTTCCTCAAGGACTATCCGGGAGATATGATCCTTGTGACACACAGCAGAGATGAGGCCTATAAATTCTGCAGGGAGCTTTCCATTGTACATGAAGGCAGGATCCTTGTGACCGGGGAGACAAAGCAGCTGTTTGAGAGACCGGGACTTCTGGAGGCAGCAAAGCTTACCGGCTGTAAGAATTTTTCCAGAGCGGAGAGGCTGGGACCTCACGAAATCTATGCGGCGGACTGGAAAATGAAGCTCCATACCGAAGAAAACGTAGATATGGATATTACCCATGTAGGGATCCGCGGCCACTGGATCCGCCCGGAATCAAAGCCGGGTGAGAACTGTATGGCAGTACGGGTAGACCAATACATAGAAACTACATTTGAACATCAGTATATGATCCGAAACAAAGCGGAAGAGAATGCTGCCGGATTATGGTGGATGCGTCCCAAAAACAGCTTTACGGAGGATCCGGATAAAGATCTTCCGGAATATCTGTATCTTCCACCGGAGCATCTGATGCTGCTGAAATAAAGAACCCCCGGAAACAGACATTATCTGCTGTTTCCGGGGATTTTTTGTGTTCCTGCATTTTTGATGGATTTTTACGAGCAGAATCTATTTTCCATGATTTCCGGAATAGGTGATGTAATCGGACACCATCATGGCAAGCTTGAAGGCCAGTGCATCCTCAAAGGTACGGATATCCAGGCCAAATCGCTTCTGCAGCTTTTCAAAACGGTACACCAGAGTATTCCGGTGCACATAGAGCTGTCTGGAGGTTTCAGAAAGGTTCAGGTTATTTTCAAAGAAGGTCCGGATGATATTGAGGGTTTCGTCGTCAATAGATTCCAGGGATTCTTCTCCGAAGATCTCGCCTACAAACATGTTGCAGACCTGAGTGGGAAGCTGATAGATCAGACGTCCGATGCCCAGACGGTTGTAACCGAAAACGTTTTTGTCAGCATAAAAGATCTTGCCGACCTCGAGAGCAGTGCGGGCTTCCTTGTAGGCATCGGAAAGCTCCATGATATCATCTGCAACATTGCTGTAGGAAACCCAGGCAGAGGTCATGGCCTCTGTATTGAGCATATCCACCAGCATGCAGGCGATACCATCCAGCTCTTCGTAGCTTTCGGTGCTCTGAAGCTCACGTACTACGATGATGCCGGAATCATCCAGTGCAGTGATAAAATCCCGTGTACGGGCAGAAAAGATGTTGCGGATGGTAGCCAGGGCATTTTCGTCCTTGTGCTGCTTGGTTTCCACAAGAAATACCGCACGGCGGGCGGAAGGTGTGATATGAAGACGGGCAGCCTTGTTAAAAGCTTCTACCTGGGAATAACGGTCCAGGAGAAGATTTTGCATAAAGGAGTTCTTGTCTGTTTTTTCCGTATAGGCAGTGAGGAGACTTTCTACCTGGCAGACAGCAAGCTCTCCGATGGTAGAAGCCTGCTCTCCGGAGCCCCATACGATCAGAAGCATATTGCTCTGAGGTATGTTGTTCAGCTTGTACAGACTGCAGCTGCGGTTGGAGATGCATAAGGCAGGATCCTCCCGGAACTGAGCAAGCTTTTCAGAAGAAGGAAGTCGACGGTCCCCTGTGGAAATGTATATCTGGTCATTTTCATCCAGAATACAGAAATCAAGACCGCTGATCCGGGTCCAGTCATCCAGACATTTTTGAATTGTTTGCTGTATTTTCATAAAAAGCGTCCTTTCTGATGTGAAATAAAACTAGTGAAATAAAAAGAAACCCCGGGAAATCATATCCCCCGGGGTTACATTCTGTTTTTATGATTCGACGAGAATTAGTTTGTGATAGTAAGCTCTGTCTCTTTGTCGAAGAAGTGAGCTTTCTCCATATCGAATGCAAATCTGATCGGATCACCGGTCTTAGCTGTTGTACGAGGATCAACTCGTGCTGTAACCTGAGTTCCGTCAACATCGAAGTACAGGAATACTTCAGCACCAAGAAGCTCGTAAACTTTAACTACGGAGTTCATTGGTTTGCTTGGAGATGTCTCAAGGAACATCTGAGAATCATGAATATCCTCAGGACGGATACCAAGAACAACTTTCTTTCCAACATAGCCTTTGTCTTTCAGGACTTTAGCCTTAGCTGCCGGAACGATAATCTCATGCTCACCACCGATTGTAGCAATTACATTGCCGCCTTTCTCGGAGATAACAGCATCAAGGAAGTTCATCTGCGGAGATCCCATGAATCCTGCAACGAAGAGGTTGCCTGGTTTCTGATACAGGTTCTGTGGTGTATCAACCTGCTGAACAACACCGTCTTTCATAACAACGATTCTGGTACCAAGTGTCATAGCCTCTGTCTGGTCATGTGTTACATAGATGATAGTAGCGCCAAGTCTCTGATGGATCTTGGAGATCTCGATACGCATCTGTACACGAAGCTTAGCATCCAGGTTGGAAAGAGGCTCATCCATAAGGAATACCTTAGGATTACGAACGATAGCACGTCCCATAGCAACTCGCTGTCTCTGACCACCGGAAAGAGCCTTCGGTTTACGATCAAGAAGCTTGTCAAGGTCAAGGATTCTTGCTGCTTCACGAACAGCCTTGTCGATCTGGTCCTTCGGAACTTTACGAAGTTTAAGTCCGAATGCCATGTTATCATAAACTGTCATATGAGGATACAGAGCGTAGTTCTGGAATACCATTGCGATATCACGGTCCTTAGGCTCAACATCGTTCATGACTTTGTCACCGATCTTAAGTGTACCACCGCTGATCTCCTCAAGACCTGCGATCATACGAAGTGTTGTAGATTTTCCACATCCGGATGGTCCTACGAAGATGATGAATTCTTTGTCTTCGATCTCCAGGTTGAAATCTTTAACTGCCTGGAAGCCGTTCGGATAAGTTTTATTAATGTGAGATAATGATAAACTTGCCATTGTTGTTTCCCTCCAAAATTAATATATTGTTTTACGTAATTTCCTTTGCTGGTTAACAGTATATCGAAAATGAGAGAAAAGGGCTAGAGCTGAATCTTACAAAGTTTCCGGCAGTTTCTTGTCATTCTGACGAAAAAACGAAAGGGGATTTTTCGTCATTTTGTCAAAACGACGGTTTCCTATGTACAGGTTCACGAAACATTATACGGTATTCAGGCAGAATCCTCAATATGTAAAAAAAGTTCAAAGGAGTTATTTACAACTAACCTAAGTTGGAGTATACTAACTTATTAGATAAAAGAAAAGTTTTCTCAATAAAGGAGGGATCAGAATGCATATTGCAGAAGCCGAAACAGAAGAGAAAAAAACAGGATGCTACCGACATACAGAGATGCAGAGGGATCTTATTATAGAGAAACTGAAGGAGAAGGGGCTCCGCATCACCAGACAGAGAAAGATTCTTCTGGACATTATCCTGGAGGGAGAGTGCTCCTGTTGTAAGGAAATCTATTACAGGGCTTCCGCACTGGATCCGAAGATCGGTGTAGCTACAGTATACCGTATGGTCAATACGCTGGAATCCATCGGTGCTATCAGTCGAAAGAATATGTATCGCGTGGCATGCAGCACAAAAGGCGTCTGCACAGTAGAACTGGATGATGATACGATATGCCATCTGTCCGGACAGAAGCTTAATGAAGTGATCCTTGCAGGACTTCGGGCCTGCGGGGAGATCAGTGAACAGAATATCCGTACCCTGGCGCTGCTGCCTGTTCATGAGGTCGGGTGAGTATGGAAAAGTTATGGCACAATATAATAGGAAAGAAGAGGTTTGTACAGACTAAGAATTAGATAGATTGAACTATTAGTAAAAATTAACTGTTAGGCAAAAATAACTGAAAATTTAACGAATTGTGTTGAACTCACACAAAAAACACTGGACTTTTTTTTACAGACATTTTATAATAATGAAAATATCGGGGCGGACATGAAAAATCCTCACCGGGAATCAGAAAAAAATAAAAATCATATATCAGGAGGAAATTATTATGGTAGACTTTAAATTCAAGAAATCAGGACTTTTTGCAGCAGGCGTTCTTTTCGGTACAGCAGGAATCAAGATCCTCACAAGCAAGGATGCGAAGAAGCTTTACACAGGATGCACAGCAGCTGTTTTAAGAGCTAAGGACTGCATCATGAAAACAGCTACGAATCTTCAGGAGAATGCTGAAGATATTTATGCTGAAGCTAAGGAGATCAATGAGGAAAGAGCAGCAGCTGAAGAGGCTGTAGAGGATGTTGAGACAGAAGCAGAGGAAACTGCAGATGAGGATGCATTCAAAGAAACAGCAGAAGAGACAGAAGAAGCAGCAGAAGAGACAGCTGAGTAAAGAGGCGATTTTCCGTGAAATTTTATATCAAACATGAGACAAGAGGCCGGCTTCGTATCCATCTTGCTCAGAAGAGGATGAGCTACGGGCAGGCAGATACGCTGTTGTATTATCTCGAGAATCTTGCTGGAGTGGTTTCTGCCAAGGTATACGAGAGAACCTGTGACGCAGTTGTAAATTATCGGGGCAGTAGAGCTGCGGTTATCCGTGGTATCAGCGAATTTCATTATCAGGATGTAGAGGTTCCTTCACAGGTGCTGCAGAGCTCAGGGAGAGCACTGAATGCAGAATATCAGGAGAAGCTAATCTCCAAGGTGATCTGCCATTACGGAAGAAGGCTTTTTCTGCCATATCCGCTGAATGCCATTTATACAACAGCTACTTCCCTGAAATATATCTGGAAGGGAATCGATACACTTCTTCACCGTAAGATCGAGGTGCCGGTCCTGGATGCCACTGCAATTGGAGTGTCTGTATTACGTCAGGACTTTGGTACTGCAGGCTCCATCATGTTCCTGCTTGGGATCGGAGAGATCCTGGAAGAGTGGACGCACAAGAAATCCGTAGGTGATCTTGCAAGAACCATGTCCCTGAATGTTGGCAGGGTATGGCTGAAGAGAGAGGATCAGGAGATCCTGGTAGAGTCCGGAGAGGTCCAGCCGGGAGATGATGTTGTTGTACGTATGGGTACCGTAATTCCTTTTGACGGAAGTGTTACAGATGGAGAGGCTATGGTCAACCAGGCTTCTCTTACCGGTGAGTCTGTACCTGTATGCAAGAAAGAGGGTAGCGTTGCCTATGCAGGCACTGTTGTGGAGGAAGGTGAGATCACCATCCGCGTAAAGACGGTAGGTGGTTCCAGCCGCTATGACAAGATCGTTACCATGATCGAGGAGTCTGAGAAGCTGAAATCTTCTTTGGAGGGAAAGGCAGAGCATCTGGCAGATAAGCTGGTTCCCTATACTCTTGGAGGAACAGCACTTACATATCTCCTTACCAGAAATGCCACCAAGGCCCTTGCGATCCTGATGGTGGATTTCTCCTGCGCGCTTAAGCTTGCAATGCCGATCTCTGTATTGTCTGCAATCCGTGAGGCCGGTACCCATAAGGCTACAGTTAAGGGCGGTAAATATCTGGAAGCAATGGCTGAGGCAGATACCATCGTATTTGATAAGACAGGAACTCTGACAAAGGCGAAGCCAACCGTTGTGGATGTGGTTCCTTTTGACAACAATGATCCGGAGGAGATGCTGCGTATCGCCGCATGTATGGAAGAGCATTTCCCACACTCCATGGCCAAGGCTGTTGTCAGTGCTGCCAGGAAGAAGCATCTGGCCCATGAGGAGATGCATTCAAAGGTTGAATATGTAGTAGCGCATGGAATTTCCACTACGATCGAAGACCATAAGGCCGTGATCGGAAGCTATCACTTTGTATTTGAAGATGAGAAATGTCTGATCCCGGAGGATGGCAAGGAGAAATTCGACAATATTCCGGAAGAGTATTCCCATCTGTATCTTGCCATTGACGGACGTCTTGCAGCCGTGATTTGTATTGAAGATCCTCTTCGTGAGGAGGCGAAAGCTTCTGTAGAAGCACTGCGTGGGGCAGGGATTTCCAAGATCGTTATGATGACAGGGGACAGTGAGCGTACAGCAGCAGCCATTGCCAGACGTGTGGGAGTGGACGAATATTATTCCGAGGTACTTCCGGAGGATAAGGCCAACTTCATCGAAAAAGAAAAGGCAGCCGGAAGAAAGGTTATCATGGTAGGTGACGGAATCAATGATTCTCCGGCACTTTCCGCAGCCAATGTCGGTATCGCCATCAGTGATGGTGCTGAAATTGCCCGGGAGATCGCAGATATTACTGTAGGTGCAGATGATCTTCAGGAGCTTGTTGTTCTGAAAGAGATCAGCAATGCACTGATGAAGCGTATCAGACGCAATTACCGTTTTATTATTACCTTTAACGCAGGTCTTATCGCCTGTGGCGTTGCAGGTATCCTGCAGCCGACTTCATCCGCACTTCTGCATAATACCTCCACACTGGCGATCAGCCTGAAGAGTATGCAGAATCTGCTTCCATAGAAAATTTTTAACCGAATCAAGTAAGTCCCCTGCAGGATTGCGAATATCCGCTTGACAATAAATATAAAAAGCCGGCCAGGTTATCGAAGAGATAAGAGCTTCGTACCTGGCCGTTTTTTTAGGATACTCAGACGTGGATCGCAGGTATCAGCCTGAAGGTGTAGGTGTATGAAGTAAGTTTTATTCCTGAGGAAAGGGTTCGCTTTCCAACATCAGTCCGTCAGTCATATGATAGCGTTTCTTTTGGGTATCCGAACGGAGAGGCCGGGTATGAAGGCTTCGGTACCTGGAGGGGTTCATATGATAAAATTTTTCGAAGGTATGTGCAAAATGCTGCCGGCTGTTGTATCCGGAAGAAAAGGCAATATCCGTAATGTGCAGAGTACTGTTGCACAGAAGAAAGGAGGCCTGTTCCATACGCTTGCGGTTGATATAGGTATTGATGGTGCAGCCGTTTTTTTCTGTAAAGAGCGCCTGCAGGTAGGATTTGTTGATCCCTGCATATGCGGAGATGGCAGGAATATCAATGTCTTCCAGATAATGCTCGTCAATATAGCGGAGCGCTTTTTTCAGATAGACGATTCCCTGGGTGCTCCGGCTGGAGTGGGCGCAGAATGCAAGCTCTGTAAGCATGCGGCTGAAAAGAAGAAAGAAGAGAAATTCTTCCTTTTGTATCTGACCGGAATTTTGTTGTAAAAAGGTGAGCAGATCCTTCAGGCTGTATCCGAAGCTGCGGGAATCCGGGCCGGAGCAAAAGCCCTGGGAGGATTCCGTAAAATTCCAGAACCGGGAAAATCCGGGATCCTTTTTCAGGAGAAGCTCCAGAGCAACCGGACTTTTTTCGGGAGTAAGGGAAAATTCCAGATTCAGGATCGAGCAGGGAAAACCATCCGGAATCTCCAGCCTGTGAGGTACATCCGGCCGGATAAAGATAAATTGCCCGGATTTCAGTGGGAATTCCGTGTCCTGTGTGCCATCCAGGCAGAAAACCCGGCAGGAACCGGAGGTGATATACATGATCTCATAGCTGGAATGTGTGTGATGCTCCATATGATAATAAGGCAGGGAGAGAGCATAAAAAGCAGAAATATGGAAATATCGGGAAGAGTCCTGGAAAATATCTGGCATGAAAAAACCTCCTGAGTATACTGCGAAGCGGAATGTAAATATTTCAGCTGTAAATTGCGAGTCGGACAGATGCAGATATTCGATTAAATCGCCCTACATGTCTGACTGACTGTACTCTTTACTGTCAGCAAACAGTATATCACGCAAAAATAAATACGACAATATATTGCATTTTTACATTCTGGGGATGATACCTGTCACCTTATAAAAAAACAGATATTATACTGTGATCAGAATCAGAAAAACGGAGGGTATTTTCTATGAGCTATAAAAATGAAAAAATAAAAATGATCGAATTACATGAGAATGGCCTGGATATCCAGTTTCGTATCCGGGAAAACGGCGTGGTAGAGCTGGCAGATTTTTCTTCACAGGAAGTAAAAAAAGCAGTCATGGAGCCGAAGGAGGATATCTGTTATCCGGCTGTTGAGATTCACAGAAGCGGCACAGGAAGCTTAAACATGCATGCCTACAAAAACAACATCAATCAGTCCTCTGTGGATTTTGTTTATGAGAACCATGAGCTGAAGGCACAGGCCGGCGGAAAAGAGCTGGAGATCGTAATGATTTCCCCGGAAAAGCTGAAGGCAGTATATCATATGCGCCTGTTTGACGGAGTGCCGGCAGTACAGACCTGGACAGAGATCATCAACGAGGGAAGTGAGGATCAGGGGCTGACCTATGTTTCTTCTTTTATGTATCAGGGAATCTCCAGAGGCGGCGAAAAGCCTTATTATAAAAAAACAGATATCTATGTGCCGTTTAACAGCTGGTGCTGTGAGGCACAGTGGCAGAAATACGATGCAGAAACGCTGAATTTAAACGGAATGGTCGTAGATGGCTTCAATCATCAGGGATATGGCCTGAACCGTTATTGTTACAGTGGAAAGGGCACCTGGTCTACCTGTGAGTATCTTCCCATGGGAATTGCCGAGGACAGAGAAACAGGGGAGACGTATATTTTCCAGATTGAAAGCTCCGGACAGTGGCTGGCAGAATATGGCTCTGCACAGGGCGGAAATCTGTATCTTGCCTTAAGCGGCGCCACAGAGCAGGAGCATGGCTGGTATAAGAATCTGAAACCGGGAGAAAGCTTTACAACCGTTCCGGCAGGGGCAGCTGTTGTAAAAGGTGGCCTGAATCCGGCAGCAGCGGCACTGACCAGATATCGGAGAAAAGTACGCAGACCGAATACGGACGATGAGAAGCTGAACGTGGTATTTAATGATTACATGAATTGCCTGATGGGAGACCCTACAACGGAGCGGGAGCTTTCCATCATTGACAAGGCAGCAGAGCTCGGATGCGAATATTACTGCCTGGATGCAGGCTGGTATGACGACGGATTCTGGTGGGACCGTGTCGGGGAATGGAAAGAAGCATCCGGAAGATTCCCCAATGGTCTGAAAGAAGTCTGCGATCATGCACACAGTAAAGGCCTGAAAATGGGACTCTGGCTGGAAATCGAGGTTATGGGAGTTGCCTGCGAACTGGCAAACAAGCTTCCGGATGACTGGTTTGTCTGCCGTCATGGAAAACGCCACATTGACAATAAACGCTATATGCTGGATTTCCGCAATCCGGAGGTACGGAAATATTGCCGTGATGTAGTAGACAGGCTGATCAATGATTACGGTGTAGAGTACTTTAAAGTGGACTATAACGTAACCATGGGATATGGAAGTGATCTGAACAGTGACAGCTGTGCAGATGCCATCCGTGAGCATTATGAATGTCTTCACCAGTGGTATGAGGAAATCTTCCGGGATCATCCGGAGCTTGTTGTGGAGAACTGCGGTTCCGGCGGACAGCGTATGGATTATGGTATGCTGAAGATCTTAAGCCTGCAGTCTACCAGTGATCAGACAGATTATCTCTACAATGCCAATATCGCTGCCAATGTAGCCAGTGCGGTAACTCCGGAGCAGGGTGGTATGTGGGTATATCCGTATGAGGATGAAGAAGAGCATGTGATCTACAATGTAGTAAATGGTATGCTTCTCCGCCCATATATCAGCGGTATGGTATGGAAGCTGGGCGAAAATTCCATGAACCGTATGAAGGAGGGAATCTCCCTGTATAAGGAGATCCGTGAGGAAGTCCGTGACGGCGTGCCGTTCTTCCCGCTTGGTTTTGGAACTCTGAAATCTGAAGTTCTTGCTTACGGAGTGAAAGCAGAGAAGAATACCTATCTTTCGGTATGGACACCGGGAACAACAGAAGCAGTGATCCCGCTGGAAAATGCAGAGCAGGTCCGCAGAGTATCCGTGATCTATCCGAAGGAAGAGATGTGCGGATATAAGATCGAAAATGGAAATCTTGTAGTGAAGATGCCACAGGAAAAAGTGGCCAGACTGTTTAAGATCGAGATGAAATAGAAAAGCGTGAAAGACCGTAAGTTTGACGAAGAGGCGTGGGCAAAAATAAATGGAAAATAAAAGAGCGCCGGCATTTTTACCAGAAAGCTCATCAGTCTGGATGAAGTTGTAAAGATCCCGGCTGTGTACCTGAATTATAAGAAATACAGATGGGTGAAGGATCTGACAGTGAAAAGCGAATAGAAACAGAAAACAGCAGAGCTGTATGTCCCGTGATTACAGGGAATATACAATTCTGCTGTTTTATTTTATGAGATTATCTGTTTTCCGCAAGATATTCTTCTGTAAGAGCAACCGCATCGGTGATACACTGCGGGCAGCTGCAGAGAACCTTGCCTGTCTCCACACCTTTTAATTCACGGCAGATACAGGAACCGTTTTTTTCTTTGAATTTCTGGATATAGGTGCGGAGCTTTTTGTAAGTGTCACCTTTGGAGCCGGAACCTTCTTCGGTATTTCCGCGGCTGTTGGAAAGTCCGATGATCATAGCCATACCGGAAAGAGCACCGCACATTTCCATAACACCCATTCCAAGGCCGAAGCCCTCGGCAATACGGAACATCTCGTTTTCATCGATGCCAAATTCCTGGCAGAAAGAACAGGCAACTGCCTGTGCACAGTTACAGCCATTCTCGTGTAATTTTGTAGCGTGTTCAGCTTTTGTACTCATGATTTCTTATCCTCCTGATTTCAGATCGCAAGCATATTTTTGATCGCTTCCATATAGATCAGTACTGCTTCTTCCATGCCGGAGACCAGGATAAATTCATCGGCTCCGTGGATACGGTAGTCAATTCCCTCTTTTTCAGGTCCGAAGGCTATGATGTTTTTGAGGGATTTTGCGTAAGTGCCGCCTCCGATGACCATTGGTTTGTGTTCGGTATCGCCGGTCACATCTGTGTAAGCTTTGTAAAGAGCATTTACCAGCGGAGATTCTCTTGGGAAGAATAACGGAGCAACAACCTTTATGATCTCAATACGACCGTTTTTATCTTCCAGTCTGTCCTGGCACATTTTGCGGATATCGGTCTCATTAAGAGTTACCGGAACACGGATATCGATGGTACAGGAAATGACACCGTTTTCTGTTTTTACGATTCCGTTGCATAACGTCAGATCGCCGTATTCATCTGCAAATTTCAGACCAATGCCGGAGCCGTCACATGCAGTGCCGATATGGGAGTTATAGAATTCCACAAAGTCATCTTCAAAGCCTGCTTTTGCCAGACATTCAAAGGTTACTCCTGCAGCATTGACACCGAGATGGGGAGTGCTGGCATGAGCCGGAATACCTTTGGCGTAGATGGTGAGCTCACCATTTTCTTCGGTTACCTTATATTCCTGGAGCTTCGTCCGGGAAAGTGCGGATTCCAGCTTTTCCTTCAGACCGTCCTCATCGGGAACAATGGTTGTACAGGTGTCACACATTGCATTGGATACAAAACCGCCGTTCATGGAGATAATCCGGGTGTTTTTGGAGCAGGCGATCATGGCAAGCTGACCTTTTTCACCGTGGATACACGGGAAGCTGGCATCCGGTGTGAAACCGCAGGAAAGCTCTTCTGCTACCTGATTGTAGTGATCCATACATTTGGAACCTGTTTCCTCGTTGCAGCCCATGATCAGGCGGACTCTTTTGTTCAGCTTCACGCCGTGGTCGCGGAGAAGCTTCATGGCATAGAGCGCTTCTAGGATAGGGCCTTTGTCATCAGTGGTCCCGCGGCCGTATACATGATCGTCTTCACGGGTAAGGCGGAACGGATCGTAGGTCCAGTCTCCGCCTACAGGAACGATATCCAGATGACCGGCGATGCCGACGATCTCATCGCCCTCACCCATTTCGGCATAACCGCAGTAGTTATCCAGGTTTACGGTTTTAAAGCCAAGTTCTTCGGCAATCTTCAGTCCCTCTTCCAGGGCTTTTGCAGGACCCTCACCAAATGGTTTTCCCTCGGAAGGGGTACCGAGCTGGGAGTCAATGGCAACCAGTCTGCCAAGATTTGTGAGCATTTCTTCTGATAATGCGTGGATTTCCTCTTTAATATCCATATTGATTTCCTCCTGTTTACAGCGTTCCGGAAAGTGACAGGATGGAACGCTGATGTTATGAGCTCTATTATAGCATAGATTGTAATGAATGGCAGAGTGGATTTTTACCTGTTGAAGACGTACCGATCCATTCGGCGGAAGGCTTCTTCTATGCGGGAACGGGGTGAGGCCAGATTCATTCTTAGGTGACAGGGACCGAAAAACATCCTGCCGTCCTGGACAGCAACGCCGACATCCCAGCAGGCTTTTTCCACATCTTCGATTGTTTTGCCATGGGCAGTACACCAGCCGGTGCAGTCGGCAAAGAGCATGTAGGTGCCTTCCGGTCTGGAAACGTTGACACCCTTAAAGTGCCGGTCAATGTAATCACAGGCAAAGCTTACATTTCCGCTTAGTACTTCGCATAGTTCATCGGTCCATTCATAGCCTTCAGGCTGATAAGCGCCAAGCAGAGCGTGCATGGACAGAACATTCATCATATTATAATGGCTCAGACTGGACTCCTTCAAAATACGATCCCGCCACCAGCTGTTGTATACAATGTGATAGCTGCCAACAAGTCCTGCCAGATTAAAGGTTTTGGATGGAGCGTAGAAGGCCGCTGTACGCTGGCGGGCATCTTCGCTGACGGACTGGCTGGGGATATGCTTATGGCCATTCAGGATGAGGTCAGACCAGATCTCGTCTGAGATGACGTAGACATCATATTTTCGGTACAGCTCCATGGCTTTTTCCAGCTCCCAACGTTCCCACACGCGTCCGCAGGGATTGTGTGGATTGCAGAGAATGGCAGCGTGGATCTTCTTTTCACGGAGTTGTTTTTCCATGTCTGCATAATCCATTCTCCATATGCTGTTTTCATCCTTTATCAGAGGAGAGTGTACGGCCTCGTAGCCGTTGTTTTTCAGACTTTTGGTGAAGCCTATGTATGTCGGACTGTGAACCAGGACGTTATCACCGCGGGAGCAGACGCAGTTCAGTGCACTGATAACTCCGCCCAGAACGCCATTTTCGTAGCCAATGTGTCTGGGCTTCAGACCGGTGACACCGTGGCGTGTTTCCTGCCAGCGGATGATGGCTTTATAATATTCCGGCGGGGCTTCGAAGTAACCGAAGGCCGGGTGACTGGCCCGTTCGATGATCGCCTGCTGTATGGTAGGTACAGTAGGAAAGTTCATGTCTGCTACCCACATCGGGATGGCATCGAAGCCCTCCTTCGGCGGGGCAGGAGAGAAACCATCGCCCTTCAGGCCGTCTACTGCGATGGAATCTCTGCCATGTCGGTCAATGATGGAAGTGAAGTCGTATTTCATATGAATGCTCCGTTACTGAAAACTTATAAAAAGTTATAAACTTCTATGTTTCATTCCTACTTCAACGAGTATGCTTTTGATGATATAAATATCTATCTACTCACAAGTTCTTGTACTCTCCATAGGCGTAAATTCCGAATTAACGTACCCGTACATATTTGCACTAACGTTTTAGTGTTAGCTTGCAACTCTTTCTCCATAAGCCTTGAGATTTATAGATGCCTGAAAATCTCTATCAATGACATTTCCACAATCACATTTATAAATTCTGTCAGATAATTTCAAGTCTTTTTTAATGTTTCCACAGCAACTGCAAAGCTTTGATGATGGATAAAACCAATCAGCCACAATAAGCTGAATCCCTTTATCGCTGCACTTGTATTCAAGCTGCTTTCTAAACTCAAAAAACCCCTGATTCTGAACTGCTTTTGATAAATGTCTATTTTTCATCATTCCACTAACATTCAAATCTTCAATACAAATAAATCTTGGTTTTCGACTTACAATTTCAGATGTAGTCTGATTCAAATAGTTCTTACGGATATTTGTTAATCTGTGATTTCGTTTTAATAAAAGTTTTTCCTTTTTGATTACATTATTTGTTTTGCAGTAACTTTCTCCTTTCTTATTTTTCTCGTAAGAGCGAGAGATACTACGCTGTAATCTGCGTTTCTGTTTTTCTAGTTTCTTTACTTTCTGACTTTTATTGATGTTCTTATACTTAGCTCCATCAGAGCAAATAGCCAGATCTTTGATTCCTAGATCTATACCAATCCCATCATCATTAAGTTTTTCTATGCAATCAGGAAATTCCACACATACGCTGATCCACCAGTTCAACCCATCAAAAGATATTCTCGGATTCATGTATTTAGCATCTGTAGGAATACGACCATGCTCTGCAAGTCTTACCCAATTTAGTTTTTGTTTATTTCTTTTCCTGCTCGAAGAAAATCCTTCAAACTTAACATGAGTATTGCTGAATTGTATCTTAATATTATCCTGATAGAACTTCGGTATTGATCTCTTTTTTGGCTTGAATCTTGGGAATTTCTGCAAACCTTTGAAAAAGTTCTTATAAGCGGTGCAGGCATCTTTGATCGCCTGTTTGGTTACATTATTTGAAATACTCAATAACCATGCGTATTCATCAGAATGTCTAAGCTTTGTAAATTCTTTTCTGAGTTCTGCATCTGAAATGAATTTTCCGCCTTTTTCATAGTTTTCTATTTCCCTTGCCAAAGCCCAGTTATAAGCAAATCTTGAAGCACCTGCGTACTGAAACATCTTAGTTTTCTGTATATTATTTGGTATTAACATTACTTTTATGGCTTTTACCATCTACTTTCTCCTGTATCAATTCCCGGATAAGTTTCTTGGCTTTATTCGCTCGTTTTCCTTGTAATTTGCAACTGAATACTGTGATCATCTGAACCAGATCTTCAACAAGTTCCTGCTGTTCGGATTTTTCAGTATTATCAATAATCTCAATCTCACAATTATAAAGCGAAGCGATATATTCTATCAATTCAAAACCAAATCGCAATAGCCGATCTTTATATAAAACAACAACCTTTTCAACCTGATTTTGAGATATTCGCCTGATCAATTCCTGGAGTCCTTTTTTCTTATAATTAATTCCGGAACCGATATCACTTATCATCTCAAATGGCTGTCCTTTTGCCAGAAGATATGTCTTAACATTATCAATCTGTCGTTCCAGATCATCTTTCTGTTTATGGCTGGAAACGCGACAATATCCAATTGTAATGCGAGTTTTAGGCTTTACATTTATTACCTGGTTGAGTTGCTCGTCAGAATAATATCTATAGCCGCTTACTGTAGTATGATGCGGATGAAGTTTTCCATTGGCATCCCAATTTCGTAATGTCTGGGCGGATACGCTTATAATTTTTGAAAATTCATGTATAGAATAATATTTACTCAAAGCATCAACTCCTTTCAATAATATTCTGCTCTAATATCTTATAAAACTCAACATGTACTTATATGATTTTATAATTTTATAATTTATATTTAACTGTTAATAACCTCCTGAAAAATTCTATTTGCTTCACCTTATCATATTTTGGGGGTGGCGTACATATATTAATGTAAATTATGAGACGATTTGATTTTGCGTAATTGAGTGGATGGGTTGAATAGTGCGAATAATCTATAAAAGAAGTGGCGGAAATACCAGCAATGATATTTCCGCCGTTTTACAACTCCGAATATCCTATCCAGAGCTACTTTGTGATCATAGTATATGTTATAAAATCAAATTTTATGAAATGTAAAAAGGAACTCGTCCAGAGCCCCTTTCCTTTGAATAAGTAATAATATCTTTCTCACTCCGGAAAAAGACTTCTTTGTACTTATATAATACTGGTTCAATTACTCCTTGTCAATATTTATTTTTATCTTTGTAATGTGTTCTGTCAAAGAAATATCATCTGACAATTCAAGAATTTTCCTTAGTTCAGCAAGTTCGTCCTGTGCCTTATTACGTTCTTCTTTTATTTTTGAAATATATTGCAATTTATCATCCATTGAGGTGGTAAATTTCGTTGCAATCACGCACCCTATGGGTTAAAAGAGATGCAGGAGCCGCGACGCCTGCATCTCTTTCATCTATAAATGTGATCTATTGCGAATGAATAGGTTTTTTATTTTGCAATAAACATAAGCAGGATCAATACTTTGCTAATAATTTTTTCCAGGGTTTATAGCCTTTCATATAAGCAAAGTCTTCTTCATTTTGGAAGCCTGCAATCAGTTCTTTTTTCATTTCTTCAGCATATGGATTTTCTACATCTTGGAATTTTATATGTTTATATAATCTTGATTTCTGAAAATCACAGATTGTATCGACATTCTCCAGCAGTTGTTTTATTACCTTAAAAGTATCTTCTACATTTTGTTCTGCCACCACAACATTAAACATGGTTGCACATTCATTGTATTTTCCCATCTCAAAAATACCTGCTAATGCATACATTTTCTCGGCCAGGAATCTTGCGGATTTATGATCTTTATTGTCAAGAGCTTTTGTGATCATCATGCCAAAGGCAAGATTCAAAGTAGTATACTCTGAAAGAATTATATTTTCCAGTTTTTCATATGCTTCTTCTGTTTTTTCCTGTTCCATGTATAATTGCCCAAGTCTTAGTTTTTTCATGGGATCATAGTCGGAAAAATAGTTCAGATATTTTTCTGCCATTTCATAATTCCCTTTTCGCAAGTAGAATCCGAACAGAGAATCTGCCGCATGGTGCTGGATTTTTTCGTCCTTGTCATTTAGTGCCATTTCGTACCAGGAATTAATCTGTTCGTTGTACTTATCGGGATGCTCACACTGACCTATGATTCTTCGCGAGTCAAGCATCACCGCCACCTGCCAGATAAGCATGTTGCAGTTAGGGTAATCTTTTATGATATTTACTGCCCATTGATAGGTCTTTTCGTAACCTTCTGCTGAAAACATTTTGTCCATTTCCTGAATAAGTTCTGTAATTTCAACGTCTGTCAGATTTTCATGAAAAGACAACAGGGTATCAAGGGAAATATGTAGCAGTCTTGCAATTGGTGCTAACAGTTCAATATCTGGATTGGAGTTCCCCGTCTCCCTTAATTAAAGATATTGTTGGGTAAAAAAGAAAGGTCAGTCGATTTTGCCGATGAAGCGGTAGTAGATTTCTACTTCCTGCTCACGGCTTCCGTCCTCGCCCTTGACAGCTTCGTGGACGGTTATTTTTTCAATTAGAGTGTTCAGAAGTTCGGCGGTCAGCTCCACAGGGTTGACATACTGTTTCATCAGGGCAATCCACTTTTCAGCGTCCGCTGCGGTCTGTACGGCGGCTTCCATCGTTTCGTGAAGCTGCCTTATTTTTGTTTCAAGCTCCCTTTGCTCGTTCTGGTACTTCTCGGACAGCATATTGAAGTTATACTCGGTTATGCGTCCGGCAGACCAGTCCTCATACATTTTAGCAAACAGCCCGTCAACCTCGGCTTTACGCTTTTCCGCCTTTTTCAGCTCCGCAGCCTGCTTTTTCTTCGCAGAGTTTCTTTCCCTGTCGCTGGCATTGAGCAGGCGTTTCAGCAGATTGTCCTCGTCTTTCTGTGCCAGCATAGACCAGTATTGCAGTCTTGCAAGCACATAGGCATACAGTACATCATAGCGGATATAGTGCATGGAACACTGGCGTAATCCCTGCCCGTGCTTGCTGCAATGGTAGTACCCGTATGGGTTCTTATTCTGCTTGTTTTCCCCATAGGCTAAAGACCATCCGCAGTCTGCACATTTTATCAATCCTGCGAAAATCTGTGTCGTACCGTTTCTGCGTTTCCTGCGTCTGCTTGCAATCAGCTCCTGAACTTTTTGGAACACTTCTTCAGAAATGATGGCTTCGTGGGTATTTTCCACACGATACCATTCTTCCTGCGGCTTCCGCACCTTTTTCTTGTTCTTGAATGAAATGTTGCTCTGCTTGTTGTGAATGCTGTGACCGATGTAGGTTTCCTCTTTCAAAATGCTCTTGACCTGTGCTATCGTCCACGCATAGGCTTTTTCTGCGGGCGCACCGGCGTAGATATTGGCGAAAGTCCCGTATCTTTCATAGTTCAGCCAGCCGGGGGTAGGTACTTTTTCCTCCACCAGAATCCGTGTAATGCTGGCGGCTCCACGCCCGTGTACAGCAAGGTCAAAAATCTTCTCTACAATCCAGCGTGTTTCCGGGTCGATCAGAAGATGACCTTTTTTGTCCGGGTCTTTTACATAGCCCAGCGGTGCATAGGCTCCATAGTGTGCGCCATTGGCAAATCTTGTGTGCATGGCAGCCTTGACCTTTTTGCTGGTCTGTCGGGCGTGCATTTCATTCAGGATGTTTAAGAACGGTGCAAGCTCGCTTTCTCCGTTGATGGTGTCCACATTGTCATTGATGGCAATGTAGCGTACTCCCTTGCTGGGGAAATAGATTTCCGTGTACTGACCGGTCAGGATATAGTTTCTTCCCAGACGGGATAAGTCCTTTGTGACAACGCAGTTGATTTTCCCGTCTTCGATGTCATCAATCATCCTTTGGAAACTTGGACGCTCGAAATTTGTCCCACTCCATCCGTCGTCAATGTACTCGTCTACAACGGTCAGCCCATGCTCTGCGGCATACTGTCTAAGCATCATGCGCTGGGTCTGGATACTGCCGCTTTCCCCCTGTAATTCATCGTCACGGCTCAATCTCAAATATAGTGCAGTGTTATAAATCGTTGTATTGTATGGTTGTTTCACGGTTAAAAATCCTCCTTCTAAAAGAAACAACCCACGCTTATACAATACTCGCTGGTACAAGTATATCATAAGCGTGGGCTGATTGACAGTCGTTATTCCGTATTTTTTCAGGAAGCGGCGGCAGCGTGCTGGATCACATCTTCCAGCAGGCTGTCAAGCGGCTTCCCATCCTGTGCGAAATGCTCCGATACCTTGATACGGACTTTCCCCATGACAAAATACTGGGTGCCGTCTTTTTCGGTAAGCAGGGTGCCGCTGTTTTTGTTATTGCTCTCGTTTTTGCTTTTTGCCATAGGCAGTTACCTCCATAAATGAAATATGCCCGACAAGGGAATGTCAGACAGGTGTACAGCCGCAGACTGTCTCCGTGTCAACCAAACCGTGTCAACCGGCAGAAAAGACTTTGAAAACAATCCATAGGCGCTCTATTATTACTTTTTACTTTTTCTTTGATTTCTTGGTTGACATGGTTGACAAAGGAGAGAAATGCCCCAAATATCAGGCTTTTCCCCGTCAACCGGCTGTCAACCAAAGCGTCAACCAAACTGTCAACCGGTGGCTTTTCAGAATGGAAGTTCCATTTGCCGGGCTTCTTCTTCCGTGATTTCCTGAAAACCGTCCCCCTCCGGCGGAGCTTGGTTGACACGCTCCCAGCCTTTTTGAGAACCGTATTTCTTATACCGCTTCGGGCTTTTGTAGGCTACCCAGCCCTGTATGATGCCGCCCGCAATGCCGGTATTCATAATCTCGCAGATTGCCCGTGTCTCCCAGTCTGCCGGGGAATTTAAGTTCCCCAGCGCTTCCTCATAAAGCTGCTTGGAACATACCCTGTCGCCGGTGTAGTCCTCCAAATAGGCGTAGATCATGCCGGCCTGTGTGTCTTCCTGCATAAAGTCCTGCTGGTGGGCGTTCAGGTATCGGTTCATTTCCATGCTGAATGACAGCTTATACTTCCCACTGCGATAAACCGTCATGGCTTCCGCCCACATCTGTTCGATATACGCCCTCGCCGCCGCTTCATCGTCCAGTATGTGAACCTCCGCCCGTTCCGGGTACACCGTCACGGGGAGAAAGCGCCGGTTGCCGGTGCGGTCACGGGGCAAAAAGTCCTGCCGGTTGGTCGTCCCTCCAAATACACATTGCCGCAGCCGGTCTGCCGGATGTGTCTCATACGGCACTTTGTAGGTTTCTTTCTGGCGGCTTAAGAATGACTTGATTTCCTCAATACTCTTGGCGTTGGCTGTGGCAATCATCTCCGACATCTCGATAATCCAATGCCCTTGCAGCTTGCGGTACACATTTTCATCGTCCAGCTTTTTCAAATCGTCTGAAAACCATTCGTCCCTGCCTGCCAGCAGCCGGAAAAAGGTAGATTTCCCGGCTCCCTGACCACCAACCAGACAGAGCATGACCTCAAACTTGCTCCCCGGTCTGAATACCCGCCGGATGGCTCCCATCAGGAACAGTTTCAAGGCTTCATAGGTGTATTCGTCCGTATCGGCTCCCAGAAAGTGATGCAGGGCGTAACGGATGCGCTCTGTGCCGTCCCATTGCAGGCTGTTCAGGTAATCCCTGACTGGATGGTAGCGGTTTTCATTGGCAACAATCTTGATGGCGCTCTGCACCTTTTTCTCGCTGGTAAGCCCGTAATTTTCTTCCAGATACAAAAGCAGGTAGTTCATGTCCATGTCGGTCAGCGTGGTACTGGTGCGCTCCCAGCCCAGCGGCTTCACAATGTCAATCTGCTCCGTCAAAAGGTTCAGGCGCAGCGCCCCACGAAACAGCGGGTCACGCTGGAACACCGTCAGGCAGTTTCGGATGCTGTTCTTCACGCCGCCTTTCTGCGTCCCCTCTAATGTCTCCCGGATTTCTGCTGGTGTCTGCGCCGGTTCCATTGTGTCCATCGTCTTTTTGACCGCTTCCTGCGTTTCCAGCGGCAATCTCTGAAATTCGCTGTTCAAGCCGCAGCACCTCCTTTCCCTGTGCGGCGATCAACGCCGCTTTTTCTTCTATTTCTCCGTATAACAAAATATCCAAAAGGTATTCTGTGTAGCTTATCCTCTGCAACGCTTCCACAAAAAGAGGATGCCAGATGGCATCCTGCGGCTGTGGGGCGTATGCTGTTTTCCAATGCTCCAACAGGCGCAGATAATCGCATAGCACCCGGAAACAATACCGTTCCGTTTCCTGAAATCTCTGCTCCGCTGATTTTTGTCGGGGCTGTGACCTGTTGTGACGCTTCCTATCTGGCGGCGCATTGCCGGATTTCTCATAGGAAACGCCGAAGTCCTCCGCAAGCCTGACCGCAGCTTCCCGTTTCCCCAATCCATGCAGCAAAGCGGAAAAGTCGATCACATCCCCGGAAGCCCCGCAGCCGAAGCAGTAAAAGCGGCTGTCCACTTTCATGCTGGGCGTGCGGTCATTGTGGAATGGACAGCAGACCATGCCGTTTCTCCCCACCCGGATTCCATAGAATGAAGCAGCCTGCCGGGTGGTAACAGACTGTTTCACCGCTTCAAATACATTCAAATGCTCCCTCCATAAAAATGCCGGCAGCGGTAAAGCTGCCGATTATATCATAATTCCATCTCGTGTTTCTTTCTCTGTACTTCCTGTGGCTGCTCCCTCCGGCGCAGTGCGGTATCTACGGCGTTCTGCACCTGCCGCAGCCGTATGACTTCCTCCCGGAGCGGCTTGTGCTGCGGAGACAGTTCGGCATACTCTGTTTTTAACTGTGCGTATTCCTGTTTCCATGCTTTCAGGGCAATGGGTTTTCCGTCCAGTTTTTCTTTCAGAATACGGCGGGCGGCATAAAACAGCCGTAACTCCGCATCGTGGGATGTTTCAAATTTCTCCCTCTGTTTCTTAAACTTGATATTGTTCAATTCCGTATGAATAGGTTTTAGCCGCTGGTAATTCTCGCCCTCCCGTATCAATTCCTGCAATTCCTTTATCCGGGCAGATTTCTTTTTCATGGAGCCGCTTAATGCTTCAAATTCTTCACTGACAGAGGAAAGACGCTCCTGCAAATCCTCTAATGTGAGCAGCTTGTTTTCCGTCAGATAATTGACGGCTTCGGCAAACTGCTTTAAGTTTCCGGTTCTGGCTTTATTGCTCCATGCCCCTGCGTTGCGCTGGTTGTAATAAGCGATCAGCAGGTCGGCAAGGCTCGGTGTCTGGGGTTTGGAAAGTTCTTCTTTTACCTCTGCCATCCAGACAAACAGGGCTTTGATCTTCTTCCTCACATCCTGTATAAGCCGGTTGGTGGCTTTAATCCAGCGGTTCAGTTCCCCTTTCTCGGTGCGGATGCCCTTTGCTTCCATCTGCCGGACATTAGCTCCCTCGTGGACAGTAGGTATCAGGTCAAGCCCCTGCCGCACATAGGAACGGTGGTCGATACGCACATCCAGCCCTTTTTCCTCAAATTTTGTATTAACGGCAGCCGCCCACTGCTCCCGCCAGTGTTCCAGCGTTTCCGGCTCATGCCAGTCTGTTGTATGGACAGCGTTAAACATATAATCGCCGTTTTTATCCCGGATTCGGTTTCCATCTTCATCAAGAAGATATTCCCGCCGCTGTTTTTGTCCCCATGTGCCATCCGGGTTCAAAGGGCGCATGGTTGTCATCACATGGAAATGCGGGTTAGGGATGCCGCCGTCCTCTTTCTCCGGGTTGTGAAAAGCAAGATCGGCAATCATGCCTTTTGCCACAAACTGCTCCTGCACGAACTTCCTTGCCAGCTCCATGTTTTCTTCCAGCGTCAATTCATTCTGCATGGCAATATCAAAGGAATAGGCAAGCTGTGCTTTTGGATGTTTCTCGCAGCTCTCCACAGCATTCCAGAGGGTCGCCCGGTCAAGATATATTTCCGGCGCATGGGGCGGCAGCATGATTTCCGAAGCAATCACGCCGCCCTTTTTGGTGTAATCGCTGACTTCTCCATAGTAGCTGCTGTAAAGACGCTCCCCGGATCGGTAGGCTGCGCTTGCAATGGCGCTCTGACCGGCGCTACGCTTTATCTGTGCGATTGAAAAATGATAAAGTGCTATCCTTAGTCACCGCCTTTCTCCTGCCCGGAAATACGGGCGTGGTTCTCAGTGGCAGACCGGATGAAATGCTCCGCCTGCGGCAGATTCAAAATGTTTTCCATGAGGGAATAAAATTCCGCTTCGGATAGCTCCTTTGTCTGTGGCGCAATGCTCTCAACGGCTGCCCCACGGGTAATTAGCCGGTACGTCCTCTGTTTCCGGGAACCGCTTTCCAGATACGCCTGCCGGTTTTTCAAACGCTGCATTTTCCGTTTTTCCCGTTCCAGCAGGACAGTGGTTTTTTCATATTCCTGCTTCAACTGTTCCAAAGATTTTTCCATGTTCTCACATCCTTTGCTGATAAGATAAAGAAAGACCATCCGCAGACAGTCCGTGTGTCAGTGCTTCTATAAAACCCGATGAAAAGGGAAAACCGCAAAGCGGATTTCTCTTTGCGGCGGGTACACAGGGGATAGCCGCTTTAGCGGCGCAAGGGGGTGTAGCCACCTTGTCGGAGCAAAGCGAACGCAGACCTCGGATTGCTGATTTTATCAGCGGCAGAGGTAAGCTCCGCAGGACGCACGATACATGGTCTTTAGACTATGTATAGAAGTGCGCCCTTAGTTCCTAAGGGATTTTGCCGTTTCCGGCAGTTTTGTCCTTTTTCTTGGAACGCTTGGAAAGATACTTCGGGCAGTCAACCACAACCGCCCGGAAGCTCTGTTTACATTCGTGCTGGCATTTCCGGCACAGTTCGTTGTAAGTGATACGGCTGCGGTCATTTAAGAAGAAAGACCATTCCAGCCGCCGCTTGTTGCTCATTCTTGCCATAACCGGCTCCTTTCTCCATTTCTACCTGATGTACACAGATAGGCTGTTTTGGTGTAGCGTTTCGGTATCATTTTTAAGTTTTTTTCCCTCTGTATGCTCCTTTGGAAAGTGCGGCAGTATTGCAGTCAGGGAATGATACCTCACGCTTATTTGTCGCTTCTCGGTACGGTTTCGGAGCCTTTTGCCATCCATTCAAAGAAAGCAATTTTGCTGACCTTGATAAGCCTACCCCTGCGGAACGCCGGAAAGCCGGGTGTGTGTACTAGCTCATAGGCGCTCGCTCTTGAAATTCCCATAATCCGCTGAATGTCCGCTACATCCAGAACCAGCGGTAAATCCTCATAGCTGTTCAATCTCTTTTTATCGTTCATTCTGTTCCTCCCATAAATCAAATAGGTTAAAATGCTTCCTGTTGCCGTTCTCCCCAAAATCCGTTTTCCTGCCCCATTCCTGCGGTGTTTCCCTGCATTGGTGCGCCGAATGCGTCACTTCTCCTGCCGGTCATATCCCTTTTGGACGGTCATTCACTTGTCAAGGTACTGTGCGGTACGAAATTACCAACCGCAATCATCATAGCGTACTATCCTTGACAAAACAATGATTCTGCGATACCATGAGTGTAACGGATATAACTGAATTATATAATTACCATAAACAAAGGCAGGGGATAGGGATGGAGAATCAGTTTATACGGCATGAGCCATGTTTTGAGAGGATTTTGTTTGTCCTGACGCTGGACAGGAAGAAAATGAAAGAGCGGATTTTGATTGGGGAAGAACAGCAGATCCGCTTCCGTCTGAACGGGAGCCAAAACGCAGAGGTGCTTTGTGATATGACACGCCCACTGGGAACTTTTTTGATAAACTTTGAGCGTGACACGGACAGAGACTGGAACTTATACGGGCTTTCTCCGCTGCGGCAAGCTCTCCACTCCAACCGATGGAAACAGCCGGAGCTGGAGCAGGCGGCAAGCGAATTTCTTTGGGAGAAATATCTTAGCAACGACCCTCTGAAAATGTATGTGGCGTTCCGTATCTGGAACAGCTATCTGCTTGCCAGAGAACCCCGTGACCGTAACGCTGCCTGTGACCGCTTCATGGATAAAATGAGCAGACTGACCGGGGTATTCCAAAACGAAACCATGAGCTTTGACAGGGAGACAGGAAAACCGAAACAATTTCAAGCTGGCAGCCTTTATTTCAAAGGCGCACCGTCAGAAGATACCCGGCTTGACCTCTGGTTCCCGGACAACCGGCGCACAGAAGAATGTGTGTCTGCCTATGCGTCCCTCTACCCGTTGATTACCTATTATCTGAACAGGCTGAATGACTGGGGGCTTTGTTTCCGGCAGTGCAAGGTCTGCGGGAAATATTTTCTGGCAAAGAGCCAGCGATATGAGCTGTGCAGTGACAAATGCCGAAAAGCACAGGCGCTTCAAAACAAGCGGGAATTTGACGAGAGGGCAAGAGAAAATAACTATGACCTGCTTTATAAAAATGAATGCCAGAACTGGCGCAACAAAATAAACCGGGTAAAAAATACCGCAGGCTTTCCGGCTGACCGTCTGGAAAAAATACAGGCTGCCTTTGCTGACTTTAAGAAAGAAGCCTTACAGAGAAAAAAAGCTGTAAAAACAGGAACGGCCAGCCCGAAAGAATTTGCGGACTGGCTGTATCAGCAGAGTAATGTAATTGTTGAGCTGACCGAGATATGAAAAACTTTCTATCGTCAATTTCGCATTATTGCAATAACAGATTGCTTCTTCCATGAATGGTAATATTATCATCAAACTTTTGGAAGAACTATAAATGTCCGAGGTGCCTTTGATTTCGACAGAAAAACAGGCTGAATTGTTACAAAGCTCGGACATTTCAAAAATTTCTTTGAGAAATGGCGAAAAAGGCGGGGCAGCACACGCCGCCCCGCCGATCTCAAAAGGTTATTCCATTGCCCGCATTTGTTCAATCAGAGATTGTTTTTTCTGTCTGCGGATTGTCCAAACAGACAAGATCAGCTCCATTCCGAACAATACCAGAATGAACAGCGCCATTTCCAAAACCGGGAATTGATAAGGCACTACATTTCCGGCAAAAGCACCTACACTCATTTTTCTGCAAGCAAAGATGGAAGCCGGAAGCCCAACGATCAGCGTTGCCAATGTTGCAAAGAGCGCATAGCACAGCCCCTCACAGATGTTCATTTTACATAGCTGTTTTTGTGTTAGGCCGATAGAACGCAGAATACTGTTTTCCTGCTTTCGGGCTATCTGGTTAGAGAGTGTCGTATTGATAAGGTTGATAACGCCAAAGAGAAATACCAACCATGAAAGTATCTCCATACTGCCAAACGCAAAAGAATTTGTCATTTCTTCATATTCAATCACTGTATTGATTTCATCTAAGGCAATATTACTATGGCTGGCAACAATATTTTTCAATTCAGCTCCCACATAGTCCGTTTTTTTAGGGTCATTTACAATGCTCCATGAATAGTCAAAATAGGTGATTTCCGGGTGCAGTTCGTGGAACAACGCTTCTGGTGCAAAAAGAGTTGCCCCATCTAAGTGCATCCTGCCATGTCCTGAATATACCTTTGCAGGAGCGTATAACCCCGATATGGTAACAGAAATGGATGGCTGTTCTTCACCCAAAGAAATCTCAACCGTTGAACCAACACCCATATCCTCATTCTGCTTTAGCACATTATAGTCAATTACAATACTACGGGAATCTGTTGGCATGGTTCCCTCTGTCAGAGCCGCTTCAACTGCCGCATAATTCTGGTCGGTCAGCATATCGCACATACCACCAACTTGATGAATCTCTGTTTTATAAGTTGCATGGAGAGATTGCCTGCTTGGAATTATATCTGTAACGCCATCAATAGATAAGATTTCCTGCTTTAATTCCTCATTCAATGGATTTCCCGCTGCCATAACCTTTTCTTCTGTCATTTCAGAATCCAAATAAATTTTATAGTCGCCGTCTGGGAAAAACTGTCTTGCAAGCGCCTCTGGTGAGCGCAGCAAAACAATGGAGGATACCACAAGCAGGATAATTCCGCCCAAACTCAATGAGGCTACAATAGCAACGGTCTTTTTTCGGTCACGCCTAAAATTTGCAATTCCCATTGAAACAGGATTGAGCTTGATATTCTTTTTCCGGCTGCGGATGTCCTTTTGCGCCGGGGTAAAACGGACGGCTTCAATGGGGGAAATCCCTGCTGCAATTTTCACCGGCTTACGGATGGAAACAGATACCATGATCCAACTGCTTATAAGCGTTAAAATAACCGTTGCCACATAGGAAACAGCGTTAAAACCCTTGGAAAACAGGAGGGAACCGCCGCATACGCCCAGCACTGTGCCAATCAGAATCCCGATACTGCCGAGTTTGCGTCCCTCGTTCTTTACAATCCGCTTGATTTGCTTTGGTGTCGCACCAATCGTCCGAAGCTGCCCGTAGCTTTGGATTTTGTCATTGATGGAAATACGGAAAATACTTTGAATTACGATATAGCCGCCGATCAGAACAAGGGCAATCACGCCAGCCATCAGTGCAAAATCAAAGGATTTAGAAGCATAGGCAAAATACTTGCTGTTCATTTTGGGCATAGGAAGCTGATATTCCTCCGCAATCTCCCTGCAATAAGAGGTCATCAGTTCTTCGCCCAACTGGTCGCTGTTTTTGAAATGGACATAGGCGCGATAGCCAGTCGGGTCAAACCCTTTCCATTCTGTCAGGGCAGCGTTGGAAAGAATGATAGCGCAGGTATTCGCTTCTTTTTCATTTACGCTGTCCATAATGCCGGTAACGACATAATCACCATGAAAACTCTCGGTATCTAAGGTCACAGTGTCCCCGATCTTGGCATTGTTTCCATAGGTGGAAAGAAAGTATTCGCTTACAACAACTTCATTTGCTTTTTCAGGAACCCGGCCCTCTAACAACTCCATCTGCGCCTTGGCAATCTCCATCATTTGCGCGTCGCAATACACATAGGACGCATGATAGCCCTGTTCTGAAAGCTCATCACCCAGCATATAGTAGCCGCCTACGCGCTCAAACTCCGGCAGTCCTTTCAGGGTTTCAATGTCGTTTTCCTCTACGCCCAGCCAGACCGCCTCATAAGTATCGACAACCTGATTGCGCTGCATTTGTGTCAGGGAGGTAGACACAATTCCCGTAAAGCAGATCAGAAATGCCGCCAGCGCAACGGCAATCACCACCATCAGATTCCGGCGCTTCTCGCTTTGCAAACTTTTCTTTGCCAGCTTCTTTGTAATGGCGCTGGTATCATTTTCAAAAGGCCATACCATAAGTCCGCTACCTCCTTATTCCACAATCTTGCCGTCCTCAATGCGGACAATCCGATCTGCAAGGCGGGCAATATCGTTGTTGTGGGTAATCATCACAACAGTTTGCCGGAACTCCGCACTGGTGCGCTTGATAAGCCCCAGCACCTCGGCGCTGGTCTTGCTGTCAAGGTTGCCGGTCGGCTCGTCGGCCAGCACAATAGCCGGTTTGGTAATCAGGGCGCGGGCAATCGCCACACGCTGCTGCTGTCCGCCGGAAAGATTGTTCGGCATATTTTTCAGTTTATCTTCCAGCCCCAGCAGGTGAACGATTTCATCCAAAAACTTCTGATCCACCGTGTCCCCGTCCAGTTCCACCGGCAGGACGATGTTCTCATACACATTCAGGATAGGAACAAGGTTATAGTTCTGGAAGATAAAGCCGATGTTGCGGCGGCGGAAGATGGTAAGCTGTTCGTCGTTCATTTTCGACAGCTCTTTGTCCCGGACAATCACATTGCCGGAAGTAGGGGTGTCCAGCCCGCCCATCATGTGAAGCAGGGTGGACTTGCCGCTGCCGGAGGTTCCCACAACGGCCACAAATTCGCCGTCATTTACAGAGAAGTTCACGCCGTCAAGGGCGCGGGTGATATTCGGCTCTGTACCGTAATACTTTTTCAGGTCGATAGTCTGTAAAATTCTCATACTCAAAACTCCTTTCAAGGCTTTCTGCCTGTTGATAAGGCTATTGTAAAACCCAAATGTCCGCGAAATGTTACAGCGACCAAAAAATTTCATTGAAAATCGGGGGTGAAATGTTACAACGCTCGGACATTTCCGCCGAAAAACTGCCACTGGCAGCTTTATCGGCACACTGTTGCGAAAAGACTTACGGCGGGCAGCCGAGAATGACCGTCCGCCGCATTCTATTTTGTCGGCAGCATAATGGAAAATTCTGAACCCTTGCCCGGCTCCGAAACCACTTTGATATAGCCGCCTTGCCGCGTTACGATCTCGCGGGCCAGATACAGGCCAATGCCCACGCCCTGCTGTTCGTGTACTTCTTCCTCACGATAGAAGCGCCGGAAGAT
>NZ_QUGY01000008.1:158353-186109 GCF_003479245.1 Ruminococcus sp. AF17-12
TACTTCTTCCTCACGATAAAAGCGTCGGAAGATGGCAGCCTGATTGCTTTCGGAAATGCCCTTGCCGGTGTCGGTCACTTTGATCTCCACATACATTTCCCACAGCACCACCGACACAGCGATTTTCCCGCCTGCAGGGGTGTACTTCACTGCATTGTCCAGCAGGTTAAAGAGGGCTTCGGATGTCCACTTGCTGTCATGGAAAACGGTCAAATCCTCCGGGCAGTCCACGGACACAGCGATTTCCTTTTTCTCCGCTGCATACACAATCCCACTCATGGCCTGCGCTACGGTATCAAAGAGGCAACCCGGTTTCTTATCCAACTGGATCACGCCCGTTTCCAGCCGTGAGGTTTTCACAAGGGCCTGAAAGAGAAAGTCCAGCTTATCCGTCTGGCTGCGGATTCCCCGGATAAAGTCGGTGCGCTCCGACTCGGTCATGGGCTTTTCCAGCAGGGTGTCCGTCGCCATTTTCAGATTGCTTACCGGCGTTTTCACCTGATGGGAAATATCCGATACAAGGGTCTGTAACTCCTGCCGTTCCTCGTCCACCCGGCGGCGGTTCTCCTGCATGATCTGGTAAAGCCTTGCCAGCCGGTGTCCGATTCTGGCAAGCTGGGTTTCGCTGTCCTCTGGCCGCTGGGGCGCTTCATTCCCGGCGATCATGTGGTCTAAGGTCTGGCACAGGTCAGCGGTAAACTGCGACAGCCGCTTTCCAAACGCCTGCGTCAGTACAAAAATCCCCACAAGGGCGCACAGCAGCAGCGCCCCGCCTGTCAGCAGCACCGCCGTCTGTTTTGTCACAAGAAACAGGGCTATGGTGATCCCGGACATGGAGAGGACAAGCCCCATTGCCACCCGGCTAAACAGCCGCTTTACCGAGAGATTTTGAAACTTCATTTTGCCTCACCTCCCGTCCATTGATAGCCCATGCCGTAAACGGTCTTGATGTAGGGCGCGCCGCCGTCGGATTCGATCTTGCTGCGAATCCGGCTGATGGAGGTTGTCAGGGTGTGTTCGTCTACAAACCTCTCGTCTATATCCCACAGCCTTTCCAAAAGCTGCCCGCGGGTCAGCACTTGCCGGGGATTTTTGCGGAACAGGTTCAGCATTTTGTACTCCATCGGGGATAGGGTCAGGGGCTTGCCGTTTAGGGAAGCGGTCTGCTCCGAGAAGTCCAGAAACAGCCGCCCGTCGTCGTAAATGTCCTTAGCCGGTTTGTGGTGTTCCAGCATGGCGAACATGGCTTTGATTTTCCGCTGCAAGGCCCCGATCACAAAGGGCTTTGTGATGTAGTCCACCGCGCCCACCTCATAGCCCCGTATCTGGTCGCTCTCCTGATCGTTGGCGGTCAGGAATATTACGATGGTGTCCGGGTGCTGGGGCTTTATCAGCTTGCACAGCTCAAAACCGTTGCCGTCCGGCAGGTTGATGTCCAACAGCACCAGATCAAATTCCCGCTGACGGATAGCTTCGGCTGCGGTTCTGGCATTTAGGGCAGAAGTCACGCCGTAACCGTCTGCGGTCAGGTTATAGTCTAACATCTTATTCAAAAAACTGTCGTCCTCGACAATTAAAATCTGCTTCATATCCTCACTTCCTTTGCTTTTTGCAGATAGTATAACAGGCAAATGTCCGAGAATTGTTACAAGGACAAATATATTTATCATTTTACAGCTTTTTTATGTGTACTGCAATTTTATAAAAGAAAGGACAGCAGTATCATCAAATTGCTGTCCTTGCGGTTTATTATAGCTGGTAGTGTATAAGCGTGGGTTCATCATATTTGGTGTGGTATCTTTAACTATGGGAAACTCCGTTCTCCCATTTATTCACCGCTGGAGTAGTTACTCCTAAGCGGTTTGCCATTTCCTCCTGGGTGAAACCAGACTCTTTTCTATATTTTTTTATCACATTTCCAATATTCATCCTAATTCTCTCCTGATTGAAATTTCAAAAGCTTTTGTGATTAAATCATAGCAGGATTGGAAATTGAACACAATTGAATTGTTGTTAAATAAAATTCATATTTTTTAACTGATGGGAAAGTTGATCGTGATCAGCAGTTGGTTTTTTGGGCATATCCTAACAAAAGGAATCATGGAGACTGTGTTTTACGATACTTTGTATGTTTCCCTGGTCACCAATTAATTAATTATGCATACTCTAACAGAAGAAGTCTGTAAAGGAGTATCTGCATGAAAAATAAAAAATGGATTGCACTGGCGGCAGCAGTTGTGCTGGCGGTGACGGCGCTGCCAATGGGAGTATTTGCTGCGAAGAAAGACAGCACAGAAGAGAAACTTACAAAGGTTACACTGAATGAAGTCGCACATTCAATCTTTTACGCACCGCAGTATGTGGCGATTGAGGAGGGATATTTTGCGGAGAAAGGTCTGGATCTGACGCTGGTGACGGGATTCGGAGCAGATAAAACGATGACTGCTGTGATTTCCGGTGAGGCAGATATTGGATTTATGGGCGCAGAGGCATCTGTTTATGCTTATCAGGAGGGCGCCACGGATCCTGTCGTAAATTTTGCACAGTTAACCCAGCGTGCGGGGAATTTTCTAGTGGCAAGAGAAGAGATGCCTGATTTCAAATGGGAGGATCTAAAAGGAGAGAAGGTTCTTGGCGGTCGTAAGGGCGGAATGCCGGAAATGGTATTTGAATATATACTGAAGAAAAACGGCATGGATCCGCAAAAGGATTTGATCATCGACCAGAGTATTGATTTCGGTTCCACAGCAGCAGCTTTTACAGGTGATGATTCCGCGGCATATACAGTAGAATTCGAACCATCTGCGACCATTCTGGAAAAAGAAGGAGCAGGCTATGTAGTTGCATCTCTCGGAGAGGCATCCGGATATGTACCATATACATCCTACAGTGCAAAGGCAAGCTACATGAAAGAAAACCCTGAGATCATCCAGAAATTTACCGATGCACTTCAGAAGGGAATGGACTATGTGCAGAGTCATACGCCGGAGGAAATCGCAGAAGTGATTGCACCGCAGTTCAAGGAAACAGATCTTGAAACCATCACTGCCATTGTAAAACGTTATTATGACCAGGATACCTGGAAAGAAAATCTTATTTTTGAAAAAGACAGCTTTGAGCTTCTGCAGGATATCCTGGAAGATGCAGGTGAGCTGACGGATCGTACAGCGTATGAAAATCTGGTGCAGACAGAGTATGCGCAGAAAGCATGTAAAAATTAAAAAATAGTTTAGAAAGTTTAAAAAACATGGGAAAAACCTGCGGCATTTATCCAATGCGTCGTAAAACCCCTTGTTTCAGCTATGGGGATATAAGACGCGTCCATCGAATTTATGCAAGTAATTGAAGATGGACAAAATAGTAATTGTATTAACTAACAAATCATAGTATAATATAAATATGAACACAACATATAAATCAAACAACAATGTCGTCTATTCCTGTAAATACCATGTAGTATGGTGTCCAAAGTATAGACGAAAAGTATTAATTAACGGTGTGGACGTCCGGCTGAAGGAGCTGCTCACAGAGTATGCTGCAAATTTTTCTGTAGACATTCTGGAAATGGAGATCATGCCAGACCATGTTCATATGCTTTTGGAAGTAGATCCTCAGTTTGGCATCCACAAAGCTGTAAAGTCATTTAAAGGCTATACGTCCAGAATTTTAAGACAGGAATTTCCCTATCTTAAAACGAAAATGCCGACTCTCTGGACAAACAGCTATTTTGTATCGACGGTGGGCGGTGCTCCGCTGGAAACAGTAAAACAGTATATTGAAAACCAGAAAACATCGCAGAGACAAAAGGATAAGATGGGATAATGCAAAAAGGAATTAAATTCAGAATCTACCCGAACAGAGAACAGAAAAACTTCATCCATCAGACCCTGGGATGTTGCCGGTTCATCTACAACCGGGGACTTGCCATGCGTAAGGAAGGCTATGAAAATGGGGAAAAGATCGGCTATTCCCAGACTTCCGCCATGCTGACTGAACTGAAAAAGCAAGAGGAGTTTGCCTTTCTGAAAGCAGCAGATTCCATTGCATTACAGCAGTCTTTGCGGGATCTCGACCGGGGATTTGTGAATTTCTTTCAGAAACGGGCTTCCTATTGAAGGGGGCGATTTCCTGTAAATTCAAATCGTTTTCCACATGTAAGATCATTCCGGGGAAGACGGTCAAATAAAATGAAAATACAGATGAGGAGAAAATAAAATGTTATTTTTTGTAAACGATTACTGCGAGGGAGCGCATCCGGCGATCCTCCAGAAGCTTCTGGAAACCAATATGGAGAAGCTTTCCGGCTATGGCACAGACAAATACTGTGATTCTGCAAAGGAGAAGATCCGTAAAGCCTGCGGCTGCCCGGATGCAGATGTGTTTTTCCTGGTGGGAGGAACTCAGACCAATGCCACGATCATAGGTTCTGTCCTGAACCGTTATGAAGGTGTTCTTGCGGCGCAGACCGGACACGTAAGCTGTCATGAGGCCGGAGCGATCGAGTATACAGGACATAAGGTACTGACACTTCCGGCAGAAAACGGAAAGATCAAAGCAGAAAGTATCACAGATTATGTGGAAACTTTTTATGGGGATGAAAGTCACGACCATATGGTATTTCCGGGAATGGTTTATATTTCCCATCCGACAGAGTACGGAACACTTTATACGAAGAAAGAGCTGGAGGAAATTTCCGAGGTATGCCATAAATACGAGCTTCCGCTGTTTCTGGACGGAGCAAGACTTGGCTACGGTCTGGTAAGTCCGGAAGCAGATGTGACACTTGAGGATATCGCCAGATGTACAGATGTGTTCTACATTGGTGGAACCAAGGTCGGTGCACTCTGCGGTGAGGCAGTGGTCTTTACGAAAAAAGCTCCGAAGCACTTTATGACTATGGTGAAGCAGCAGGGAGCCCTTCTGGCAAAAGGCCGTCTTCTGGGAATCCAGTTTGACACACTGTTTACCGATGATCTGTATACAAGGATCAGCAAAAATGCTATTGAAACAGCTATGAAGCTGAAAAGAGCCCTTCAGGAAAAAGGATATCAGCTTTTCCTGGATTCTCCCACGAACCAGCAGTTTGTAGTTTTGGAAAATAAAAAGAAAGAAGAACTGGGCAAAGAAGTTCAGTTTGATTTCTGGGAAAAATATGATGAAGATCATACAGTGATCCGTTTTGCTACAAGCTGGGGAACAAAAATGGAAGATATTGACGCGCTGATCGAGTTGCTGTAGGGCTGTCGGCAGACGATAAAAGAGATGAGATGGAAAAACTCCGTGAGGTCCGGGTGAATGCAGACCTCACGGAGTTTTTGTTTTCGAAAATTATAACTTCTTACCCTTCTCAGCAGCTGCGGTAAGCGCTTCGAATACGGCACTGCGGAAGCCGCTCTTTTCCAGGGTGCGGACACCTTCAATGGTAGTTCCTGCCGGTGAGCAGACCATGTCTTTCAGGTCTCCCGGGTGTCTGCCGGTTTCCAGAACCATTTTTGCGCTGCCGAGAACAGTCTGGGAAGCAAATTTATAAGCCTGCTTACGAGGCATTCCCTGGCTGACAGCGGCATCTGCCATGGCTTCGATAAACATAAACACATAAGCAGGTGAACAGCCGCCTACAGCGCCTGCGGCGTCCATCAGACGCTCCGGTATCACTTCGGTACAGCCAAAGCTGTCTGTGATCTTAAGGATTTCTGCCAGTTCGTCTTCCGAAACCCGGTCATTGGTACATACAGCAGTCATTCCGGCCCCAACCTGTGCAGGAGTATTAGGCATAAAACGGACAACTTTCAGAGGAAGACCGGCTTTTTCTTCCAGCCATGCAAGAGTCTTGCCGGGAGCGATTCCGATGATGGTGTGCTCTGTCGTGAGACTGTCGTGGACCTCTGTGAGAACTTTCTCATAAAACTGCGGCTTTACTGCAAGAACGACAGTTTTTGCAGATCGGACGATTTCATTGTTATCCAGAGTGGTGACAACACCAAGAGTTTTTTCACTGCGCGCTCTGCCTTCGTCTGTAAGGTTGGAAACAATGATCTCGTCCTTTGAAAAGATCCCCTGACGGAGAATACCGCCGATCATGGCAGAGGCCATATTTCCACATCCGATAAATCCAATCTTCATAAACAAAAATCCTCCTTGAAATTTATAAAAAAGGACACGCCTGACTGCGTGCCCTCTTTGGCAATGAAAGCAGATAACGGGAATCGAACCCGCCTCCTCAGCTTGGGAAGCTGATGTTCTACCGATGAACTATATCTGCCTGCATTACTAATTATAGCACCTGAAATAAGAAATACAAGTGCGATTAGCATAAATTCTGTGCATCGCGAAGCATGTTACTGAGAACGGGGTGAACAGTAATCGCTCTGCCAGCCCTGGCTCATGGTACTGTTATGATATCTGGTGGAATAAGTTACATCTTCTCCGAACCAGTCTGGCGCAGTGTAGGCATTGGCGTCTTCCTCTGTAGGAAATTCCACCTCAGCCAGAAGAACTCCCTCGTATTCTCCGTGGAACACATCCAGTTCAATAAAAAGTCCGTCTTTTTCCGGAATCACATAGCGGTCCTTGGTAATGAGGATACCGTCTGCTTTAGGCTTCAGATGCTCATAGGCTTCAGCGGTGAGCGGAAGATTATATTCTTCACGGCTCATGAGACCCTTGGATTTGTAAGTAAGAAAATAGTCATCATCCTGCCGGCGGATGCGGACGACAGGGGAAGTGCAAAGATACCCCTGCTCGATCCTGTGGCAGGGATAAGAAGCCAGATCCTGCGGAAGGTCATCCTTCCGGATCAGAAATTTACGTTCGATCTCCATATAAAAAACCTCCGGATTTGTGAAATGAAAAGATATTATGTTCAGTCTACAGGAAAAAAACAGGATTTGCAATGGCATATTTGTTGAAATTTCTTGACATTTTCAGATGGAAAAAGCATTATGGAAGGGAATGGGGAATACAGAAAATATTTATGGATTTTATAAAAGAAAGGATGAACAGGATCATGAGTAAAGTATATATTTTTTTCGCAGATGGTTTTGAAGATATTGAAGGACTGACCGTGGTAGATCTGATGAGAAGAGCCGGGATCGACATCCAGACAGTATCTATCAAAGAGACAAAAGAGATCAGAACCTCTCATGGGATCGATCTTCTTACAGACCGTACCTTTGGAGAATGTGATTTTTCCGATGCGGATATGCTTGTAATTCCGGGAGGAATGCCGGGAACAAAATATCTGGAGGAATATAAACCGCTGACTGAGCTTCTGACAGATTTCTATCAGAATGGCGGCAAGGTAGCAGCTATCTGTGCGGCACCAGGTATATTCGAGAGACTTGGATTCCTGAAAGGCAGAAATGCTACATCGTACCCATCTGTTATGGAACAGCTTAAAAGTGCCAGAACATCTCTGGAGCCTGTAGTGGTAGATGGAAATGTAACTACCAGCAGAGGCCTTGGAACAGCCATCGATTTCAGCCTTTCCCTGATCGGACAGCTGGAGGGAAGCGCAAAGGCAGAAGAGATCGCTGAATCGGTGGTGTATGTAAGAGCATGAAAAAAGAGATGAAACAGGTCCTGTGGGTAGTGGCGCTTTTTGTTATACTGATGACAGCCACAGGAAATTTGGTGTCAGCTGCCGGCTTTGACTGGTCGGATGATACATTCGGGAATGCTTGCAAAAAAGTGTATTCCGTATCTTTCAGGTCAGGTGGAGGAGCCTCCTCTGCTATATATAAAAAATTGGAAAAGAAACAGAAATATGGTTCCATGATCACGATTCCCAAAGTGCCGCAGGTCCCAGCAGGATATCAGGCAGAAGGATGGTCTCTGAAAAAAGGAGGAGCGGAGGCAGGATATAAGCCGGGAAAAAAATATTTTGTAAAAAGAAATGTAACGTTTTATGCAGTGATAAAAAAGAAGAATAATCCCAAACTGATCCTGCACAGGAATGACGGAGATATCTACAAGATCATCCAGGCTCCAAGCGGAAAAATGAAATTGCCGGTGATGGCCAATGAAGAGAATTATACATTCCTTGGATGGTCTACCAGGGCAGGTCAGAAGACCGCACCAAGGTATGAAGCCGGACAGGTGATCACAGTCAGTGGGACCATGCATCTCTATGCGGTGAGATTCTGGCGGTATCAGGAACCGAATCTGGTCAGGAACAGCTTTCATTATCCTGAGAATTACGAAAGGATCATCTTTGTGGGAGATTCCAGGACATATGGTCTTCAGAAGGTATTGTACGAACAGTTTGGAAAGGAGTATGTGGACAGCCATGTCAGCTTTGTATGCTGTTCTAATACGGAACTGGGCTGGCTGAAGTCAACGGGTGCACAGGCTCTTTTGAAAGAAATAGAAAAATGTCGTAAAAATGAAAAATACGCAAAGATCGCAGTGGTGTTTAATCATGGTATCAATGATCTCAGAGATATTAACGGAAAACAGGATCTGAATGATAGACTCTCACAGTACGTGTCTTATATGAAAAAGCTGGGAACAAAGCTTTTCATGAAAAACTGCAGTCTGTATTATATGTCTGTGAATCCGATCAATGGAGGGGAAAAGGGAAGTACCAAGAATCGTAAATGTGAGGATGTCCGGACTTTTAACAGCGGTCTTGCCGGTGAGCTTGGAAGTCAGTACCACTATATTGATGTTTACAGTTATCTGATGCGGACCGGATATGGTACTGTATCCAATACGGGAGACGGTACAGACGATGGTGTTCATTATACGCCTAAAACTTATAAAAGGATTTTTACATTTTGTCTTAACAACATAAGAAAGACAGAAAATTACTTTAACATTGAGGACGTGGGCAGCTGAGAAATGCCCTGTGGGGGCATATGGAAAACTGAAAAAAATACTGGCGTTTTTACAGTGGTTATGCTATACTACAGAAATGACTGTAAATATATAATGCGAGTGTTAACTATTTTATATAAGGTATTTACTCGATATGATTAAGGAGGAACAAGAAACATGAGTTTACAGGTGGAGAAAATGGAGAAAAACATGGCGAAACTTACAATCGAGGTTTCCGCCGAGGATCTTGACAAAGCAATGCAGAATGCATATCAGAAAGCAAAAGGCAGAATTTCTATTCCGGGATTCCGTAAAGGAAAAGCTCCAAGAAAAATGATCGAGCAGATGTACGGAAAGGGAGTATTCCTTGAGGACGCTGCAAACGCTCTGATCCCTGAGCATTACAGCAAAGCACTTGCTGAGTGTGATCTTGAGATCGTTTCCCAGCCTAAGATCGATGTAACACAGGTTGAGCCTGGCAAACCATTTATCTTTACAGCAGAAGTAGCTACTAAACCAGAGGTAACTCTTGGTGACTATAAAGGACTTGAGGTTCCGAAGTCTGAGACAGAGGTAACAGACGAGGAAGTTGAGGCTGAGCTTAAGAAAGAGCAGGAGAAAAACTCCAGAACCATCACAGTTGAGGATCGTGCAGCACAGAACGGCGATACAGCAACTATCGATTTCGAGGGCTTCGTAGACGGTGAGGCATTCGAGGGCGGTAAAGGAACAGACTATCCGCTGACACTTGGTTCCAACACCTTCATCCCGGGATTCGAGGAGCAGCTTGTTGGTGCTAACACAGGTGATCACGTAGAAGTTAAGGTTACATTCCCGGAGGAGTATCAGGCAAAAGAGCTGGCTGGCAAAGAAGCTGTATTCCAGTGCGACGTTAAGAAGATCGAAGCAAAAGAGCTTCCGGAGCTTGACGATGACTTCGCTAAGGATGTATCTGAGTTTGATACACTTGCTGAGTACAAGGAAGACGTTAAGAAGAACCTGACAGAGAAGAAAGCAGAAGATGCACGTCGTGCAAAAGAAGATGCAGCAGTAGATAAAGTGATCGAGAATGCACAGATGGATATTCCGGAGGCAATGATCGAGACACAGACACGTCAGATGCTTGACGATTTCGCAAGAAGAATGCAGTCCCAGGGTCTTTCCATGGAGCAGTACTTCCAGTTCACAGGCCAGAGCGTTGACAAGATGATGGAAGACATGAAGCCACAGGCGCTTAAGAGAATCCAGACAAGACTTGTTCTTGAGAAGATCGCTGAGGTAGAGAACATCCAGCCAACAGAGGAAGAGGTTAACGAAGAGATCTCCAAGATGGCAGAGATGTACAAGATGGAAGCAGACAAATTAAAAGATCTCATCGGTGAGAACGAGATGGAGCAGATGAAGAAAGATATGGCTGTTCAGAAAGCTGTTACATTAGTTGCCGATGCAGCTGTAGAGGCGTAATAAACCTCGGAAATGGAGGGCAAAATGAGTTTAGTACCTTACGTCATTGAGCAGACCAGCAGAGGAGAAAGAAGTTATGATATCTATTCAAGACTTCTTAAGGACCGAATCATTTTCCTTGGAGAAGAGGTAAACGATGTCAGTGCGAACCTGATCGTTGCGCAGCTTCTCTTCCTGGAAGCAGAAGATCCTTCCAAGGATATCCAGCTTTATATTAACAGCCCGGGTGGTTCGGTAACTGCCGGAATGGCAATTTATGATACAATGCAGTATATCAAGTGCGATGTATCTACGATCTGCCTTGGAATGGCAGCCAGCATGGGAGCTTTCCTCCTGTCCTCCGGTGCCAAAGGCAAGAGATATGCACTGCCGAATTCGACGATCATGATCCATCAGCCATCAGGCGGTGCACAGGGGCAGGCTACAGAGATCCAGATCGTAGCTGACCAGATCGCAAAAACCAAAAAGAAGCTGAACGAGATTCTTTCTGCGAATACCGGACAGCCTCTTGAGATTGTGGAAAAAGATACTGACCGTGACAACTATATGACAGCGGAAGAAGCTAAGGCATACGGCCTGATCGACGGTGTTGTGATCCACAAATAATGCGTAAGAAAAGACTCCTGTAAAGACACAGGAGTCTTATCTTGCTTTAAAAAGGAATTTTAAATGTCTGCGAGAGACGGACATTTACGCTTAGAAAGGAAACAAAAAGATATGGCAGATAAAGTAAAAGAAGGAAAGGTAAGATGCTCCTTTTGCCATAAGACTGAAGATCAGGTACGCAAGCTGATCGCAGGTCCGGATGGAGCATATATTTGTGATGAATGTATCGGGATCTGCTCCGAGATCATGGAAGAAGAATTCAGTATGTATGATCATGAGGCAGATTATGAAACAGGGATCAACCTTCTGAAACCGGAAGAGATCCACAGTATCCTGGATGAGTATGTGATCGGACAGGATGATGCCAAGAAGGCACTTTCCGTAGCTGTTTACAATCATTACAAGAGGATTCTTGCTTCAAGAAACCTGGACGTGGAGCTGCAGAAGAGTAATATCCTGATGCTTGGTCCGACCGGTTCCGGTAAGACACTTCTTGCACAGACACTGGCAAGACTGCTGAATGTTCCTTTTGCCATCGCAGATGCCACTACTCTCACAGAGGCAGGTTATGTTGGCGAGGATGTTGAGAACATTCTTCTGAAGATCATTCAGGCAGCCGATTACGATATTGAGCGTGCCCAGTACGGAATCATCTATATCGATGAGATCGATAAGATCACAAGAAAATCCGAGAATACCTCCATCACCAGAGATGTGTCCGGTGAGGGCGTACAGCAGGCACTTCTGAAAATTCTGGAAGGAACCGTTGCAAGCGTACCTCCTCAGGGAGGAAGAAAGCATCCTCATCAGGAATTTATCCAGATCGATACTACAAACATCCTGTTCATTTGCGGTGGTGCTTTTGACGGACTGGAGAAGATCATCGAGGCAAGACAGGATACCAAATCCATTGGTTTCGGGGCGGAGGTTTCCGAAAAGGAAGACCGCAATGTGGGCGAAGTTCTGAAGGAGGTTATGCCGGAGGACTTTATTAAATTCGGTCTGATCCCGGAGTTTATCGGACGAGTTCCGGTCGTGGTAACCTTGGATTCTCTGGATGAAGAAGCACTGATCCGTATTCTGAAGGAGCCTAAGAATTCCCTCACAAAACAGTACGACAAGCTTTTTGAGCTGGATGGCGTGCAGCTTGAGTTCCAGGATGAAGCACTTGAGACAGTTGCCCGGAAATCTCTTGAGAGAAAAACAGGTGCCAGAGGACTTCGTGCCATCATGGAGCATACCCTGATGGATCTGATGTACAAGACACCATCGGACGACACCATCCGTAAGTGTATCGTCACAAAAGAGGCAGTGGAGGGAACCGGAGAGCCGGAGATCATCCACGGGGAGGCCAAGGCTCCTGCAAAAAAAGCAGGACGCAAAACATCCCGTTCGAGAAAGAAAGGCAAGCCGGAAACAGCTTGATGAAGGGAATGACATAAATGACAAATCAGGTCAATATATTGCCAATGATCGCTCTCCGTGGGACTACAGTCCTTCCGGATATGATCGTACACTTTGATGTGAGCAGGGAGAAATCCATCCGTGCCGTGGAAGCAGCCATGCTCCATGACCAGAAGATCTTTCTGCTGACACAGAAGGATCCTGAGGTGGAAATACCGGAACTTACGGATCTGTATCAGGTAGGAACCGTCGCTTATATCAAGCAGGTGGTGAAGCTTCCGCAGGATCTTTACCGGGTTCTGGTAGAGGGACTGGACAGGGCAGAGGTTCTGGGCCTGGAGCAGGAGGAACCATATCTGAAGGCGGAATGCGAGATCGTTACGGCACAGGAAGAGGATTACCCGGAACCGGTAAAGGACGCCATGCTTCGCAGCATCCGGGAGCTTTTTCAGAGATACTGCAGAGAAAGCGGAAAAGTAAGCAAGGATCTGGTAACCCAGATCATGAACATCGAAGATGTGCAGGAAACTATCGACCAGATCGCAGTAAATCTTCCGATGGCGTATCAGAACAAGCAGAAGCTTCTGGAAGCAGTGTCTTTGAATGACCGTTATGAGATCCTTGGAGCGCTTCTTGGCAGCGAGATCGAGGTGATCCATATCACTAAAGATCTTCAGCGCAAGGTGAAATCCCATATCGACAAGAATCAGAGAGAGTATATCCTACGGGAACAGCTGAAAACCATCCGTGAGGAGCTGGGCGAGGAGAATACTGCTGATGATATCGATGAATTTAAAAAACAGCTGAAGGAGCTGGATGCATCTGATGAAGTAAAAGAGAAGATTTCCAAGGAGATCAGCCGTTTTAAAGGAATGGCAGCCAGTGCTGCAGAGGCAACGGTGCAGAGAGGCTATCTGGAAACCGTTCTTGCACTTCCGTGGAATAAGAAATCCGAGGATTCCGAGGATCTTGAGAACGCATGGAAGGTTTTGGAAGAGGGTCATTACGGACTGAAAGAGGTCAAAGAGCGTATCATGGAATTTCTTGCTGTACGTAAGCTGACCCACAAGGGAAAGAGTCCGATCCTCTGTCTGGTGGGACCTCCGGGAACTGGAAAAACTTCCATTGCACGTTCTGTGGCAGAGGCCATGAACAAAAAATACGTCCGCATCTGTCTTGGAGGTGTCCGTGATGAGGCAGAGATCCGTGGCCACAGAAAGACTTACGTCGGTGCCATGCCAGGAAGGATCACAGTCGCACTGAAGGAAGCCGGAGTCAGCAACCCGCTGATGCTTCTTGATGAGATCGATAAGACCAGCAGCGATTATAAAGGAGATACCTCCGCAGCACTTCTGGAGGTTCTGGATCCGGAGCAGAACAGTAAGTTCAATGATCACTATGTGGAGATTCCCCAGGATCTTTCCGAGGTACTGTTTATTGCCACTGCAAATGATGTTCAGGGAATCCCGAGACCTCTTCTTGACCGTATGGAGCTGATGGAAATCCCGGGATATACGGAAAATGAGAAGGAACATATCGCAAGGGAACATCTGATCCCGAAGCAGATGGAGATCAACGGTATTCCGGAAGGCAAGCTGGTGATCCAGCCGGCAGCTCTTGGCAAGCTGATCAACAACTATACCAAGGAAGCAGGAGTCCGTTCTCTGGAGAGAAGCATCGGACGTATCTGCAGAAAAACTGCACGTGCTATCATGGAAGAGGGTAAGGATAAGGTAGTTGTCACATCCAGAAATATTTCCAGATTCCTTGGCAAAGAACGATATAACTATCTGATGGCCAATGAGAAGGATGAGATCGGGATCGCCCGCGGTCTTGCATGGACACAGGTAGGCGGTGATACCCTGCAGATCGAAGTCAATATCATGCCCGGAAAAGGCGAGCTGCTTCTTACCGGACAGCTTGGAGATGTGATGAAGGAATCTGCACAGGCAGGTATCAGTTATATCCGTTCGGTTTCTGACCAATATGAGATCGATCCGGAATTTTTCCAGAAGCATGATATGCATGTACATATTCCGGAGGGTGCCGTTCCGAAGGATGGCCCATCTGCCGGTATTACAATGGCAACTGCCATGCTGTCTGCAATTATCGAAAAACCGGTACGTGCGGATCTTGCCATGACCGGTGAGATCACCTTAAGAGGCCGTGTGCTTCCGATTGGCGGACTGAAAGAGAAGCTGCTTGCAGCTAAATATGCCAGGATCAAAGAAGTCCTTGTTCCGGAAAAAAATCGTCCGGATATCGAGGAGATGGACAGAGAGATCATCCAGGGACTGGATATCCGGTTTGTGGATAACATGAAAGAAGTTCTCGGTGAAACTCTTGTATAAACAAAAAACAGAAAAACCCTGCCCTGACCTTCAGGACAGGGCTTTTAAAAGAAAAGGGAGGAATAACGAATGGTAATCAAAAACGTATCGCTGGATATCGTCTGCGGCATCACAAGCAAGATCCCGGACACAGGAAGGCCGGAGGTAGCTTTTGCGGGAAAATCAAATGTAGGGAAATCCTCCCTGATCAATGGTCTGATGAACCGCAAGGCCCTGGCAAGAACCAGCGCACAGCCGGGAAAAACACAGACAATCAATTTTTATAATATTAATGAAGCAATGTATCTCGTAGACCTGCCGGGCTACGGCTACGCCAAGGTTTCTGCGGCAGAGAAGGAAAAATGGGGAAAAATGATCGAGGGCTATCTTCATAATTCCAAAGAGCTCCGTGCGGTTTTTCTCCTGGTGGATATCCGCCACAAGCCTTCCGCCAATGACAAGCAGATGTATGACTGGATCTGTCACAACGGATATGAGCCGGTGATCATCGCGACCAAGCTTGACAAGCTGAAACGCAGCCAGGTGGCAAAAAGCCTGAAGGAGATCCGCATCGGACTGGGCCTTCCGAAAGAGGGAAAGATCCTTCCGTTTTCTGCGGAGACAAAGCAGGGAAGAGACGAGATATGGGCACTGATCGATGAGTTGACCGGCCTTGGTGAACCGGCAGCTACAGAGGATTAAGGAGAGCAGAAAAGATGGGAATTATCAAGGCGCTTAAGCTGGGATTTGACTATCAGAGATACGATGATGACGGCAATGTGGTAGACATGCAGCGTGCAGTCAATGATGTGGACCTGGACATTAAAGCAGGAGAATTTGTGGCAGTTCTGGGACATAACGGATCTGGAAAATCCACACTGGCGAAGCATATGAATGCGCTTCTGATCCCAACAGAGGGAACGATGCTGGTGGACGGGATCGATACCGCCAGAGAGACCAAACTCTGGAAGGTACGCCAGAAGGCAGGAATGGTATTTCAGAATCCGGATAACCAGATCATAGGAACCGTTGTGGAAGAGGATGTAGGCTTTGGTCCGGAAAATATGGGAGTTCCTACAGATGATATCTGGAAACGGGTGAATGACAGCCTGGAAAAAGTCGGTATGACAGCCTATCGTTATCAGTCCCCAAACAAACTTTCCGGAGGGCAGAAGCAGAGAGTGGCTATTGCAGGCGTGATGGCCATGCGCCCGCGGTGCATCATTCTGGATGAGCCTACCGCCATGCTGGATCCTAACGGAAGAAAGGAAGTCCTGGAGGCAGTGCGGGAGCTGAACCGTAAGGAAAAGGTAACAGTCATTCTGATCACCCATTACATGGAGGAAGTGATCCATGCTGACCGTGTTTATGTCATGGACAGCGGAAATGTTGTGATGCAGGGAAATCCCAAAGAGATCTTTTCCCAGGTGGATACCCTTAAGGCGTATGGACTGGATGTACCACAGGTAACACTTCTTGCATATGAACTGAAGAAATCCGGCGTGGATGTTCCGGATGGAATACTGACTACAGAGGAGCTGGTGAGCGCATTATGTCAATCGAATTAAAAAATGTAACCTATACCTACAGTCCCGGGACAGCCTATGAGAGCCATGCGCTGAAGGATGTCAGCCTTGTGATCCCGGACGGCCAGTTTATCGGGATCATCGGACACACAGGAAGCGGAAAATCCACGCTGATCCAGCATCTGAATGCGCTGGTACAGCCAACATCCGGCCAGGTTCTGTATAACGGAGAAGATGTGTGGGCTGAGAAATATGACCGGAAACAGCTCCGCAGCGAGGTTGGTCTGGTGTTCCAGTACCCGGAGCATCAGCTGTTTGAAAATGATGTGATCTCGGATGTATGCTTCGGACCTATGAATCAGGGACTTTCCAGGGAAGAAGCAGAGAAAGAAGCGAAGCAGGCGCTGACTCAGGTTGGAGTAAAAGAGTCCAATTTCAAGAAATCACCCTTTGAGCTTTCCGGAGGCCAGAAAAAAAGGGTAGCTATTGCAGGGGTTCTTGCCATGAACCCGAAGATCCTGATCCTGGACGAGCCCACAGCAGGGCTTGACCCGAAGGGCAGGGATGATATCCTGGATCAGATCGCAGAGCTTCATAAGGTGCGAGGGATAACCATTGTTCTGGTTTCCCACAGCATGGAGGATATTGCGAAATACGTGGAGCGCCTCATTGTTATGAATCACGGAGAAGCTGTATTTGATGATGAGCCGAAGAAGGTTTTTTCCCATTATAAGGAACTGGAAAACATGGGACTTGCCGCACCGCAGATCACTTATATCATGCATGCGCTGAAGGAACATGGGCTGCATGTGGATGCAGATGCCACAACGGTGGAGGAAGCCAGAGACAGTATCCTTGCCGCACTTGCGCAGGCGAACTCTCCATTACTGAACAAAGGAGGGGCGGAAAAATGATCAGAGATATTACCATTGGCCAGTATTATCCGGCCAAATCCGTTCTTCACAGACTGGATCCACGGACCAAATTTCTGGGAACTCTGGGATTTCTGATCTCTGTGTTCCTGTTCCATACATTTCTCGGATATGCGGTGGCAACAGCATTTCTGGTAGCCATGATCGCAATATCCAAGGTTCCGGTGAAATTCATGTTCAAGGGTCTGAAAGCCATCGTTATGATCCTTCTGATCACGGTTGTGTTCAATATCATCCTGACACCTGGCGAAGTGCTGTGGCGTTTCGGGATCATCAAGGTCACAAGGGAAGGCCTTGTTCTTGCAGGAAGAATGGCAATCCGTCTTGTTTACCTTGTGATCGGATCTTCCATCATGACATTGACTACCACGCCGAATCAGCTGACAGATGGTCTGGAGAGACTGCTCCGTCCGCTGAACAAGATTCGGGTGCCGGTACATGAGATCGCCATGATGATGTCCATTGCCCTTCGCTTTATCCCGATCCTTCTGGAGGAGACGGATAAGATCATGAAAGCACAGATTGCCAGAGGCGCAGATTTCGAAAACGGAAACCTGATCCAGAAGGCGAAAAATATGGTACCCCTTCTTGTGCCGCTGTTTATTTCGGCGTTCCGCCGCGCCAATGATCTGGCAATGGCCATGGAAGCAAGGTGTTACCATGGTGGAGAGCACAGAACCCAGATGAAGCCGCTGCATTATGAAAAAAGAGATTATGCGGCCTATGGGATCCTTGTGGCATATCTTGCAGTGGGTGTGGCATTCCGTGTGGCGGGACTGTAGCCAAATCCTGCCGGTACTCAGACATGGAACGGTCCGAAGCGCTGCATTTTGCACAGCGGAACTGTAACCGGATCAGGCAGGCATTTTGCAGGACGGTATGTCTGTTTTGGGATAGAAAGTACTGCAGGGATGTCTGTATCAGGAGGGAATATATTTTATGAAACGAGTAGGACTTGTTGTAGCTTATGATGGAACCAAGTACTCAGGCTGGCAGACACAGCCAAATGGAATCACCATTCAGGGCGTTTTAAACGATACCTTAAGTGAGCTGCTTGGGGAAAAGATCGAGACCATCGGTGCCAGCCGTACAGATGCAGGAGTGCACGCTCTTGGAAATGTGGCGGTGTTTGATACCGAATCCAGGATCCCCGGGGAAAAATTTTCCTATGCACTGAACCAGAGACTTCCGGAGGATATCCGTATCCAGCTTTCTGAGGAGGTGGAGCCGGATTTTCATCCCCGTTACTGTGACAGTGAAAAAACATATGAATATCGTATCCTGAACCGGAAGTTTCCGGTGCCAACGGAGCGTTTGTACTCTTATTTTTACCATTATAAACTGGATGTGGATAAGATGAAGGAAGCAACATCTTATCTGATCGGACGTCATGATTTTGCCAGCTTCTGCGGCTCCGGCGCACAGGTGAAGACCACCATCCGTACCGTGACCTCCATGGACGTGTGGAGAGATGGTGACATGGTGACCATTCGCATTTCAGGAACAGGTTTCCTTTACAATATGGTGCGTATCATTTCCGGAACCCTGATCGAGATCGGAAACGGGCAGTATCCGCCGGAACGCATGGATAAGATCCTGAAAGCCTGTGACCGTGGGGCAGCAGGCCCCACAGCTCCGGCTCAGGGGTTGACGCTGATGGGAATCGAGTTTTTCTGAAAACAGGAATTTTGTTGAAAATTACAAGAAAAAACAGTTGACAGGCAAGGTGCCTTATAATATAATAACTCAATGTGACGTAGTGCGAAGATGCTTGAGCCAATAGCCCCGGCGACGGCATTTTATCAGCGGTTTCGGACATTTCCGCGATTTATTTTGCACCCGCGTTTCCATTTACTTTTTTTCGCGGAAGTACCGCGGTTTGAGAAACATTATCGTTGATAAATAACAGGAGGTAGGACCATGCAGACTTATATGGCTAATCCGGATAAAATCGAAAGAAAATGGTATGTAGTTGACGCAGAGGGTTGCACTCTGGGACGTCTGGCATCCGGTGTTGCAAGTGTTTTAAGAGGAAAGAACAAACCTCAGTTTACACCGCACGTTGACACAGGAGATTATGTAATCGTTGTAAACGCTGATAAGATCAAAGTTACAGGCAAGAAGCTTGAGCAGAAGATTTATTATAACCACTCCGAGTATGTTGGTGGAATGAAAGAAACCACATTAAAAGAAATGTTAGCAAAGAAACCTGAGAAGGTTATCGAGCTCGCAGTTAAGGGAATGCTTCCGAAAGGACCTCTTGGAAGAGCTATGAACAAGAAACTTTTCGTATACGCAGGACCAGAGCACAAACATGAGGCTCAGAAGCCTGAAGTTTTAACATTTTAATAGGAGGTAGAAAACATTGGCTAGCGCAAAATTCTACGGAACAGGAAGAAGAAAGAAATCAATCGCAAGAGTTTACCTGGTACCTGGAACAGGTAAAATCACTATCAATAAAAGAAACATCGATGAGTACTTCGGACTTGAGACTCTGAAGGTTATCGTTCGTCAGCCACTGGCTTTAACAGAGACAGAGGGTAAATTCGACGTGATCGTTAATGTTCACGGCGGTGGATACACAGGACAGGCTGGAGCAATCCGTCATGGTCTTTCCAGAGCACTCCTTGAGGCAGACAAAGACTACAGACCAGCTCTTAAAGCTGCTGGATTCCTTACACGTGATCCACGTATGAAAGAGCGTAAGAAATACGGTCTCAAAGCAGCTCGTCGCGCTCCGCAGTTCAGCAAACGATAATTCAAACCGAATATCAGAAAGAACAATTTTCCCCGAAAACATCGAGTTTTCGGGGATTTCTTTATATTCCGATAAATCTATCAGACACCACAAAAACACACGAAATTTCAACGGTAACTAACACATAACTAACAGGTAACTAACACGGAAAACACTGTCTTGTGTAAGACATTGCAAGTCTTATGTAAGACACATTTTTGCAATAAAAAAGGACGAATCAATCGTCCTTTTCGTTGCAGTATTCAATGATACATGACCGGACATCTTTTTTCGTCCGGCAATGGCAGGAATGACCGTCCTTGAAAATGATGTCATATCCGTCGTGCATGTTTCCAGTGATTCCGGAAATCATTTCTCTGTTCTTTTCCGCAATCTGCATTGTATCAAATAAACCGCATTGGTCTTTTCTGACAAGGTCTTGCATGTACGCATTGATCGACATTCCTTTACTGGATGCAAGAGCCTTGATGATGTCTTTCATGCCTTTAGGTACAACGAGATTGATTCGTTCGTAATGCTCACGCCCGAAATTGTTTTTGTATTCAGTTCTATTCATGGCACACCTCTATATTTTATTGATAGCGTCAATCAGTTCCTCGATTTCAAAATGTGTATATACGACCTCTGTCACGCCCTGCCCTTTATGACCGACAATTTTCTTTATGACCTTGTCTGACACTCCGGCAATGGCTGCTTTATGCAGTCACAAAAGCAGAAAAGGAACTGGGAGGCGGTACAGGTCAAATCAAGCTGCGGTATGTATATGACATGTTCGTTGCACGGTTCGCATGGCTTGCAAGAGTGATCTCGTTTGAGGCTTTTTCGATGATGGTCGATGAAGCACTTGAGAGAATGAAAAAAATGCTTGAGAGCAACAAAGCGATGCAGGATTTTGTGAACAGAGGGGCAGGTGAGGTCGGTGAAAAAAATATGTAATTTCGTGACCGGAAACATGCAGATGCTTGCGTTGATATATGCAATCATGGCGGTTATCGTATTTGCAGCAGTCAATATTTTCTTTTGGAAAATCTCTTTTGATTTAGACAAAGAGATACGGGAGGAAATGAGGGAGTGCGGTGATTATCATATCGACACGGACGAGGCGAGATTCGGAAAAACGGTGACAAGGGTGTGCGGATTTATTCTTTCGATACCTGCTGCGTTGATGTGGTGGGCGACACCGTTGATCGTCGGAGGCTTGATGCTATACGACAGAATACAGGAAAAGAATCCGGAATTATGCGGATTCACAGCAGATGAATTTGACAAGGAGGAAAACAAATGATTTCAAATTGCGGACATGACGAAAACAGAAGATATTCCGGAGGAAAAGCAGGAGACCAGACGGGGACAGAGTGGCAGGTTATAAACTGGTATAATCGCCCGTGGAAATGTGTCCTCAGTCATCCGGATGAAAAGGTTAGAAAAATGATCGCAAGCATGGCAAAGGCAGCAGCGGTCAACAACAAAATCGGGTATGACCAGTCTGAACGCTATACATTTTGGGAGCATCTCAAGGCATCGAACTATGACCCTGCACAGATCACGATTGCGTGTGAGGCTGATTGCTCATCTGGTGTCGCTGCAATCGTAAAGGCAGCAGGTTACAGACTGGGAAATGAGAAAATGAAGAATGTGAGCATTTATCTCTATACCGGAAACATGAGAGCAGGTCTCAAGGCAGCAGGATTCGAGGTGCTGACAGATAGCAAATATCTGACATCGGATGCGTATTTGCTTGAGGGCGACATTCTCCTCAATGATAATGCTCACGTTGCAACAAACCTCACAGACGGAGCGAAGTCATCCGGAGCGGGGGCATCCAACACAACACCAGTCGAGAACGATACAAAGAACGACGTTGCATACGGATTCGACAAAAAACTTGCAGGAGAATATAAGGTGACAGCGTCAACGTTGTATCTCCGTGCAGGAGCAGGAACAGGGAAAACAATCCTTGCGGTGATGAATAACGGCGAAAAAGTTCATTGCTATGGATATTATAATGACTGCAACGGTGTGAAATGGTTGTATGTGGTTTATAAAAACATCGTCGGATATGCGTCAAGCAGGTATCTGAACAAATAGGAGGGATAATCATGTTATACTATTTAGGCAGAGGAACAGAGTTCAAAAAAGAGGACTGCAAAGAGTACAAGACCATGTGAAAGAGATTCATATTGTAGACGGAAAGAAGATGGTCAGAACAATCGGCGACCTTTACCTCTCCGGAGAATCTGAGCATGTACAGTTCGAGCAGTTGTGATATAATAAAGCAACGGGAAAACGCTTGAGAGAATATGCGTAAAAGACGGGTAACTGACAAACGGTCAAAAAATGCCGTAAAATAGGCGTTCGGAGTTATGCAAGCGATAATTCCAATCGAATACGGAAATTTATCAAAACCTCGGAAAGTCTTGATTTTCCGGGGTTTTTTATATCTGAAATTTCTAAAATTTTCTAAAAAAGTGGGCGATTTTGAAGTGTAGAACACACGTAGCGCACAAAACACCTTAAAAAATATATTGAGTATATTGCAAAGAAAAATTGCGTATGATATAATGCCAGTAGGCAAAAGAAATAATAAGTCCATGAGGACAAAAAGAATGAAGCCCCCAGTACCGCGAATACTGAGGGCTTCTTCTTATTTTTTATAGTGGACAAGAAACCACTAGGTCAGTGCTGTCCTTACTTGTCGCCGTCTAACCATTTGATGATGTAGTGGCAGGCTACACCAGCCATGCAGGAGACAAAGAAAGAAATAATAAATTCCATGAGGTTCACCTCCTCCCGTTGCCGGGTTTCGGTTGGACAACAATAGTATTATAGCATAGAACAATATGGACGGGAAGCAAATATATTTGCCCTTTATGGCAGTGTATTTGCAGGAACGGTGTAGCGCCGAAAAAAATTGAAAGCAATGTATGAGACACTTTAATAGATATTTGATCAGACAAGGACTCTGATCGGACGAATGGGAGGTATGCTTCATGCCGTTACAGATTATCAGAAACGATATTACAAAAATGCGCGTTGACGCAATCGTCAATGCTGCCAACACTTCTCTTTTGGGCGGCGGTGGTGTGGACGGCTGCATTCATCGTGCCGCCGGACCGGAACTGCTTGCAGAATGCAGTACGCTGCATGGCTGCGAGACTGGCAGCGCAAAAATCACAAAGGGATATCGCCTGCCCTGCAAATATGTGATTCATGCAGTCGGTCCGCGCTGGCGAGATGGCAAGCATCAGGAACAACAGCTTCTGGAATCCTGTTATCGGACATCTTTGAACCTGGCAAAAGAAAATGGCTGTCAGTCGGTGGCCTTTCCGCTGATTTCCTCCGGCATCTACGGCTATCCAAAAGACCAGGCTCTGAAGGTTGCAGTCGATACCATCAGTGCATTCTTGCTGGAAAATGAGATGATGGTCTACATCGTTATCTTTGATAAGAAGGCATATCAGATTAGCGGAAAACTGTTTGCTGATATCGCGGCGTACATAGATGACTGGTATGTGGATGAACATACCGACAGTCGAGTAGAACAGAGACGGCGGCTTGAAGCGCTGTCAGAGGAATCCTGCTTTGAAGCTGCATCTGCCCCGCTGCCGTCCGAAGCAATCTGTAAATCTTGCGGCAGTCAATCTCTGGAGGAGGCACTGGGGCAGATTGATGAGAGCTTTTCGGAAATGCTGCTGCGGAAGATTGACGAAAGCGGCATGACGGATGTTCAGTGCTACAAGAAGGCAAACATTGACCGGAAGCTCTTTTCCAAAATTCGCTCTGATAAATTCTATAAGCCATCCAAACCAACAGTGCTGGCATTTGCTCTCGCTTTGGAGTTGCCGCTTGCCCAGATGCAGGAGATGCTCGGCAAGGCAGGATTTACCCTTTCCCATTCGAGCAAATTCGATATCATTGTAGAATATTTTGTCGAACGGGGAAACTACAATGTGTATGAAATCAACGAGGCATTGTTTGCTTTTGACCAGAGCCTGATCGGGGCATAAGGACAAAGAAATGTCGTTTTCTATGCGACCACTTCACAAAAGAAAATCGCTATATTATGGCTGTAAGGTACGAAACCGAGCAGCCATAATCTTTTGGGAGGACAAGCATATGAGAAAAAATTTAACAGAGATCGTTTTTATCTTAGACCGCAGCGGTTCCATGAGCGGATTGGAACGGGATACCATCGGCGGATTCAATTCCATGATTGAGCAGCAGAAAAAAGCAGAGGGCGAAGCACTGATCTCAACGGTGCTGTTTGACAATGTGAGCGAAGTCCTGCACGACCGTGTAAATGTAAAGGATATCCGACCGATGACTGACCGTGACTACACGGTTCGCGGATGCACAGCACTCTTAGATGCCATCGGCGGTGCGATTCATCACATTGGAAATGTTCATAAGTACGCAAGGCCGGAGGACGTGCCGGAACATACCATGTTCGTAATCACTACGGACGGAATGGAAAATGCCAGCCGCCGGTACAACAGCGAAAAAGTGAAGCAGATGATCGAGCGGCAGAAAGCGAAATACGGTTGGGAGTTTTTGTTCCTTGGTGCCAATATTGACGCAGTAGAGACTGCAAGCCAGTTCGGAATCGGTGCAGATCGTGCAGTCAACTATCAGTGCGACAGTGAAGGAACCGCGTTGAATTATGAAGTGGTCAGCGAAGCAATCAGCTCTGTCCGGTGCAGTGCTCCGCTGAGTGCAGATTGGAAAAAGCGTATAGACGAGGACTACAAAAAGCGTGGAGGTTGCAAGCACAAGTAAATATTTTTTGAAGCCGGGGTGATGATTCACTCCGGTTTTTTCTTGTGCGCCGAGCATGGTACTAATCATATTGGTGCAAGTCCAGTCACGGGTATTTACCGCCAAGTGTAGCGAACCACAAGTCGGTATCAGTAATGGTATGGATGGAGGAAGTGGTATAGCAAAATCCTTGAGCCTACGTACAGAAACTTGATAAGGCGATTAGGTGGGTAAGGTTGCAAGGCAAACCGAAGCCCTAATGGTAAACGTATACCGAAGTTGTAAATCAAGAGGTTGTGGGATGAAAGATTAGTGTCTTACCTCGGGAGACCCTACTCACATACTGAAAGGTATGGTCGGAAAAGGTTTGGAGAGGGAGTCAGATGATGTCATAGTAGGCAAAAGCCGAAGGACTGAAACGATTTATAGTACAACTTATATGCCGAAGCCAGTACGGAGAGTATACATTCCGAAAGACAATGGAAAACAACGTCCGTTGGGAATCCCTACAGCATGGGATAGAACTATCCAACAGGCAATTGCTCAGCCAATATCTGATATTTATGAAGAAATATTTAGTGAAGACAGCTATGGATTCAGACCAGGAAGAAGCTGTCATGATGCAATCAGACAGGCCCTCTGCTATCTGAACAGTGGCTATGAATGGGTAGTAGATATTGATATTGAACAGTTTTTCGACAGGGTAAATCACGATAAGTTAATTCAGATACTAAGAGAGCAAGTAAACGATAGTACCACATTAAATCTGATTCGGAAATATCTGAAAGCAGGAGTAATGGAAAAAGGACTGGAAAAAGCGACTATCACGGGTGCACCTCAGGGTGGCCCACTTTCGGTTGTTGATTAAGCAGATGTCAATGTCCTCGGGGTACTCTTCATCCGCTATTCGTGAGCGTATTTATTTTGGGGATGATATGTCTGGCGTGTTGCTCTATACCGGAAGTGCCGATAAAGAAGGCTCACTTGGTGGACTTGTAGAATTAGGAAATATTGATCAGCTTATTGTTTTGATGAAAGACGCTTTCCAGGAAGCACTGGTTTGCACAAATGATCCGGAATGCCTTAACAATGTGCCTGCTGGTAATAATTCAAATGGCGCGGCGTGCCATTCCTGCTGTATGATCTCAGAAACAGCTTTTATCAATTGTACCTATCTTGCAGATGATGCCGAATTTGATACATCAGAAAATATTGCAGACAATAAGAAAGAATTTTATGAGATTAGTCTGATAGAGAACTATAGACCCTTTATTTTTCTTGATGATGCTGAAAAGCGTACGGAGTACTACTCGGAAAGCGATAGAAATAAACTGTCTGGATTTCTTTTTAGAATCAATTTGAATGACAAGTACTTTTGGGTTTATCAACATATATACTCTGTATCAAGAATTGATCGAAGTAAAAATGTTATAGCCCTATTTGTTGGTGATACATACGATGAAATTGATAGCGATATTGTGCAGATAGATTCACGAGCAGATGTAATTATCTTTTCTTCAAGTGTTGTTACGGCAAAAATGGATCTTATGCAGAGATTTTTTGGATTTGAGCAATACATACGAGCGGGGGCACAGAAGACGATTGAGATTATTCGCGATCTGGATATTGTAGATAGCCTTGAAAAGTTTGTTGCGTTTGAAAATAAAAGTAAGTTGACAAATGCAAAGAAGTTATTAAAGGCAAAAAATTCGCCTGTTTTGCAGATGAAAAAGAACGATTTGTTAGAGAATCTGAAAAAGCATTCTCGCTACAAAACTATGTTCAAGTTTGAAGAAGATCATATTGTGATTTCTTCACAAAAAGAGGCAGCGGCATTTATTAAAATGTTGAATGATGATATTGTTCGGTCTGAACTCACTGGAAAAGAATATGACAGCTCCAGCAAAATGCTTTTGGGCCCAGTGGGAGCAAGTCACTGACTGACCAATGATAGGAAAATATAGATGAGTGATAGAAGAAAAAAAGGATTCTATGTCACAGGTACTGTCAGATATAAAGCCCCATATGACGAAAAAGTTCATGACGGCTCATTGTATTAATGAGCAAGATATTCAGTCTATCAGTCCAATCTTCCTGCCCAGATATAAGAATGTGTAGCTCATGCAGGGATTGACCAACAACAAGCTGGATTTCAGAATTCAGGTAAAAGGTGTGTTCGGGACAGAAAGAAACTAACGAAGGCTAAGTGGAAAGAAACACAGCTCTGGATTTTTTCTTCACCGTCATGAGGCTCTTTTTCGGAGCTGTCTACGATTGCGAAGAAAATCTAAAAGGCATTCGCTTTTGGACGAGTTGGAAATGAGATGGGAAGATGAACAAAAGCTAAACGGCCTGAGTTCTGTGCATAGCATGGGATTCAGACAGTTTATTTTTTACCTAGCTCATAAAGTTGATTTCATTGCCGAGATATTCCTTTGTACAATGATTTTATTTGGAAATGTAGGTGCTCAACCTGCCGCTTCCTTTTTGCTCAAGTTTGCCAGCTTTGCAAAGTTCCTTAAGCAACCGGAAAGCCTTTGTTGTTTCTGCACCAATCAAATCTTCAACTTCTTTTCTTGTAACACTGCCGTTTTCCAGTGTATATTGAAGAATGAGTAATTTCTGTTCATTCAGTGAAATATCTTTGTCCGCTTTATCAGATATCCGGACATTCGTTTCCGGCTGCTCATTCCTGTTGGGAAGTGTTACGCGGAAAACACCTTTTGCCGTTTCAAACTCTGGCGGGGATGGTCAATTCTTATATGCACATTCAATTTTTTCGATTTCTGTGCCATAACTTTCAATCAATCTCATCCTGGAGAAGACAGCCGCAAGGTTCGGATTTCTCGATTATGAAACACCCAGGAAAATGGATTCCAGTTCCAGACCGGATACAAGACCTCCAAGAGAGACAAATTCGATTCTATCCTCATAGACATTAACCAGATTGCTTCCGCTGAAAGAGTAATCACGGTGAACAATGCTGTTCAGTAAAGATTCTCTGATTGCATCCTCTGGATAATCTCTTCTGTCAGTTCGATCCAGATTTGAAAAGGTTGCCTTTCCTTTCTTTTTCTTTCTTTCTCATTATAAACAAGAAAGAAAGTATACGGTAAATAGTTAGTACCGTGCTTTTCACCTAAAACCATGAGATAATCCCTTTG
>NZ_QUGY01000009.1:0-149630 GCF_003479245.1 Ruminococcus sp. AF17-12
TAGACCGTTATTTTGCATCCAGCAAGATCTGCAGTGTATGCGGACATAAGAAAAAGGAATTGGCATTGTCGGATAGAATGTATGTTTGTGGATGTGGAAATAGGATGGACCGGGATGTGAATGCAGCAGTCAATATCCGTGAAGAAGGAAAAAGAATCTATAAAGAATGTGCCTGACGGCACAAGAAAAAAATCCGTAACCGGATAAACATAAAAAACAAAACCGCGGGACACGCGGGGATAGCCTGTTTTAGCTTTGCCCTAAAGGGTAATCGAGCAGGAAGCCCCCACTTCAAAATCGTAAGATTTAAGTGGTGGGAGCATGTCACCGCCGTGAGTAAGAGCAAACATGCTCGCACTGAAATGAAATAGAACGGAGCATAGCAAATGGAGAACAGGATCATTACAACAGATGTTACAGAAGAGGATTTTTCCCTGGAGGGAAATTTAAGGCCTCAGAGTCTGGATGAGTATATTGGTCAACAGAAAACAAAAGATACCCTGAAAATTTATATCGAAGCAGCAAAGCAGCGTCATGATTCACTGGATCATGTGCTGTTTTATGGACCTCCGGGGCTGGGAAAGACTACACTTTCCGCGATCATTGCCAATGAGATGGGAACACATATGAAGGTAACATCAGGTCCTGCGATTGAAAAGCCAGGCGAAATGGCTGCGATCCTGAACAACCTTCAGGAAGGAGATGTGCTGTTTGTAGATGAGATACACAGACTGAATCGACAGGTAGAAGAGGTTCTTTACCCGGCAATGGAAGATTTTGCTATCGATATCATGATCGGCAAGGGAGCATCCGCCCGTTCCATTCGTCTGGATCTTCCGAAGTTTACATTGGTAGGTGCAACAACGAGGGCAGGTCTTCTTTCCGCGCCGCTTCGTGATCGTTTTGGCGTAACACAGAGACTGGAGTTTTATGATAAAAAAGAACTGACGACGATCATTCTACGTTCCGCTCAGGTGCTTGGCGTGGAAATCGAACCCAATGGAGCTGCCGAGATCGCCAAGCGTTCCAGAGGAACCCCCCGTCTGGCCAACCGTCTTCTGAAGAGAGTACGTGATTTCGCCCAGGTGAAGTATAATGGTGTGATCACCTACGATGTTGCCTGCTTCGCATTGGATCTTCTGGAAGTAGATCAGTATGGCCTTGATAAAACAGACCGCCGCATTCTCCAGACCTTGATCCTGAATTTTCAGGGCGGCCCCGTGGGGCTTGAAACACTTGCCGCATCGATCGGAGAAGACTCCGGAACACTGGAAGACGTGTATGAACCCTATCTTTTGCAGACAGGTTTCCTTAACAGAACTCCACGTGGAAGAATGGCTTCCGTGCTGGCATATACCCATCTTGGATATCCTCGTCCTGATTTATCGACAAAGTAAAGGTCATAAAAAAGTGAATTACTCGGTAACTGAGTTACCAGAGAATCTGAATTGAAGACTATTAGCACAGGTGAAAAAACGTTCTGTATAATGCGGTAAAAAAGAAAAAGCGCCAGGCAGGAAACTTTATTTTTGATATAACGGATTGCCCGCTGAAAGAGGGCGAAATAATGGAGCAGGTCAATAATCTGTTCAGATCAACACATCTCTCCTTTTTTGGAAGAGATCGTATTGTACAAGGATAGAAAAATAATTGGTGTTTATCAAAGAAATAAAAAATAAGAACCATTCAGCTGTACGATCTAAAAGATCATGGGTACTGCGAATGGTTCTTATTAAGATATCTTATGTGTATTTTACGATAATATACACAAGAATGCAAGACTTAAAATAAACAATAATTATCCACCAGTCAGAAAATGACAGGTGGTATTTTTATACACTTTTTTAAGAAAGAGAGGACAAGAAATGAAGAAATTATTTATCAGTCAGCCAATGAGTGGCAAAGCAGACGAGGAGATTCTTGCAGAGCGAAAGGTGGCAATCAAAGCGGCAGAAGAGTTGTTGAGAGAACCTGTAGAGGTTATTGATTCTTTCTTCCAGTCAGCACCGGTAGGAGCAAAACCTCTGTGGTTCATTGGAAAGTCCCTGGAGTTTTTATCTGATGCCGATATCGCCTATTTTGCAAAAGACTGGCAGAAAGCAAGAGGATGCAAGATCGAACATGAGCGTGCGGTTGAGTATGGAATTCCGAGAATTGACCATGTGTAGGAGGTAAGGAATGGGAAATGAAGAATTTTTAAGACTTTGCAAAGTAAAAGTAGCTGAATATACCAATTCACACATGGATAAGATCGATGGAAAACAGATCACAGTACAGTATGTGTACGTGGTATGGAGTTGTAAGACATTACAGAACAGTAAAGCACTTCTGAGCACGACTGTGCCGGATGGAATGTATTATGAGCTGACATATAACGGAGATAAGCACGAGTTATACTTTGATGCTTATAAGAAATTTCAAAACATGTGCTTTAAACTGTAATTGCGCCGGTGCAACAGTCGGAGAAGGGAAACACTACATGGAAACAATCATTTGCTCATGTCATAGAATAGAAGATCTGGAAAGAAAAGGAGAATGAACATGAATGTAAATGTAATGATGCAGTATGTAACATATGGTCTGGCGCTGATCGGGGTGCTGGCGTTCCTGGTATCGATTATTGTGCAGGTGATCAAAGAGCTCCCGGGACTTAATAAGATCCCGACAAGTATTGTAGCACTGGTCACATCACTGATCCTGTGTCCGGTGGCACTGGCAGTCCTGTGCACGTATTATAAGACAGCTGTCACCTGGTATTATATTTTCGCATCGATTATTGCGGCGTTTGTAGTGTATTTGGTTGCGACCGGCGGTTGGGAAAAAGTAAAAGGTATCTGGGACAGGACGAAATACAAAGATTCAGAGGGCGAGTGATCCCTTTGTGAAATTCGTTGAACATCAAAGGACGATATGATAATATAGAACACGGAGCAATCGTGTTGCAGGGTGGCTGACCTCTATTCTACATAGAATGGAGGTGGTGCTGATGGACAAGAATCATTTTGATTTCAAAGACCTCATGGCTTTTGGTATGTTCATTCTGGCATTGCTTACGTTCGTTTTGACGTTTTGTAAGTAATTTTCTACATAGAAAAACCACCCCAAAACTTTGGCTGAGTGTAGGGTGGAATTTCTATTTCGCTATTCACTGAGTTCAACCCCTTGTGGGCGGTTGTTCCTTTGTATTATCAATATACCATTTCGAAAAAAATAATTCAAGTATTTTTAGGAGGCGAGTAATCGTCTTTTTTTATTGGAGGAAACATATGTTAAAGATTATGGGAAAAGCTCAGGTATCCGGCAGGAATTATGGTCAGAAGATCATCAGCATTTTGAATGGCATATTATCTATTAAGGCATCAAATAAGACATCAAAAACAGAAAAGGAGAGTACAACCATGAATATCAACACAAGTCTTATCAGTAACAACAACAGCTATGCAGGTCATAAACCGGCATATATCGTAATTCACAACACAGATAACTATGCCAAGGGTGCAAATGCGAAAGCACATGCTAAGGCTCAACATGATGGAAACTTTAAAGGCTATTCTGCACATGTATATGTGGATGACACAGAGGCGTATCAGGCGCTTCCGTACAACCGTGGAGCATGGCACGTGGGCGTCAACTACGGCGGTCGGCTGTTCGGTACTGTCAACAATAGAAATTCAGTAGGAATCGAGATGTGCGTCCAGGCGGGCTATAACTATGAGAAAGCTTTCCAGAATACAGTCCAGGTGTGCAAACAGCTTATGAAACAGCTGGGAATCTCGGCAGACAGAGTTGTGCAGCATTATGATGTATGTGCAAAGAACTGCCCGTCAGCGATCCGTGCAAAAGGTGACTGGAACCGGTTCAAGCAACTGATCGGGGCTGAGACCACCACGCCAACGGTAGATAAGTATTATCGCACAAGAAAGTCCTGGGCTGACAGCAAGAGCCAGATTGGAGCATACAAGAGCCTTGAGAATGCAAAGAAAGAGTGGAAACAGGGCTACACCATCTATGATTGGAACGGAAAAGCAGTGTATCCTGTACAGACTTCAGAAAAGGCAGTAGTTCTGACAGGAAAATTTGAGACCCAGCTTCCGATCATCCGGAAAGGGAATTCCGGCGTTGCAGTTTCTGTGCTGCAGTCTGTACTTGGTGTTACTGTGGATGGCCATTTCGGAGACGATACAGAAGCATCTCTGAAAGTTTTCCAGAAAAACACAGGCGTAAAGGTAAGTGGAACCTGCGGTATTGATTCCTGGAAAAGGGTGATCGAACACATGAAAGCCAACACTCATAATTGAGAAAAACATTTGCATCTTTAAGGAAAATATTGTAATCGACAAAATAATAGAAAAACTTCTATACATTTTTGCGGGAATCAGTTATAATAAAAGAAATTGTGGGTTGTAAGACCGGCAATGCAGAGGAATGTTATTGAGGAAATTACCAGTAACAGATAAATTCAGGAGGCTTTACGAATGGCGGTAAAGAATACAGCACAGGTTGTTATCGATGGAAAGATCATTACTCTGGGCGGGTATGAGTCCGAGGAATATTTTCAGAAGGTTGCAGCCTATATGAATAATAAGATCAGTGAGCTGAGTCAGATGCCGGGATACTCCAGACAGGCCATGGAGACCAAGCATACACTGCTCAGTCTGAATATTACAGATGATTATTTTAAGGCAAAGAAGCAGGCGGAGATTTTTGAACAGGATCTGCAGCAGAAAGACCAGGAGATGTATGATCTGAAGCATGAACTGATCTCTTTGAAAATGCAGATCGAAGAGGCGAAGAAGGCAGAACAGGAAGCTCAGGAACAGAAGAATCTTCTGGATGGTAAAGTGAAAGAACTGGAGAAAGAACTTGATGAACTGCTTAAATAAGGATGGGGGATTGCTTCGGTAATCCTCTTTTGTTTTATGGCCATCAGATTTGATTAACAGATGGGAGATGAGGGAATACTTTGAAAAATATGATAACAGAACTGCTCTCGCCGGCAGGTTCTTATGAAAGCTTTGAGGCAGCTATTGGTGCCGGAGCTGATGCGGTATATGTAGGTGGACCGGCTTTTGGAGCAAGAGCTTATGCGCAGAACTTCACCCAGGAAGAGCTGATCACTGCCATTGAGACCGCACATATCCATAACCGCAAATTATATCTTACTGTGAATACACTTTTGAAGAACCGTGAACTGGATGATCAGTTGTTTGAATATCTGCTTCCGTATTATGAGGCTGGTCTGGATGCGGTGATCGTACAGGATTTGGGGGTATTTTCTTTTATACGCCGGAGTTTTCCGGATCTGGATATTCACGCAAGCACACAGATGACAGTAACCGGACCTGAAGGAATGCGGTTTCTGGAGGGAAAGGGAGCAACGCGTGTGGTTCCGGCCAGAGAGCTTTCTCTGGAAGAGATATCTGCCATGCATAAGGCAAGTCCTCTGGAAATAGAGACTTTTATCCATGGAGCTCTCTGTTACAGCTATTCCGGCCAGTGTCTGATGAGCAGTATTTTCGGTGGGAGAAGTGGAAACCGTGGCCGCTGTGCACAGCCGTGCAGGCTTCCTTACAGTGTAACCATGGATCACAGAAAATATAAAGGAGACAAGGATTTTTGTGCATTAAGCCTGAAAGATATCTGCACTTTGGATATTCTTCCGGATATCCTGGAGGCGGGTGTTATGTCTCTGAAGATCGAAGGACGTATGAAACAGCCGGCGTACACAGCGGGCGTCACGGCAGTATATCGAAAATATCTGGATATGTATTTAAGTGGAAAAGAATATCACGTTCTGGAAGAAGACCGGAAGTATCTTCTTGAGCTTTTCAGCCGGGGAGGATCCTGCAAAGGATACTATGATATGTATCGTGGGCCGGAAATGATGGCTTTTGCCAATGAAAAAAAATCCGGTAATATCCAGCCGGAGATCAGAAAAATTAAAGAAAAAATTCATGGGAATTTAATACTTTCTCCTGAAAGTCCTGTTATACTTGAAATAACCTGCAAGGGCCAGACAGTAACTGCTATGGGCGGTGAGGTACAGTTTGCAAAAAATCAGCCAATGGAAGAACAGAGGATCCGTCAGCAGATGGAGAAACTGGGAAATACAGATTTTCAGTGGGAGGATCTGAACATTGAAATAAATGGAAGGATTTTTGTTCCGGTTAAAGTTCTCAATGAAGTACGAAGAGATGCTCTGGGGCAGATGCGGGAAGCACTGATCGGATGTCAGAAGAGAGCACAGGTTACGAAGCAGCAGACGAAATCTCAGCATCAGACTGCCTGTCACAAAAAGGTGACAGACAGCCTGCCTGTATATGTATCCTGTGAACGTTCGGATACTGCGGAAATACTTTTGAACGAAACAGGGATTACAGGTTTTTATTTTCCTTTTGATACTATGGAAAAGTATTTTTCACCGGAACTTGCTGCCAGCAGTGAATTATATCTTTCTACGCCACATATCCATCGCGGAGAAATCCCCGAAAAGTGGCTTCGATCAGCTCAAAAATGGTTGGAGCAGGGTATGAAGGGTTTTCTGGTAAGAAACCTGGAATCTTACGCAGTACTGAAAAAAATGGGATATGGTGGAAAATGTGTCCTGGATGCATCCATGTATACCTGGAATGATCAGAGTGTTGGTTTCTGGCGGGAAGAGGGAGTTCTTCGAAATACAGTTCCCCTTGAGTTGAATGAGGGTGAACTGAAACACCGAGACAATACTTCTTCGGAGCTGCTTTTATATGGTTATATCCCACTGATGCTTTCCGCGCAGTGTGTAAGGAAAAATCTTTTCGGATGTACAGGAAAATGTGAGACGGCTTATCTGAAAGACCGCTATAACAGTGAATTTCCGGTAAAATGCAGCTGTGATCCATGGGGGAAAAACATCTCCGAAAAAGCAAAATATTGTTATAATATCATTTATAACAGCATTCCTTACGGACTTCCAGGTGAAAAAGATCAGGTAAAAAAAATGAACCTTCACTCTTTGCGACTGGCATTTACGATCGAAGAGCCAGAGAAAGCAAAAGCGATCCTGAAAGAATTCCGGACGGTTTATCAGGAAAACGGAAAACCTTCCGGACGCAGGTATACAAAAGGCCATTTTAAAAGAGGAGCCGAGTAAAAGTGTATGATTAATGTAATTACAGAATTATCTAAGTATGTGATCCTCACATTGATGATCGTCTATACCTTTCATTGTTTTTATATGGTGTGGCGGCAGGATGAGGAAGAAAAGAGAGAACTGCTCCATCAGCAGCTGACCATGATCTTTTTTATTGATTTTACAGCATTTCTTGTGATCTATTTAAAAAGCATGGATTTCAGGGTCATCCTGTTCTATATCGAAATGATGATCTTTTTTGCAGCGATCCAGATCCTTTATCGAATTATTTATCCGAATGCATCGCTGCTTCTTTTAAATAATATGTGCATGCTCCTGAGCGTAGGATTTATCATGCTCTGCAGGCTTTCACTTCCGTCTGCAACTAAGCAGCTTCTGATCGTGGCCGCAGGTAGTGCAGTATCACTGGTGATACCGGTAATGATACGAAAAATGAAATTTTTAAAGGATCTTACATGGGCTTATGCGGGAATTGGTATTGTACTTCTGGCGGCGGTTCTTGTTCTGGCAAGCACAAGCTACGGTGCAAAGCTTTCCCTTATGGGAATCCAGCCTTCCGAGGTGATCAAGATAACCTTCGTATTTTTTATGGCATCACTTCTGTGTACCAAGGTGGATTTTCGCAAAGTAGTACTGGCTACGATCGTTGCAGTGATCCATGTAGGGATCCTGGTTCTTTCCAGGGATCTGGGTAGTGCAGTGATCTTTTTTGTCACCTACCTTGTACTGATCTATGTGGCAACCAGAAATCCGAGCTATTTATTTCTGGGACTTGGCGGAGGATGCTTTGGTTCGGTGATCGCATATCATCTTTTTGGACATGTCCGTCAGCGAGTCAGTGCCTGGAAGGATCCGATGGCTGTCTATCAAAATGAAGGTTATCAGATCGTGCAGTCTCTGTTTGCGATCGGAACCGGAGGCTGGTTTGGAATGGGACTTTGTCAGGGCTCTCCGGAGAAGATTCCGGTCGTAAAAAATGATTTTATCTTCAGTGCTATTTGCGAGGAACTGGGTGGCATTTTTGCCATCTGCCTGATTCTTGTATGCACAAGCTTTTTTCTGATGATCGTTACTATTGCACTAAAGATCAGGAATCCGTTTTATAAACTGATCGCACTGGGGCTCGGAACTGAATATGCTTTTCAGGTATTTCTGACCATCGGCGGTGCAACCAAGTTTATTCCAATGACAGGAGTTACACTTCCGCTGGTGAGTTACGGAGGCAGTTCTGTCATGTGTACCATCCTGATGCTTGCGATCATTCAGGGACTGTATATTCTGAGGGAAGATGAGGACGAACAAATTGAAACGCAGCGAAAAGAAACGATTGAAAGAAGAGGAAAGAGAGCAACGCCTGAGAGAAAGAGAAATCGCCAGACTCCGTAGAAAAAAGAACCGGCCTTTAACTTTTGTATCGGCCTTCTTTATATTGATCTTTGTCAGTCTGATCGGATATCTGGTCTATTTTGACGCCATAAAAAGCGAAGATTTTATCAACAGCCCGTACAACACCCGTCAGGATACATTTTCGGACCGGGTAGTACGTGGAAGTATCCAGTCTTCGGATGGTGAGGTTCTGGCACAGACCAATGTGTATGAAGATGGAACAGAAGAGAGAACGTATCCGTTTTCCAATATTTTTGCACATGCAGTAGGATATGATACCAATGGTAAGAGTGGTTTGGAATCGGAAGCAAATTTCCAGCTTCTCACCTCCCATTCATTTTTTCTGGAACAGATGAAAAATGAATTCCTGGGAAAAAAGAATCAGGGTGATACCGTGATCTCCAGTCTGAATGCAGATCTTCAGACAACGGCATACAATTCTCTGGGAGACCGCAGAGGAGCGGTAGTTGTACTGGAACCATCCACCGGACGTATCCTGGCTATGGTGAGCAAACCGGATTTTGATCCGAACACGATCGCACAGAACTGGGATACCCTTGTTAATGATGAAAGTAACAGTAGCCTTTTAAACCGTGCAACCAATGGAGCTTATCCTCCGGGATCAACATTTAAGATCGTCACGGCACTGGATTATTTCAGACAAAAGGGATCACTGGAGGGATATTCCTATCTGTGTCAGGGAAGTATCACAGTGGATGACCACACGATCCAGTGTTACAATGGTGCAGTACATGGACAGGAGGATTTCTATTCCGCATTTGCACATTCCTGTAACTGTGCATTTGCAGATATGGGACTTGGTCTGGGAGGAGATACTCTGAAAAGTACTGCAGAGGATCTGCTCTTTAATAGGGCTCTTCCGCTGAATTCCTATAAAACCAGCCGCTTTACCCTTGATAAAGATTCTCCGAATGCACTTGTGATGCAGACCTCGATCGGCCAGGGTAACACTCTTGTTTCTCCGATGCATATGGCATTGATCACAAGTGCCATCGCCAATGATGGTGTACTGATGAAGCCAACCATGATCGATAAGATCGTGAAGAATTCCGGTGATACGGTCAGAGAAACAGAAAAAACAGAATACAAACGTCTGATGACAAGAAATGAAGCCAATATCCTTGGAAAACTAATGAAAAATGTAGTTGAAAACGGTACGGCTTCTGCATTGAACGGACGAGGATATACTGTTGCCGGAAAGACCGGTTCTGCGGAGTTTGATGAAAATGGCTCCAGTCATTCCTGGTTTGTGGGTTATTCTAATGTAGATGATCCGGATATCGCCATTGCAGTGATCGTGGAAAACGGCGGAACCGGAAGTGAAGCGGCAGTTCCCATTGCGGCAGATGTTTTTGATGCATATTATTTCGATTAAATTGAGAACAGTATCTGCTTCTTGCCCCTTGCCTATAAGGTGAAAAAGAGGTATACTATAGCCAGTGCAAAAGACACACGCATTACAGGAGGATTGCAATATGATAGAAGCAACAAGCTGTGGCGGTGTGGTAATTCATCGGGGTAAGATCCTGGCATTGTATAAATCCTACAGGAACCGTTATGAAGGATGGGTGCTTCCCAAAGGAACTGTAGAAAAAGGAGAGACTTTTGAGCAGACTGCTTTACGTGAAGTAATGGAAGAAGCAGGTGTTCGGGCCTCTATCGTGAAATATATCGGCAAGAGCCAGTATAATTTCACCGTTCCGGAGGATGTGGTAATGAAAGAGGTACACTGGTATCTCATGATAGCTGATAATTATCATAGCAAACCCCAGCGAGAGGAATATTTTGTAGATTCCGGATACTATAAGTTTCATGAGATCTATCATCTTCTCCGTTTTTCCAACGAGAAGCATATCGTGGAACAGGCCTATCAGGAGTATCTGGAAATGCGAAGTGAGGGCGTCTGGGCGAAACAGCAGAAGTATTTTTAACAACAGGACAGGGCTGTGTACATACGCAGCCCTGTTTGGCATTATAACGGAGGTGAGGGCAGATTGCTGAAATGGATGAAAAACTATTACATAGGAAATGATGTAAAAAATCCTACTAGAATAAGAACCAGGATCACTGCTGGCAAATTCGTGCCGGATATCTACGTTGTTACTTTGTCTGATAATCCCGGAAATATTTTAGAATTTTTTCCGGCAGGCATGCTTGTCCAACGAGGAGCCAGGGCCACCTGTCCTTTGATCGTTGGAATGGCCAGAGGAAAATCCGGTGCTATACAGATGGTACAGGATATGATCGAACAGGTTTATACCGAAACTGGAAATTTTAAAATAAAAGAATATCTGAAAAACAGGTGAACCAATGCTGCATATATTATGGCTGATAATAAAATGGATATTGATCCTTCTGGGGATCCTGATCGGGCTGATTCTTATGATCCTGCTGCTTCTTTTATTCTGTCCGATCAGATACAGAGGGAAAATAAAAAAAGACCGAACGGATAGTCTTCGGGAAATACATGCTTTCGGTGAAGTGAGCTGGCTGCTTCATATAATATCTGCACAGGTATTCTGGGAGCAGGGCGTTCTGAAAACAAAATTATGTTTTTTAGGGATTCCTTTGGAAAAATTAAAAAATCTGTTTCGTAAAAAAAAGAAACCAAGAGCTCTTTCCAACTCCGGAAATCAAAATGCCAAAAAACAGGCAGAGGCTTCCAGAAGCCATGAAAAGACATCAAAAAACGAAAATCAGAACGATACCGCAGAGTTGCAAATGTCTGAGCCTCAGGAAGATACTGTTGAAGATATAAATGAAATTTTGGAAAATGTAATAATGGAGCCGATATCGATTTCCGAAGAAATATCGGAAGAATCGGAAGATGAAAAGAAGCTTCGGACAAAGATTGCAGATTTAATTTTGAATATAGTGGGAAGAATAAAAACTGCAGTTGGAAATCTGATCCGAATCGTACAGAATTTTCTTGGAATCCCCAAAAGGATTCTGAAAAAAATTCAAAGTCTTGCATTAACAATCCGGAATTTCTGTGATAAGATAAACTGGTGGAAAGAATTTTTAGACCATCCCCGAACCAGAGAGGCTCTTTCCTTTCTGTGGAAAAATGCAAAAAAACTGATTTATCATGTGCTTCCGACAAGGATCACCGGAAAAATCACATTTGGCAATGAAGATCCGGCAGTTACAGGTATGGTATTGGCTGTATTAGGAATGACGATTCCTTTTCATAAAAACAAGATCGAAGCAGCGCCCCTTTTTGATGATGAAAATGTTCTTGAGGGAGAGATCCTGTTAAAGGGAAGGATTTATGGAATTGTAGTTCTCAAAACAGCAGCAGAGCTTTATTTCAATAAAAATATAAAATACGTCATCCACCGATGGAGACATAAGGAGGTAAAACATGGAGAAAGAGAATAATTTCAAAGATACCGTGAATTCATTATTTAAAGGAATGGATGGCTTTGTATCGGCCAAAACAGTGGTTGGCGATGCCATTCATGTAGGTGATACCATTATCCTTCCTCTGGTCGATGTATCCTTCGGCGTGGGAGCCGGAGCTTTTGAAGGGGATAAAAAGAATAACGGCGGCGGAGGTCTTGCCGGAAAGATGTCTCCCTGTGCAGTACTTGTGATCCAGAATGGAAGCACCAAACTTGTAAACGTAAAAAATCAGGATGGCCTTACCAAGGTTCTGGATATGGTGCCGGATTTTGTGAACCGTTTTGTGCCAGGTGCAGGCAATACAGAGGATACTGACGGGAAAGAAGAGTAGTATTCCATTTAGATTTCATGCATATACTGTAATAAAAAAACAGGAAATGAGCAGACAGGAGTGGGAAAGCTAACTGGTTTTATGCTGTTTTTTATTGGTGTGGGTATGGTTCTTGGTATCCTTATTACAGAGAATTTTATTGTAATCGCAATGGCAGTCATATGTCTGCTGTGCGGATATCATATGTTTTGCAGATAAGCGGGAAGTATGCACCTGGCATGCTTCCCGCTTGTGATTTATCTGTCTTGAAGATAAAAAAACAGCCCCCGCATTCTACGGGGGCATACGATATTACTTACGCTCTTTCAACTTTTCCGGATCTTAAACAAGAAGTACATACATACATTTTCTTTGCTCCGCCGGCAGTTGTTTTTACTCTGACGGATTTAACGTTAGATTTCCACATTTTGTTGGATCTTCTATGGGAATGACTCACATTGTTTCCGAAATGAGCTCCTTTATCGCAGATTGCACATTTAGCCATGAATAGCACCTCCTTTTATCAACAGTCACCATTTTAACAGATGAATTGCTCTTTTGCAAGCAAAAAAAGGAAATTTATCAAAAATTCTGCAAAGAGTTTTAAGGAAAGTATTCCATACCTCCGGGAACAGGGCGGATCATGGTGGAATTAAGCGTTGTGTGTATGGTTTAGATCAATTTGAAACATAGAAAATTACCCAGTGCGAATTAATTTATCGTTTTTTCTTTGGCCTGGTCTCTTTCCTGAATCGGAATAGAACATATTCTTGTTGAACTGGCATATGAGGATAGGAAAAACGGGAAAATGCAAAAGAATTCACCAGGTAGTTCGGAATCCGAAAATGTGGTATGATTATAGGTAGGATATCAGAAACGTCAGGAGTTGAATAGATTGTGAAGACGGAAGAAATCTTTAAATATGTGCAGAAACAGTACGGAACAGTCCCGGAATATTTATGGAGTACATCGCCAGACAGTGCAGTACTTCGACATAAAAACAGAAAATGGTATGCAGTGATCATGACTATTGAAAAATCAAAACTGGGATTAGAAGGAAAAGATCCGGTTGATATCATGGATGTAAAGTGTGATCCGGACATGACGAATATGATTATTCAGACTCATGGATTTTTACCTGGATACCATATGAACAAGCAGCACTGGATCACGATTTTACTGGATGGTTCGGTCAGTAAAGCAAAGATACTGGACTTTTTGGACATGAGTTATGACCTGATTGATGGCGCAGGCAGAAAGGAAAACAAATGAAAAAAGCAATCATATATGCATCGGTACATCATGGAAATACAGAAAAATTAGTAAAGAGCATAGCAGAAGCGTGCCAGATCGATTTGATTGATGCTGTAAAACAACCCGATGCAGATCTGAGCAGTTATGATATGATTGGGTTTGCATCAGGAATCTATTTTTCAAAATTTCATCAGTCGATATTGGGATTTGCAGAGAAGAATCTACCGGACGACAAAAAGGTATTTCTGATCTGTACTTATGGTGGAAGTGCGAATTATAAATCCATTGAGCAGATTTTGGATAAGAAGCGTTCTAAAGTGATAGGAAAATTCGGGTGCAAGGGTTATGACACATTTGGTCCATTTAAACTGGTTGGTGGAATTGCAAAAGGGCATCCAGATGAAGAAGATATAAAAAATGCAGTTGCGTTTGTAAAAGGATTATAAGTAGATAAACGAAAAAGAAAAACCGGCTTCATAGTATCGGTCGGCATGCTCCATCACAATCCTGGATTCCCCTTCAATAGAGTGGATGAGCTTAATTTTCTATAAGATAAAACAAGTTGAACTCTATCATTGCGTAATTATAAAAAAAAGGTTATAATGGTTTTATATAATTTAATCTGAATGAAACAATGGAGGTAACCATATGAATGGACGTATAGATTCCGGATTGGGTCAGATCGTAATTGATACAGATGTCATTGCGACTTATGCCGGCAGTGTGGCGGTAGAGTGTTTTGGTATCATCGGAATGGCAGCTATCAGTATGAAGGATGGCCTGGTCAAGCTTTTGCGTATTGACAGCCTGAAACATGGTATCAGTGTTAAGATCACGGATGATAATAAGATCCGGCTGAATTTTCATGTCATCGTAGCATATGGCGTGAATATCAGTACTATTGCGGACAATCTTGTCAACAATGTAAAATATAAAGTCGAAGCCTTTACAGGAATGGAGATTGAAAAGATCAACATTATGGTTGAGGGCGTGCGTGCAATAGATTAGTTTTAGAGGAGGAACTTGTGGTGAATAACAAAACCATAGATGCTAAAATACTTTCCAGAATGTTTCTGTCCGGAGCAAAGAATCTGGAAGCGAAGAAAGAGTGGATTAATGAACTGAATGTGTTTCCTGTACCTGATGGAGATACGGGAACCAATATGACGCTTACCATCATGTCTGCTGCTTCTGAAGTAGGTGCTCTTACAGATCCGGATATGGAATCCCTGGCAAAGGCAATTTCTTCCGGTTCCCTCCGTGGAGCCAGAGGTAATTCCGGTGTTATCCTGTCACAGCTTCTGCGTGGATTTACCAGAGGTGTGCGTAAACTTACAGATCTGGATGCACCTGCCATTGCCGCAGCTATGGAGCGAGGCGTTGAAACTGCATACAAAGCAGTTATGAAACCAAAAGAGGGAACCATTCTTACTGTAGCCAGAGCTGCAGCAGACAGAGCAGCAGAGCTTGCTGATACTGCAGAAGATCTGGATGCTTTTTTCGACGGGATCTTTCAGCATGCAGAGGAAACTCTTGCCAGAACACCAGAGATGCTTCCAGTCCTGAAAGAAGCAGGTGTTGTGGATTCTGGCGGACAGGGACTTCTGGAAGTTTTCCGTGGTGCCATCGACGGATATCATGGAAAAGAAGTGGATTATTCCCAGTTTGAGGCAGCAGCTCCTAAGATCACAAAGATTTCTCCTCAGGCAGAGGCAGATATCAAATTTGGATATTGTACAGAGTTTATTATCCTTCTTGAAAAACCGCTTCCACAGGATGAGATCGACCGTTTCCGTGAATTTCTGGATTCCATCGGTGATTCCATTGTTTTGGTGGCTGATGATGAGATTGTCAAGGTACACGTGCACACCAATCATCCGGGACAGGCTTTTGAACGCGCACTCACGTATGGTCAGCTTTCCCGTATGAAGATTGACAATATGAGAGAAGAACATCAGGAAAAACTGATCAAAGATGCGGAAAAACTTGCAAAAGAACAGGCAGAAAACAAAGAACCTCCAAAGGATCATGGATTTATTTCCGTATCCGTAGGTGAGGGACTTTCTCAGATCTTCCGTGAGCTTGGCGTAGATTATCTGATCGAAGGCGGCCAGACTATGAATCCGAGTACTGAAGACATGCTCAATGCTATTGAGAAAGTAAATGCAAAAACAATTTATATTTTCCCGAATAACAAGAATATTATCCTTGCAGCTAACCAGGCAAGAGATCTGACTGAGGACAAGGAGATCATTGTAGTACCAACCAAGACAATCCCACAGGGAATTTCCGCAATGATCAGCTTTGTTCCGGAGAAGGGCGGCGAGGAGAACCTTGCTTCCATGACCGATGCGATTTCCAGAGTGAAGACTGGACAGATTACTTATGCAGTCCGTGATACACGCATTGATAACAAGGAAATCCATGAGGGAGATATCATGGGAATCGGTGATGCAGGTATCCTTGCAGTAGGCAGAGATCGACTTCAGGTAGCAGAGGAGATGGTAGCAGAGATGGTTGACGAGGAATCTGAGATTATCAGTGTTTACTATGGTGAAGATGTATCTGAGGAAGATGCAGAGGCACTTTCTGATTCTCTTACCGAGAAATATCCGGAGTGCGAGGTTGAGCTGAACCAGGGTGGACAGCCAATTTACTACTATCTGATTTCTGTAGAATAAAGAGCAAAAAAAATGAATGATAAGACACCTTTACGTGAATTAAAAGGCGTGGGTGAGAAAACAGAGAAGCTTTTCCAGAAGATCGGGATCACGACTGCGGAAGAGCTTCTCCGTTATTATCCGCGGACTTACGATATATATGAGGAGCCTGTGGAGATTGCATCAGCAGAGGAGGACAAAACAGTCTCTATCCGTGCCACTATAGCAACAGGTATTTATATTAACCAGATACGCAATCTCCAGGTTCTGACAACAACTGTGGCAGATGCAAGCGGCCGATTGCCGGTTGCCTGGTTCAATGCGCCTTATTTGAGGGGAACACTCAAAAAGGGCAGTGTGTTTATCCTCAGAGGAAAGATCATCAGAAAAAAAGGCCGTCCGCAGATGGAACATCCGGAGATTTTTACCCCGGCAGCTTATGAGGAGATCATTCACAGTATGCAGCCTGTATATGGTCTGACGAAAGGACTTTCCAACAAGATGATCACGAAGTTGGTCCATCAGATTTTGGATACAAGGCCTCTCCATGGGGAATATCTGCCGGAGGAGATACGGGAACGCTATCAGCTCGCAGATGCCAATTATGCGATCCGGACTATCCATTTCCCGAAAAATATGCAGGAGCTTCTCACAGCCAGGAAACGTCTGGTATTCGATGAATTTCTGCTTTTTGTGCTGGCAATACAGCTCTTGAAGGAGAAAACAGAAGAGGCTCCAAACACTTTTCCAATGAAACCAGTATGGACAACCGAGGAAATCATAGAAGGGCTTCCCTATGACCTGACCGGAGCCCAGAAGAATGTCTGGCATGAGATCGAACGGGATCTGAGCGGTCATAAGCTGATGTCCAGGCTTGTACAGGGGGATGTTGGTAGCGGCAAGACCGTGATCGCATTTTTAGCTATGGTACTTTCAGCAGAGAATGGATTTCAGAGTGCATTGATGGTACCGACAGAGGTTCTGGCAAATCAGCATTACGAAGGCTTTCTGAGGCTGATGGAAGAACAGAATATCGCTTCCTGCCATCCGGTGCTTCTGACAGGATCTACCACAGCCAGACAGAAGCGTGAGATCTATCAGAAGATTGCAGACGGTGAAGTGAATGTGATCATCGGAACTCATGCCCTGATCCAGGAAAAGGTGGAATATAAGAATCTGGGGCTTGTGATCACAGATGAGCAGCACAGATTCGGCGTTCGCCAGAGGGAAGCGCTGACGACCAGAGGAAATCCGCCTCATGTACTTGTTATGAGCGCAACCCCCATTCCCCGGACACTGGCGATCATTTTATACGGAGATCTGGATATTTCGATCATTGACGAGCTTCCTGCAAAAAGACTTCCGATCAAGAATTGCGTAGTAGGAACTTCCTACCGTCCCAAGGCGTATTCTTTTATTGAAAAGCAGGTGCAGATGGGAAGGCAGGCTTATGTGATCTGTCCTATGGTGGAAGAGAGCGAAGGCCTGGAGGCAGAGAATGTTACAGATTATGCCAGAAAGCTTCAGGAGATCCTTCCGGGGGAGATCAAAGTAGAAATCCTTCACGGAAAGATGAAGCCAAAAGAGAAAAACAGGATCATGGAGGCGTTTGCTTCCGGCGAGATCCAGGTACTGGTATCTACCACAGTTGTGGAGGTTGGAGTGAATGTGCCAAATGCTACCGTTATGATGGTGGAAAATGCAGAACGTTTCGGGCTTGCCCAGCTTCATCAGCTTCGGGGCCGTGTAGGGCGTGGAGAGCATCAGTCTTACTGCATTTTTATCCAGGGAAATAATGAAGAAAATACTTCTAAACGTCTGAAGATCCTCAATGAATCCAATGATGGATTTTATATAGCCGGAGAAGATCTGAAGCTTCGGGGCCCAGGAGATCTTTTCGGTATCCGCCAGAGCGGACTGATGGAATTTAAGATCGGTGATATCTACAATGATGCGGGAATCCTGAAGAATGCAAGTGAAGCAGCTGGTGAGATCCTGGCACTGGATTTTGATCTTATCCTGCCTCAGCATAAGGCTTTAAAGGAGCATCTCAAAGGGTATATGAGTGAAGAACTGGAAAATCTGGGGATCTAATTGGATGGAGCAAAGCGAAGAATCAGAACTTCGTTTTAGTATAAAAAGAAAAAGGGAGAAAACAGGATGAGGAGAAAAATGATCAAAAAACTTCTGTGTGTCGTTTTATCAGGGTCTATGATCTTTGGCAATGCAGGGATAACCATGGCTTCAGAGACAGAACCGAAAACAGTCCAGGAAAATGTAAATGAGGAGACTGACAGTCCAGAGGAAAGTTTTTCTGAGGAAGATATTTTTGAAGATGGAATCTCAGCAGACGATGAAGCAGCAGAATTACCTGATAGCACAGAACAGGAATTAGAAGAAGAGCCGGAAGAAGCGGATAATATAGAAATGTCGGAGGACACTGAAAATCTTTCGGAAGAACCGGAAACAGAAGAAATGGCAGAAAGTGATGACTTTTCTGATGGAGAAGAAGATGCTGTAAGTGCTTCCGCAAGCATGATGGATGGAGGAATCACCGGAGATATTGCTTGGTCAATTGATACATCCGGATGTCTTACATTAAAAGGAAACGGTGACTATGATACCTCAGATTATTATTGGGATGCAGAAAGGGGCTGGAGTAAATGGCAGGATGATATTAAAACAGCCATAGTTGAAATTTCCGGAATCACAAAGACAAGAGCTATGTTTAAGGGATGCAGGAATCTTACCAGGATCACTTTTAAAAACTGTGATTTCAGTAAGGTGACAGACATGGCCTTTATGTTCTCAGATTGTGAAAGCCTTACACGGCTGGATACTGGTTCATTGAAAACCGGAAATGTATCTCATATGCAGGGAATGTTCCGAAATTGCAGTAAATTAAAAACTCTGGATGTCAGTAAATTTGATACTTCAAAAGTTAATGATATGAATAGCATGTTTTTAGGCTGTGAAAGCCTTACACAGCTGAATGTCCGGAATTTTAATACTTCCAGAGTGACAAGGATGAGCGGAATGTTCCGTGAATGTCGGAATCTTAAACAGTTGGACGTCAGTAGATTTAATACAGCGAATGTTACGACTATGGAGGAGATGTTTTATTGCTGTGAAAGCCTTACACAGTTGAATGTCAGTAATTTCAATACAGCAAATGTTGTATATATGAACGGTATGTTCGAACGGTGCGAAAGTCTTACACAGTTAAATGTACGAAACTTTAATACATCAAATGTAGAAGATATGGGCAAAATGTTCTGTACTATGAGCAAGCTCAAGTCTCTGGATCTGAACAGTTTTAATACTTCTAATGTACAGAATATGTATTTCATGTTTTATGGAAATGAGTCTTTAACAAGCCTCAATATTAAAAATTTTGATACATCCAAGGTAGTAGATATGAATTCTATGTTTGGCGAGCTTAAAAAAATGACTTCTCTGGATGTTTCTGAATTTAACACATCAAAAGTAAAATCTATGGAAGGAATGTTTTCACGCTGCTATGCGTTAAAAGCTGTGGACGTGAGCCATTTCAATACTTCTGAAGTGGTAAAGATGGGATATATGTTTAACTCCTGTAGCAGCCTGGAATCTCTAAACCTCAGTAAGTTTAATACATCTAGCGTCAATGATGCAAGATATATGCTGTACTATATGGATAATCTTAAAACACTGAAAACGATCCCGAACCTGAAGTGCTCTATAGAACTTCCATTTACCATGTCAGACAGCTCAGGCAAAAAATATACGACCATGCCAACGAACAGTAAATGTATCACTTTAAAGGTAGTTGCTTCAAAACCAGTAGTTAGAAAGAGCATCAAAACGGCAAAGGTAACTGTAAAAACCGCAACTTACAATGGAAGTCCGCAGAAGCCAGGTGTAACTGTTAAACTTGGAAATACAACATTAAAAAGCGGCACAGATTATACAGTAACTTATTCTAATAATACAAAAACGGGAACAAAAGCTGTTGCAAAAATCACAGGAAAGGGAAGTTACAAAGATTCTGTTTCTAAATATTTTACCATCAAAGCATGCAGTCTTGACGGTAAAGTTCAAGTTAATTTGAAGACAACGATTTACACCTGGGATGGACAGGCAAAAACTCCCGCATTTTCTATTTATATGCCGAAAGCCAATGCGGCCGGAATGATCTCATTACAGAATGAAAAAGATTATACATATAAATATCTTAATAATAAAGAACCTGGAACAGCAACCTTACAAATCACAGGAAAGGGCAATTTTACAGGTACAAAAAAAATAGCTTATAAGATCAGCAAAGCAAAACAGCCGGTAAAAGTTACACCAGGAAGTATTACAAAACTTTATACAGACAAAGGCAAATCCTACAAAATCAGTGTTTCAGGAAAAAAAGAATTTGCAAAAGTGACATATTCAACCACTAATGCAAAAATTGCATCTGTAAAAAATAGCAAGATTATGCTTAATGGAGAGGGAGTGGCAACAGTTACTGTAAAAGTTGCGGCGACCAAACATTATCAGGCACAGAATATTGCAATTAAGATTAATGTGCTGAAAAGACAGAATATTACCACTGCTGTAAAGAATGGGGCAAAAATAGCGTATTCCACTACAATGAAATCTCTTGGTGCCAAAGTTCCTTCAGAAGGTGGGAAACTTACTTATAAGTCCTTAGATACCAGTATTGTTTCTGTGGATTCCAAAGGTAATTTGAACTTTAAAAAGGCAAAGAAGCTTGGAAAAGTTACAATCCAGATCACTGCAGCGAAATCTTCTTCCTATGCTCCGGCAACCAGGAAACTGACGATCACTACGGTAAAAGGAACTCCATCTGTCAGCTGTGTACAGCAGCAGGAACGTAAGATCTATGATGGAGCATTCAATCTCGGGGCAAAAGCAGATCAGAATGCAACATTGGTTTATTCCAGCAGCAACAGTGCTATTGCATCGGTAGCTTCTGATGGAACGGTTACTTTGAAGGAATGGCAAGAAAACGATATTCAGAGAGAAGTGCAGATCACAGTTACTACAAAAAGTACAACGTTTTATAATGCAGCGAAGCCGGTAATTGTTAATCTTACTGTTATTAAAAAGAAAAATCTGCAGCAGAGAATTGAAGATGAAAAAATCAAATTTCCTGATGGGAAATTTTGGAACCATGTTGTAAACAGTTATTCAGATCTGACAGATAATCTGGACAGCAGCGGAGCTCCTGAAAGATTTCAGGATACGATCAGTGATGTTCCATGCAAACATCACGGAACTCAGAGCGGAATTGATCCGATACCAGGTAATGGCGAGTATGATTGCAATAAGTTTGACGGGGCTATCCAGTGTGATGGGTTTGCAAGAAAAGTATTTTATGATATCTGGGAAGGGCAGAGAGTATCAGGCCTTCAGAGAATATATGATAATAATGTTCAGGTAGGAGACTATGTGCGCATCAATAATAATGGACATTCGGCTATCGTTACAGAAGTTTACAGTGATTCATTTAAAGTGATAGAGTGTAATCTGGATGGGGACGGACGTCATCATAATTGTCTGCTGCGTCATAACTGGACATATAGTAAAAGCAGTGTAACTTATCGTGTACATGCTGTAAATTACAGCCTTAACTAATAGACTTTTGAAACTTTTCTTTACAAAACTTTCAAATCGTAGTATTGTATTGCATGAGAAAAGATTAACAAATCCCTTGTAAGGAGGCTATAAACATGGCTAGAACAAAGAAAGCTGCAACCAAGACAACTGTAAAAACGGCTTCAATAAGCGAGACTCCTGCAAAATCTGTAGTAACCGCATCCGAAGAGAAAGCCGTTAAGGCTGAGACAACGAAGACAGACGATGCAAAAGCTTCTGTAGAAACAAAAGCAGCTGAGAAGACAGCTGAGGTAAAACCTGCCGCTGAGAAACCAGTAGAAGAAAAAACAGCAGAAGTAAAATCTGCTGAAGAGAAAACAACAGCTGTAAAATCAGAAGAGCCAGCTAAGAAAACCGCTGCCAAGAAGACAACAACACGAAAAACAACTGCAGCTAAGAAAACAACAACCAAGACGGCTGCTAAGACAACAGCAGCTAAGAAAGCTGAGCCAGTGACAGAAGTATATGTTCAGTACTGGGGCAAAGAGATACATACTTCAGAGGTTGCTGACAGGATCAAAAAGATCTGGACAGAGGATATGGGCAAAAAAGCTTCTGAACTGAAAGATCTCAAAATCTACATTAAACCCGAAGATAATGGTGCACATTATGTGATCAACGGAGATGTTACAGGATTTATCGGACTGTAAAAAGAATCTCTGATAAAAAGTATATAAAAGAGTATGTAAGATGGCCTGCTATAGAGCCAAACTATAGCAGGCTATTTTTTTTGTGTATTTGACCAAATGAGAATAGCATGATATGATTCACCTAACAAATAAACATACTAATTAGATAGGGATATGGTGAAATGAAACAGATATTATGCTTTGGAGATTCCAATACATGGGGATATGACGGAGAGAGCAGAGAGAGACTACCGTGGGGAGTACGCTGGACAAGCCTTCTCCAGGAAAAACTGAATAAAGAAGAATACCGCGTGATCGAGGAAGGACTGTGCGGAAGAACAACGGTTTTCGAAGATCCGCTCCGCGACGGAAGAAAAGGAACTGCACTTCTTCCCACACTTCTGGAAACACATGCCCAGGTGGATGTGATCACGCTGATGCTGGGAACCAATGACTGTAAAACTGTTTTCGGAGCATCCGCAGATGTAATCGGAAAGGGAATCATAAGATTGCTGGATCAGGTCCAGGAATATGCGCCAAAAGCGAAAGTCCTTCTCATGGCTCCGATCTACCTGGGAGAAAAAGTATGGCAGGAAGGATATGACCAGGAGTTTTCCAGAGAGTCTGTGATTGTTTCCAGAAATCTGCAGCCTGTTTATGAAAAAATCGCAGCTGAACGTCATATCAGTTTCCTTCCGGCAGCATCCTATGTACATTGCTGTGACGCAGATCAGGAACATCTGAATGCAGCAGGACATAAGAAATTTGCAGAGGTTGTATATCGAAAAGTACAGGAATTGCTGTAAATAAATATAGGATTTTAAGACTTTTGGATCTTATATAAAATAAAAAGATGTTGTCTGGCAGTTTTTCAGTTCTGTCAGACAGCATCTTTTTTGCATGAGCTTAGATCAACTCAGCATAGTAATAGATCTACCTGCGCGTACAGATTTAGTACTGCTGGCCGCCCTGGGAGCCGCTGGACATCTGGCGTTCCTGTGCTTCGATCATCTTTTTGACCATATATCCACCTACGGATCCGTTCTGTTTGGAAGTCAGGTTTCCGTTGTATCCGTCTGTAAGCGGAACACCCAGCTCGTTTGCTACCTCATATTTGAAACGGTCAAGTGCGCCCTTTGCTTCCGGTACAACTGCTTTGTTAGAAGAAGTGTTACTTGGCATAATTCATTTCCTCCTTGGTTGTTATTTGGTTTGATGTTACATTGCTAGTATGTGAAAACCATAAAATAATACACTGGCAGTTAAAGGAAATTTAACATATAAAAATATTTCCGTTCATAAATTATACCGCGGCAAAAAACCGAATGTATGGTTGCTTTTTGATGGGAGTTGCGGTTATAATAATCTCTGCATCACATATAATATCTGTCAGACAAAAAAAGTAAGGGGGTCCCGTGAAAAAGAAGCGTTATCCTACATACAAGCGAAAATATAAACGAAAAAAACAGCCCAGGCGAAAAATACTCACAGCCATTATCCTGTGTGTCATCCTTGCAGTATGTAATGGCTGGATGCCGCCGCGGAGCCTGAAAGAGGTAAAAGATCAAAGCCGGATCTTCGGACAGGTATTTCTTACATATATAGAAGAAAATGCGCAGATCCTCTGGGAAGATATTTCGGAATCCGCTTCCGATGCAGTGACAGGATTACTGAAACAATCTCAGACAAAGACAGGAGGGCAGACAGAATCTGTTTCTCTGGATCAGATTCCGGAATACAGCGGCAGTCCATATGTGGAGATCAATGGAAATATACCCTCTTTTTCTGATGAAAAAAGCGCAGGACCTGCATACGAATTTTATAGTGAACTAGATTCCCTGGGGCGCTGTGGTTATGCAGAATCCAAGGTCACACCGGAGCTGATGCCTGATGAAGAGCGAGGAGCGATCGGAATGGTGAAGCCTACAGGATGGCATACTGTAAAATATGAAAATGTAGATGGCAGGTATCTGTATAATCGCTGCCATCTTATCGGATATCAGCTGACTGGAGAGAATGCAAACAGGAAAAATCTTATCACAGGAACCAGATATCTCAATGTGACGGGAATGCTTCCTTTTGAAAATGAGGTTGCAGATTACGTGCACAGTACAGGAAATCCCTGCATGTATCGTGTAACTCCGTTTTTTAAGGGAGATGAACTGGTAGCCCGGGGTGTGGAAATGGAAGCCGAATCCGTTAAAGACCAGAAGATATCTTTCCATGTTTTTGTTTATAACATACAGCCGGGAATTGAAATTGATTATACTACAGGAAACAGCTGGGAAGAATAGAGTATATGGAGCAACGCCGGGGAAAATATTAATTTTTCATGAATTTACATGAATTAAATTGCACTTTTTTGGGCGTTATGCTAGAATCAGTTACAGAGTTATATGATTTTACCTATATAAAGGGGAGAAAAGGGATGTAACCCAAGGGCAGAGAATGGAGAGGTGAATTATGAATTTAGGAATTATTGCGCATAACAGTAAGAAAGTTCTGATTGAAGACTTCTGTATTGCATACAAGAATATCCTTGCCAAACATGAAGTATATGCAACCGGAACAACAGGAAGAAGAATTGAGGAAGCAACCAGTCTTCACGTTCACAAGTTTCTTGCCGGAAGTATAGGCGGAGACAAGCAGTTTATGGAGATGGTAGAGCGTCAGGATCTGGATATGGTGATCCTGTTTTATAACCCTGTCATGATGGACCCGGTAGAGCCGGATATCATGAGCATTGTCAAACGCTGCGACCAGTACAACATTCCGGTTGCTACAAATATTGCCACTGCGGAACTTCTGATCCTTGGACTGGCCCGCGGTGATCTGGATTGGAGATTAAATCTGAAATGAGAGTCATAGCAGGAAAAGCACGTAGATTAAACTTAAAAACCATTCCCGGAAATGAGACACGACCAACAACAGACCGTATTAAGGAAACTCTTTTTAACATTCTCCAGCCTGAAATACCGGGTTGTCGGTTTCTGGATCTGTTTTCCGGAAGCGGAGCGATCGGTATTGAAGCTCTGAGCCGTGGAGCCGAGTATGCCGTGTTTGTGGAAAAAAATCCCAAAGCATGTACTTGCATCCGCGAAAATCTTTCATTTACAAAACTCACGGATGGTGGTAAACTGCTGAACATGGATGTGCTTCAGGCACTGCGTTCACTGGAAGGCGGAGAACCATTTGACTGTATTTTTATGGATGCACCATACGAACAGCATCTGGAACAACCAGTCCTTGAGTATCTGGCTGACAGCACTCTTGCAGATGAAAACACGCTGATCGTTGTGGAGGAAGATCTACATACGGATTTTTCTTATGTAGAGGACCTTGGATATCATCTGGTACGTTCCAAGGAATATAAAACCAACAAGCATGTTTTCCTAAAAAAATGAAAGAGAGACAGACATATGATAACAGCAGTATACCCGGGAAGCTTTGACCCGGCAACCTATGGCCATCTTGACATCATTAAGCGGGCAAGCATTTCATTTGACCGGGTTATAGTGGGAGTTTTGCATAATTCTGCAAAAAGTCCGTTGTTTTCTGTAGAAGAACGTGTTAAGATACTAACAAAGGCGACAAAAGATATCCCGAATGTGGAGGTGAAAGCATTCGAGGGCCTGTCAGTGAACTTTGCCAGGGAAAACCATGCCCAGGTGATTGTTCGAGGGCTTCGTGCTGTCACGGATTTTGAATATGAACTGCAGATGGCCCAGACTAATCGTGTTCTGGCACCGGATGTGGACACCGTTTTTCTTACAACCAGTCTGGAATATGCATACTTAAGCTCCACGATCATGAAAGAAGTTGCTAATTTCGGAGGAGATCTGAGCAAATTCGCTCCACGTGAGATTACGGATGCAGTCGAAGAGAAATTGAAAAAAAGAGAAACAGAGAAATAAGGAGAGTGTATTATGAGCAGCAGAATTGAACAGATTATTCAGGAGATTGAAGAGTATGTGGACAGCTGTAAATTCCAGCCTCTTTCCACTACCAAGATCGTAGTGAACAAAGAAGAGATTGAGGAGTATTTACGTGAACTTCGTCTGAAAACTCCGGATGAGATCAAACGTTATCAGAAGATCATCAGCAATAAGGATGCGATCCTTGAGGATGCTCAGGCTAAAGCTGACAGTCTGATCGCAGATGCTCAGGCCAAAGCTCAGGAACTTGTTACACAGCATGAGATCATGCAGAAAGCATATGCACAGGCAAATGAGACCATAAATGCTGCAAACAAGCAGGCTCAGGAGATTCTTGATTCTGCAACACAGGATGCAAACAGCATTCGTCTCAGTGCGATCACATACACAGATGATATGATGGCTAATATCGGTTCTGTCCTGAATCAGACACTTGAAGATGCCGGTGGTAAATATAAAGCATTTATTGATGCTCTGCAGAGCTGCCTTGAGGTTGTTAATCATAATCGTCAGGAGCTTGCACCACAGACTGCTCAGGCAGCGGCAATCTCCAATACCTTCCAGGATGATGACAGTTCTTCTATAACAAAAGAAGACGAAGATCTGTTAGACGATATCGGAGAAAACTAGGATCAGGAATATCGCACTGGCGTTCAGACATTTTGAAATAGCGTAGGGGATCAGTGACAAACTGTTTTCCAATACGCTTTTTGTCTGAGCCATGACGCAAAAGCCACCAAAAGAAGTCAGGAGCATAGAAGCAAGGTATCTGCTTTTCCATGGCAGCGGTGCGCCGGCAATCTGTTTCAGCCCGGTAGTTAGTTCCAGTGGTGCTGTGAACAACATACAGCTTTGTGCATGAAATGGCCAGTAAAAGCTGATACTGGCGAGTATCAGTGAGAAGAGGAGAATATAGCCCCCGAGACGTGTGATGGTTTCAAATCCGTCCAGGATCGAGACATCCAGGATGACTCCTATGGAGTCCTGTTGGTATGTCTCTTTTTTTATCTTGTTTACGCAGACAGAGTCCACGGTATGCCCGCGATATACAACGAAACGAAAAAACAGCATACAAAAGAGATCTGCCGCCAGAAAAGTGAGGATCATCTGTACTGCTGATATCTTATTTTTCAAGAGTATCCCGGAAAGATAGGAAATGATAAATGCGGGACTTGCATTGCAGCTAAACGTAAGAAGATATTCCCCTTCTCTGCGGGAAATCTGCTGGTCTATGTACAGATCATGTGCCAGTTTGGCTCCCATAGGATATCCGCATAACAGACCCAGGATCAGAACATAGGCTCCAGCAGGTGAAAGCCCGAAAAACGTTTTCCAGAAGAAAGCAGATGGTTTCAGAAGCTTCCGGATATTTCCAGTTTTTAATAATGCTCCTGTCAGGATCAGAAATGGCAGCAGAGTGGGAATCATGATATTCAACCACAATCCAAGTCCATTTTTTACTCCGGTAAGAGCTTCTTTTGGGTGAAAAAGCAGAAAAAACAACAGGCAGATATAGAAAAATATGATTATTTTTCGTTTCATAAAAACAGGTCCTTGCTTTTTTTACAGTATATGATTATTATAAAAGACAAATGAATTTATGAAGCAGAAGGAGGCAGAATTTATGCCAGTATTAGAAAATTGTGAACCAAAGAGAGTTTTTCATTATGTTGAAGAAATCTGCAAGATTCCTCATGGTTCCAGAAATACAAAACAGATCAGTGATTTCCTTGTGGAATTCGCGAAGGATCATGGATTCAGATATGTACAGGATGAGCTGAATAATGTAGTGATCTACAAGCCAGGCACATCAGGATATGAGAATTCTCCCACAGTGATCATCCAGGGCCACATGGACATGGTATGTGAAAAACGACCGGATGTAGATCATGATTTTACAAAAGATGGTTTGAACATCTCTGTAAAAGATGGTTATATCACAGCCAACGGAACAACGCTTGGCGGTGATGATGGTATTGCAGTTGCTTATGGCCTTGCCCTTCTTGACAGTACAGATATTCCACACCCTCCTCTTGAAGTACTGCTCACGGTTGATGAGGAGATTGGTCTTCTTGGTGCAGTCGGTCTGGACTGCAGCGTGCTGAAGGGAAGAAGATTTATCAATCTGGATTCTGAAGCGGAGGGAAGTCTCTGGATCAGCTGTGCCGGCGGTCTTTCCGGTATCAGCCATATCCCTGTCCAGCGCGTAGAAGGAGAAGGAGAAAAGGTACAGGTCAAAGTCTGTGGACTTATGGGCGGACATTCCGGTGCCGAGATTGACAAGAACAGAGCGAATGCCAATAAACTTATGGGACGGTTTCTTTACGGACTTAAGAAAAAAGCGGAATATGCCCTTATTTCTCTTACAGGCGGACAGAAAGACAATGCCATTACAAGAGAGTGCACCGCAGAATTTCTTACGGATTCCGTTGCTGAGGTAAAAGCTTACGCAAAAGAGCTCCAGGAGCAGCTCCGTGAAGAATATACTGGTTCTGACGAAAACATTACTTTTGAAATAACAGAAAAGGGTACTGCAACAGCAGAGGTTCTTCATCCTACAAGTCAGGAAAAGATCGTATTTTATCTGCAGAATGTACCATTCGGAATCCAGAAAATGAGCGGAACCATCAAAGGCCTGGTGGAAACCTCCAGCAATATCGGTATCCTCCGTCTGGATAGGGACGAGCTTTTTGCAAGTTCCAGTGTAAGAAGCTCTGTAGACGCTGCATGCAGTGCATTATCTGATAAGATTGAATATCTCACAGAATTTCTTGGTGGTGACTATGAAGTACAGGGTGCATACCCGGCATGGGAGTACAGAAAGGAATCTCCATTACGAGATAAAATGGTTGCAGTTTTTGAAGAAATGTATGGACATAAGCCTGAAGTCGTAGCGATCCACGCAGGCCTTGAATGCGGGCTTTTCTATAAAAAAATGGAAGGACTGGACTGTGTATCCCTTGGACCGGATATGAAGGATATCCATACATCCGAGGAGGTTCTCAGCATTGCTTCCACAGAAAGAGTATGGAACTATCTTGTACAGGTTCTCAAAAATCTGAAAGACTGATCCCGTTCGGAGTATGTTCGAACTTTTACCCTGGAGAGACGTAAGTTTTCTCCAGGGTATTTTTATGCCCTGATAAAAAATATTCATAAAATACAGAATTATACATATATATAGATTTGTGGATGCATCACACAAAAAGGAAAATAATTCTATATTTTTTTAATAAAAAATTGATAAACAATCCCTTTTTTTTCAAAACATATGTTATAATAAAAAATGTATGCCGCTGTCACCAAAACCAAAAAGAGACTGGCGGCAGATGATAAGGAGCGAGCAACATGGAAATACAGTTATGGCGAAGTATTTTGTGCCCTTACGAGCTGGCTGTCAAAGAACTGACAGTCAAGTTTAAACATATGATAGAAGAGTATCACGAAAATGATCGTTATTCTCCCATTGAACAAGTCAGTGGAAGAGTAAAAAGCGTTTCCAGTATCCTGGAGAAAATGCAGCGTAAAGATATCCCGATCGAACAGCTGGAAACAGAAATGGAAGATCTGGCAGGAGTACGGATCATTTGTCAGTTTGAAGAAGATATCGATACCGTTGCTGCGATCATCCGAAAAAGAACAGATATGGAAGTCAAAAGTGAAAAGAACTATCTGACGCATATCAAGCAGAGCGGTTACCGGAGTTATCACATGATCCTTTATTATACAGTGGAGACTATTCATGGGCCGAAACGGCTTCAGGTAGAAATACAGATCCGTACCATGGCAATGAATTTCTGGGCAACGATCGAACATTCCCTTCAGTATAAATACAAAGGTGATATGCCTCCTCATGTAGCAGAACGTCTTAGTAAAGCATCCGATGCGATCATTTCGCTGGATCATGAAATGTCTTCTGTGCGCAATGAGATCATGGATGCCCAGAATTCATCTCAGATGCAGTCCAATCTTGTAAAGGATATTTTGAATAATATTGAAAATCTCTACCGTGTTTCCAGTGAACGGGAAGTCAGCAAAATACAGGATGAGTTCTTGCGGGTATTCAAAACCAAGGATCTGCGTCAGCTGGAACGCTTCCACAGGCAGCTGGATATCATTGCAGAGGGTTATCGTGCCCAGGCAGTCCATCACAGCATATGAACACAGGGCAGACAGTACTAATACACATACATACGAGGAATTATAAATGCAGGATTTTTTACCAGTTACAAGAGAAGATATGAAGTCAAGAGGCTGGGATGAGTTGGATTTTGTCTACGTGACAGGAGATGCCTACGTGGATCATCCGTCTTTTGGATCTGCGATCATTGGACGTCTTCTGGAAAGCAGAGGATATCGTGTAGGCATGATCCCTCAGCCTGACTGGCGAAAGAAAGAGAGCATCCAGGTGTTCGGGGAACCGCGCCTGGGTTTTCTCGTTACAGCAGGAAACATGGATTCCATGGTGAATCATTATACGGTTTCCAAAAAGCACCGAAGCACAGATGCCTATTCTCCGGGAGGAAAAATGGGATTAAGACCGGACAGGGCTTCTGTTGTATACAGCAATCTGATCCGGCAGACCTATAAACATACGCCTATCATTCTTGGCGGGATCGAAGCCAGCCTTCGAAGAATGGCACATTACGATTATTGGGAAAATAAGGTCAAGCACAGTATTCTGATCGATTCCGGTGCGGATCTGATCTCTTATGGAATGGGGGAACATTCCATCCTGGAGATCGCAGAAGCCCTGCAAAGCGGGATTCCGGTCCAGGAGATCACATATGTGGCAGGGACGGTTTTTAAAAGCCACGATATCAGCAGGGTTTACGATCCGGTGGTCCTTCCGTCATTTGAACAGGTACAGACCGATAAAAAAGCTTATGCGGACAGCTTTGCCATTCAGTACCGAAACACAGATCCATTTACAGCAAAGCCTCTGGCAGAATCTTATGGGAACCGTGGATATGTGATACAGAATCCACCATCTCAGCCTCTGACGCAGATGGAAATGGACGATGTTTACGATCTGCCTTATACAGGACGATATCATCCCATGTACCAGAAAGAAGGCGGGATTCCGGCACTGAAAGAGATCAAATTCAGTCTGACCAGCAACAGAGGATGCTTTGGAAGCTGTAATTTCTGTGCGCTGACCTTTCATCAGGGCCGTATCCTTCAGACAAGAAGTCACGATTCCATTCTGAAAGAAGCTAAAAAGATGACGGAGGATCCGGATTTTAAAGGCTATATCCATGATGTAGGAGGCCCTACGGCTGATTTTCGTTATCCTTCCTGCAAAAAGCAGCTGACAAAAGGAGTCTGCAAGGAGCGGCAGTGCCTGTTTCCTTCTCCGTGTAAGAATCTGACGGTAGACCACAAGGATTATCTTCAGCTTCTCAGAAAGGTCAGGAATATCCCAAAAGTTAAAAAAGTTTTTGTCCGTTCCGGCATTCGGTTTGATTATCTGATGGCAGACCCGGATAAAACTTTTCTTAATGAGCTTGTGAAATATCACATCAGCGGTCAGCTGCGAGTAGCACCGGAGCATGTTTCTGATGAAGTCCTGAAGTTTATGGGCAAACCCAGGCACGAGGTTTATGAGGGCTTTCTGAAGGAATATGAAAAAGCAAATGCGCGGACTGGTAAGCAGCAATATGCCGTTCCGTATTTCATGTCGTCCCATCCCGGGTGTACAATGAAGGAAGCCGTGAAGCTTGCGGAATACGTCCGTGATCTTGGATTTACGCCGGAGCAGGTTCAGGATTTTTATCCAACGCCATCAACACTTTCTACCTGTATGTATTACACAGGAATCCATCCGCTGACAGGCGAAAAGGTATATGTGCCGAAAAATCCACACGAAAAAGCAATACAGCGAGCACTGATGCAGTATAAAAATCCGGAAAATCGCGAACTGGTCCTGGAAGGACTTAAGATGACCGGACGTATGGATCTGGTCGGCTTTGGACCGAAATGTCTGATCCGTCCCAGAGAGCTTCATAAAAAAGCCAAAAAAACACAGACAAGGAGTTCGGCACATGAAAGATACCAGAAAAAGAAAAACAAAAAAAGGTGATTTCGGTTATTTTAACAGCGAAAAAAAACGAAGACTCCTGATCACCGCAGGATTATTTTCGCTTCCACTGCTCATTTTCTTTGTGGCGTGGGCCGTCAACGGAACAAGAATGACAGTCTGGACGGTTCTGACCGTAGTAGGCTGTCTGCCAGGATGTAAATCCATGGTAAGCCTGATCATGATCCTGTTACGTCATCCTATGGATGAAAAGCTCTATAAAGAGATCCGCAAGCATGCCGGTGACTTGGTCATGTCCTATGAAATGTACATGACTTTTTATGAGAAAAGCGGTTATCTGGACGCTGTTGCCGTGTGCGGAAATACAGTAGTGGGTTATACCAGTGATCCAAAAGCAGATATCGCCTACCTTGCAGAGCAGTCACAGAAAATCATCCGTAAAAACGGATATAAAGTAGATGTAAAGATCCTGAGGGACCTGAAACCCTATCTGGAACGTCTGGATTCCATGAATGAGCACAAAGAATCTTTAAGAAACGGGATTAAATTCACGCCGGATGAGCGATACCCGGATCTTTCCAGGGAAGAACTGATCAAACATACGATCCTGGCAATCTGTCTGTAGGAGCATTATATAATGAAAGAATTTATCATTAACGAAAACGAGGCCGGACAGCGTTTTGACAAATATCTGGCCAAGCTTCTCCGTGAAGCTCCAAAGAGCTTTTTCTACAAAATGATGCGGAAAAAAAATATCACGCTCAATGGAAAAAAAGCCACCGGGAATGAAAAGCTGTTTTCAGGAGATCATGTAAAACTGTTTTTAAGTGATGAAACATTTGAAAAATTCAGCGGAAATGATTCTGCTCCACGGGCACATTATGCTCTGGATATCATTTACGAGGATGAAAATATCCTGTTGATCAACAAACCGGCAGGAATGCTTTCTCAGCCTGCTGATGACGGAACCCCTTCACTGGTAGAATATCTGACTGGCTATCTTCTGAAAAATGGCTCTCTTACAGAGAATGATCTGAGAACCTTTCGTCCTTCCGTATGCAACCGCCTTGACCGCAATACCAGCGGGCTTATAGCGGCAGGCAAAAGCCTTTCCGGTCTGCAGGAACTTTCAGGGATGTTCAAGTCCAGGGAACTTCATAAATATTACCTCTGTCTTGTGGAGGGAGTTTTAAAAGAAGAAAGATATATCAAAGGTTATCTGGCAAAAGATAAAAAAAGCAATAAAGTAACCATCTATAAACAAGAGAAAGAAAATGCCCTTCCAGTGGAAACAAAGTATTATCCGTTGGGTACCAATGGAACCCGTACTCTTCTTAAGGTTGAACTGATCACAGGACGTGCACATCAGATTCGAGCTCACCTTGCTTCGGAGGGACATTCGATTGTTGGTGATCCCAAATATGGAAAAGCCGATAAAAAGCTGAAAGGACAGCTGCTTCATTCTTTTCGAATGGAGTTTCCATCTATGAAAGGAAGCCTGTCATATTTATCCGGGAAGGTCTTTATGGCACCGCTTCCGGAAATCTTTCTCAGAACACTAAAAGAGGAAAAGTTGGAGGAGAGTTATTATGAAAATCTGGAATGAAATATGGGATTACGTCAAGATGATCATCATCGTGGTAGTTGTAGTCCTGGTTATCAACAATGTAGTACTGATCAATGCAAAGATCCCGTCAGAATCTATGGAAAATACCATTATGACCGGGGATCGTATCTTTGGCTATCGTCTGGCCTATGGTCTGAATATGGATGTATTTGGTCACGAGATCTCAAAAAAATGGAAAGATCCGGAACGCTTTGACATTGTGATCTTCAAATATCCGGATGATGAGTCCCAGCTGTTCATCAAACGTATCATCGGTCTTCCTGGAGATAAAGTAGAGATCAAAGATGGTAAAGTTTATATCAATGATTCAGAGACACCTCTGGATGATTCCTTTGTGTCGGAAACTCCTCTTGGAAGCTTCGGACCATACGAAGTACCGGAAAACTGTTACTTTATGATGGGAGACAACCGTAACAATTCCAAGGATTCCCGATACTGGCAGAATACATATGTACAGTTTGATCAGATCGTCGGAAAAGCGGAGATCCGTTATTTCCCATCCATCAAACTTCTAAATTAAAGGGCAGACTTTATGGCAACATGGAACAGCAGAGGACTTCGTGGTTCTACTCTGGAGGAACTTATCAATCGTACCAATGAGCAGTACAGGGAAAAGGGACTGGCTCTCATCCAGAAAATCCCGACGCCGATCACTCCGGTTAAAATGGATAAAACCTCCCGGCATATCACGCTGGCATATTTTGAACAGAAAAGTACCGTAGATTATATCGGAGCAGTACAGGGAATCCCTGTCTGCTTCGATGCAAAAGAATGCTGTGTAAAAACTTTTCCCCTTGCGAATATTCATCCTCATCAGGTAGCATTTATGGATGAGTTTGAAAAGCAGAAGGGGATTGCTTTTTTTCTGATCTATTTCAGCGCAGATAATGTTTTTTATTATCTTACCCTTCGTAAGCTGAAGGAATTCTGGAAAAGAATGGAAGACGGCGGGCGAAAAAGTTTTCGTCGGGAAGAGCTGGACGAGGAATTTTATCTTTCTGGAAAAAATGGATTTCTGGTTCCTTATCTGGAAGGGATCCAGAAAGATCTGCAATTACGGGATTGACTTTTGGAAAGGTTTCCTATATAATCAAATTTAAGTTTTTCTGTGGTAGCATGGTAGCGAATTAAAGTGAAGCACAGGAAATCTCAAAACGTGTTACGGAGGAAATGAACATGCAGCGTATTTTTCATACACCTGAAGGTGTGCGGGACATTTATGGAGAGGAATGCAGCCGCAAAAAACGGCTCCAGAAGGAGCTCCACCAGGTGTTTTCAAGATATGGATATGAAGATATAGAAACACCGGGATTTGAGTATTTTGAAGTGTTCAGCAATGAAGTAGGAACGATCCCATCCAAGGATTTATATAAATTTTTTGACAGAGAGGGAAACACACTTGTTCTCAGACCTGACTTTACACCGTCTGTTTCCAGAGCATGTGCAACTTATTTTGATCCGGAAAAGGGACCTGTAAGACTTTGTTATACCGGAAATACATTTATCAACAATTCCAGTTACAGAGGTCAGATGAAGGAAAATACTCAGATGGGTGTTGAGCATATGGGAGATGATTCTGCAGCAGCAGATGCTGAGATCCTTGCTATGACCGTGGAGTGTCTGAAGGCAGCAGGACTTACCGAATTCCAGGTTAGCGTAGGTCAGGTAGATTATTATAAATCCCTGCTTGCAGAGGCAGATCTGGAGCCGGAGATAGAAGAGCATCTTCGTGAGCTGATCTCTCAGAAGAATTATTTTGGTGTGGAAGAGCTTCTTAAGGGACAGAATTTAGGCGATAACCTTTCCAAGGCTTTTGCTGAACTGCCTCAGATGTTCGGTTCAGCAGAAGTGCTGGAAAAAGCAAAAAAGCTCACCTCCAATCCGGAAGCACTTTCTGCAGTAAAACGACTGGAAGAAATTTATGAGATCCTGAAAGTATACGGCTGTGAGAAATACATTGCTTTTGATTTTGGAATGCTCAGTAAGTTCCGTTATTATACAGGGATCATTTTCCAGGCTTATACATATGGAACCGGTGAACCCCTGATCAAGGGCGGACGCTACAACGAATTGATGAAGCATTTCGGAAAACCGGCTTCTTCCATTGGATTTGCCATTGTGGTTGATAACCTGATGCTCGCGCTTTCCAGACAGAAGCTGACCGTTCCGGCTGGCGATAAAACCATTGTGATCACTTATGATCCGGGAAATCTGAAAAAAGCGATCCAGGAAGCAATGGAGCTTCGGAATAAAGGTAAAAAAGTGGCATTGTGCCCGGCAAAGGAGGAGCAGGACTGATGAGATATCTTACATTTGCCCTCACAAAAGGGCGTCTGGCCAACAAAACACTGGATATGTTTGAGAAGATCGGTATTACATGTGAGGAGATGCGTGACAAAGATTCCCGAAAGCTGATCTTTACCAATGAGGAACTGAAGCTGAAGTTTTTCCTTGCAAAAGGTCCGGATGTGCCGACTTATGTAGAGTATGGTGCAGCAGATATCGGTATCGTAGGTAAGGATACCATTCTGGAAGAAGGAAGAAAGTTATATGAGGTTATGGATCTTGGATTTGGAGCATGCCGCATGTGCGTATGCGGTCCTGAAAGCGCCAGAGAAGTCCTGAATAACAATCAGCTGATCCGTGTAGCTACAAAATATCCAAATATTGCAAAGGATTATTTCTATAACAAAAAGCATCAGACTGTGGAGATCATTAAGCTGAACGGTTCCATCGAGCTTGCACCGATCGTAGGACTTTCCGAGGTTATCGTGGATATCGTGGAAACCGGAAGCACCCTTCGCGAGAATGGCCTGAAGGTGCTGGAAGAAGTCTGCCCGCTGTCTGCACGTATGGTAGTCAATCAGGTCAGCATGAAAATGGAAGATGAACGGATCCGCAAACTGATCACGGAACTTCGAAGTGTGATCAAATAAACTGAACAACAGATGAACCTCCAAAATACAGAAAGAAGGCAGAATTTATTATGCGTAAGGTAAAACTCACCAAAGAATCTACAAAAGATATTCTGGAAACTCTCTTAAAAAGAAGCCCTAATAATTACGGAAAATACGAGGATGCAGTAGCAAATATCCTTGCCAAAGTAAAAGCAGAGGGAGATACCGCGTTATTTGCATTTACCAGAGAATTTGATAAAGTCGAAGTGACAAAGGATACGATCCGTGTAACCCCTGAGGAGATCGAGGAAGCATACAAGCTGGTAGATCCTTCCCTGATCGATGTGATCAAAAAAGCATTGGTGAATATCCGCAGCTATCACGAAAAGCAGCTTCAGAACAGCTGGTTCACAAGCACAACAGACGGAACCTTGCTTGGTCAGAAGGTAACCGCTCTGAACTGTGTAGGTGTTTACGTTCCCGGTGGAAAGGCTGTATATCCGTCTTCCGTGCTGATGAATATCGTTCCTGCAAAAGTTGCCGGTGTTGACCGTATTGTAATGACAACACCTCCTGGAAAAGACGGAAAAGTAAATCCAAGCACACTTGTTGCTGCTAACGAAGCCGGAGCAGATGAAATCTATAAAGTGGGTGGTGCACAGGCCATCGGAGCACTTGCATATGGAACCGAGAGTATTCCAAAGGTTGACAAGATCGTAGGACCCGGAAATATTTTTGTTGCGCTTGCAAAAAAGGCAGTTTATGGATACGTAAGCATTGATTCTATTGCCGGCCCAAGCGAGATCCTCGTTCTTGCAGATGAGACTGCAAATCCTCGTTATATTGCAGCAGATCTTCTTTCTCAGGCAGAACATGATGAGATGGCATCTGCGATCCTGATCACAACAAATGAGAAATTTGCAGATCAGGTAGATGAAGAAGTCAGAGGTTTTGTTGAGGTACTTTCCAGAAAAGCCATTATTGAGAAATCCCTGGAGAACTTTGGTTATATCCTGATCGCAGAAGATATGGACGAGGCCATTGAGGCTGCCAATGAAATTGCTTCTGAACATATGGAGATCGTCACAAAGAATCCTTTTGAAGATATGATGAAGGTACGAAATGCAGGTGCGATCTTTATCGGAGAGCACAGCTCTGAACCCCTTGGAGATTATTTTGCAGGACCAAACCATGTACTTCCTACCAATGGAACTGCCAAATTTTTCTCCGCACTTTCTGTAGATGATTTTATCAAAAAATCCAGTATTGTATATTATTCCAGGGAAGCACTCCGAAAGATCCACAAGGACATCATCCAGTTTGCCACATCGGAACAGCTGACTGCACACGCAAATTCCATTGCAGTCCGTTTTGAGGAAGAGGACAAGGAGAACGAATAATGGCAAGAGAAGCACTGATCGAAAGAAACACAAAAGAAACGCAGATACGTCTGCAACTGAATATTGATGGAACAGGAAGTTCCGATATTGATACAGGTATTGGCTTTTTTGACCATATGCTGGACGGTTTTACGCGCCATGGACTGTATGATCTTACGCTGAGAGTCCACGGTGATCTGAATGTAGATGATCATCACACCATTGAAGATACAGGGATCGTCCTTGGAAACGCTATCCGTGAGGCAGTTGGCGACAAAAAAGGGATCAAACGTTACGGCAGCTGTATCCTTCCTATGGATGAAGTGCTTGTGCTCTGCGCAGTAGATCTTTCCGGAAGACCTTATCTTGGATGGGATGCAGAGTTTTCTACGGAAAAAATAGGAGATATGGCTACAGAGATGGTAAAGGAATTCTTTTATGCAGTATCCTATTCCGCAGCAATGAATCTTCACATCAAGGTTCTTTCCGGAGGAAACAGCCATCATGTGGCAGAGGCCATGTTTAAAAGCTTTGCGAAAGCCCTTGATGCAGCAACACAGTACGATTCCCGGATCACAGACGTGCTTTCTACCAAGGGAAGCCTCTGATACAGAAGGAGACCACTTATGAACAAACAGTTGATCCCATGCCTTTATCTTCATTCAGAAAAGGCGGTAACAGGATTTGGACAGAGAAATCTTTTCGGAGACGGAAATGTAGAAACACTTGCAAAATTTTACGGTGACAATGGGGCAGATGAGCTTCTAGTATTTGACTTTTCTTCCGCAGATGCAGAGCATGACCGTGCGATCGGAAAAATCCGTGATATCTGTCAGGTATCTGAGATCCCGGTGATCGCAGCGGGAAATATCAAACGTATGGAAGATGTAAAAAAGCTGATCTATGCGGGATGTGCCAAAGTTGTACTGAATTTTTCGAAAGAGAATAATATCAAGCTTCTGGAAGAAGTATCCCGGCGCTTTGGAAAAGAGCGTATGATGATCAGCATCTCTGATCTGAGAGAATTCACAGAAAATCAGGATCTGATCGAAACATATGCAGACACTGTTCTGGCTTTGGACACTGTCGAAAATGAAATTGCAGAGATTTCTCAGATTTCCATTGTTCTTCATACCGATGAAAACAGATCTGAGAACGTTCTGGAGCTTTTAGGAGAACCAGCTGTGTCCGGACTTTGCGGTGCTTATGTAAGCAGTCTTGAAAATGATCTGCATACATTTAAGGAAACCTGCGAAGAAGCCGGAATTCCGGTAAACACATATAAAAGTAATATTGCATGGTCGGACTTTAAATTAAACAGTGACGGAATGGTTCCGGTTATTGTCCAGGATTACCGGACGGATGAAGTACTGATGCTGGCCTATATGAATGAGCTGGCTTTTAACACAACATTGAAGCTTGGAAAAATGACATACTGGAGTCGCAGCCGGAATGAGCTCTGGACCAAAGGTCTGACATCCGGCCACGTACAGTATGTAAAGTCTCTTACCATTGACTGTGATAATGATACGATCCTTGCCAAAGTGGAGCAGGTGGGCGCAGCCTGCCATACAGGAAACCGTACTTGTTTCTTCAAACCGCTGATGAAAAAGGAGTACGATGATACCAATCCTCTTCACGTGTTCCAGAATGTGTATGATGTGATCACTGACCGAAAAGAACATCCAAAGGAAGGTTCCTATACCAATTATCTTTTTGATAAAGGAATCGACAAGATTTTGAAAAAAGTCGGTGAAGAATGCACAGAGATCGTCATTGCAGCCAAAAATCCGGATAAAGAAGAAATTAAATACGAAATTTCAGATTTTCTTTATCATATGATGGTACTCATGGTTGAAAAAGGAGTCAGCTGGGAAGAAATTACCAAAGAATTGGTAAAAAGATAAATTATATATCATTCAGGAAAAAAGCTTTTGTACGTCGGATCAAAATGAACGATTACGAAAGCTTTTTTCTGTTTTCCCGGAATCTTAAAAGAATATGTACAATTTCGGTTAGGCATGATATACTTATCGTCAAAAGTGCGGAAATATAAAAAAGGAAAAGGGAAACAACCAATGATCAAAATTGATGACTGGGTGATTGAAAAAGGAGAGAAGGCACAGGGAAAAATTAAGATCACAGGATACGGCATAGCAATGCCGGCAACTGTGATATGCGGAGTGAAAGACGGACCGACGATACTGATCACAGCAGGAATACACAGTGCGGAGTATGTGGGGATCCAGGCGGCAATGGAACTTGCAAAAGAATTTCAGCCGGAAGAACTGAAGGGAAATGTGATCATCGTTCCACTGGTCAATGTCAGCGGCTTTGAGCATCGCACTATGAGTCTGGTCTATGAGGATGGCAAGAACCTGAACCGCGTTTTCCCCGGAGATCCTGAGGGAACAGCTGCAGATCGTATTGCCTATACTATAGTGACGAAACTTTTTTCTATAGCAGATTATTATATCGACCTGCATAGTGGAGATGGGTTCGAACAGCTTCATCCCTATGTTTATTATGTAGGGGTTGTAGATGAAAAAACAGCAGAGAAGTCATTACATATGGCACGGCATATCGGCGTAAAATATGTGGTCCGTTCCACAACTGCCACAGGTGGCGCCTACAATTATGCTTCTTCTCTTGGAATTCCAAGTATTCTTATCGAAAGAGGCGGACACAGCTACTGGACCTGGGAGGAAGTAGAACAGGATAAAAGAGACGTCCGTCACCTTGTTTTTCATCTCCAGGGAAAGGCGTGTCATGGTCTGAAGCATTACCGTCAGATGCTTCTTGAAAATGTAGTCTATGAATATGCGCCGTATACCGGATGCTGGTATCCATCCAAGAAGCCTGGAGAGTACTTCTTTAAGGGAGAAGAATTGGGTGAACTGAGAGATTACTATGGAAATTTACTTTACACATCTATTGCAACTGAAAACGGAGTCGTACTTTATCAGACAGCCAGTCTGAACATTATTGAAGACGGACCAATGATCGCATATGCAGCGATCACGGAGACTCTGACCTGATAGTAAACAACCTTTTCAGAACGCTTCTGTCTGAAATCATATTGAAACAGTAAGAAAACCGGGTTTTACCATTTGCTATTCTATTTGTAAAAATAGCGAGGTAAAATCCGTGTTTTTTTAGCAGATCAGATAAATCCAATTGTCAAATCCCCCATGGGGGATATATACAATTCAAGCATCTTTAACAAAATTTATGAGTTTTCTAAAAATATAACATTTTTCCATAGACATAAACTATAGTTTTATCATATAATGTTTCAGTAATTTGACAGCATTTGCTGATTTTCACATCAGCCGTTGTAAGTTCTGAGAGGATTAATAGGGAAACCGGTGTAAATCCGGTACGATCCCGTCACTGTAAGGGGAAATCCTCAGACAAAGTACCACTGGTCGAGTGCGTGAGAAATAGACCGGGAAGGTGTCTGAGGGTAAGGATCCTAAGTCAGGAGACCTGCTTGCAATTGTTTTAAAATGATTCTTACGGAAGATAGGAAGCATATTTATTTTGTGTGCCCGTATTTCGTCACGGGCTTTTTTCGTGCAAATTTTCTAAAATTCCATGCATATTCTGCATATTAAGAATCCAATAGTTTCTTTTATCTAACTAAATTAAAACGGCAATGTTAAAATCGCATCAAATGAGGAAAGGAGTAAAACGTGACAAAGAAACAAGTAGGAAAAAGATTTCTCCAGATTATCATTGTATTATTTGGAATCAGCTTTTTCACATTTGGACTGACCTACCTGTCACCTGGTGATCCTGCGGAGATCATGTTGACAGAGTGTGGTAATCTTCCAACACCGGAACTTCTGGAACAGACAAGACATGATCTCGGCCTTGACCAGCCATTTCTTGTGCAGTATGGTTCCTGGCTGAAAGGTGTTGTAACAGGAGATATGGGACAGTCCTATTCTTTCAAAATGCCGGTAACGGATAAACTGGTATCCTGTTTCTGGCCGACGCTGAGGATGTCGTTGCTGGCACTTCTGATGATGGTCATTATTTCCATACCGCTTGGAATACTGGCCGCTGTATATCAGAACAAATTCCCGGATTATTTTGTAAGAGGAATTACCTTTGTGGGAGTATCTGTTCCAAGCTTCTGGCTGGGCCTGATCCTTCTCAGCATCTTTGGTGTTCAGCTTCGCTGGATCAATGTTGCCGGAGGCAGTACAGATTTTAAATCCATGATCCTTCCGGCGCTGACACTTGCACTTGCCATGTCTGCAAAGTATACCAGACAGGTAAGAAGTGCAGTACTGGAGGAACTTCACCAGGATTATGTCACAGGTGCAAGAATGCGTGGGATCAAGGAAAGCGTCATTCTCTGGAAACACGTTCTTCCTAATGTAATGCTTCCGCTGGTAACACTGCTGGGGCTTTCCCTTGGAAGTCTTCTGGGAGGTACTGCAGTTGTAGAGATCATTTACAACTGGCCTGGAATGGGAAATATGGCAGTAAAGGCAATTTCCTGTCGTGACTATCCTCTTGTACAGGGCTATGTACTCTGGATCGCGATCCTGTACATGTGCATCAACCTGCTTGTGGATCTGTCCTATACTTATCTCGATCCAAGACTTAAGGAGGATAGATAATTGAAAAAGGTATTACGAACATTCAAAGAAAATAAACAGTTCACTCTTTTCTTTATTCTGGGTCTCGTGGTGATCGGTGTTGCGATCTTTGCGCCGCAGCTCTCACCATATGATCCTCTGGATGCAGTTATGACCGAATCACTGCAGGAGCCAAGCTCCGCTCATCCGTTCGGAACGGATAAGCTTGGACGAGATCTTCTTTCCCGTGTTATCTTCGGAACAAGAACCTCTCTGATCATGACCTTATGTCTGGTTGCGGTGATCTTTGTGATCGGTACATTTTTAGGAGTTATCGCCGGATATTTCGGTGGTGTTGTGGATGCAGTGATCATGCGTATCGCGGATATGATGATCTCATTCCCCGGCCTTGTTCTGGCCATTGCCATTGCCGGTATGCTCGGACCGAATCTGGTCAATGCCGTTATCTCCATTGCGGCTGTAAGCTGGACAAAATATGCCCGCCTTGCAAGAAGTATGGTTTTGAAAGTCAAGAAGAGTCTTTACATAGAGGCAGCTGTGGTAAACGGAACAAAGACCTGGAAAATTCTTCTTGTACACGTTCTTCCCAACATGGTAACCCAGATGGTGGTAACTGCAGCGGCAGATATCGGAACCATGATGCTGGAACTGGCTTCCCTTTCATTTCTGGGATTTGGTGCAACCGCGCCGACACCGGAATGGGGACTGATGCTGAATGAAGGAAGGACCTACATGGCAAAAGCGCCATGGCTTATGATCTACCCTGGTATCGCTATCGTGATCTGTGTTGTTGTTTTCAACATGCTTGGAGACAGCATCCGTGATGTACTGGATCCGCGCCAGGATCAATAAAACAACTCTGTAACAAACCAACACCATATGATCAGTATTATTTATCTTTAGGAGGATGAAATGAGAAATAACGTAGTTAAAAAAGTGCTGGCTGCTACACTTGCATGCATGATAACTTTTTCCATGACAACAGTGGCTCAGGCAAAAGGTGACAAAAAAAGTGATAAGGAGATCACCATCGGAGTAACAAGCTTTGCAGATACACTGGAGCCGACAGAGCAGTATTTCAGCTGGGTAGTATCCCGTTATGCGATCGGAGAGTGCCTCACAAAATTCGATGAGAACGGTGAGATCGTTCCATGTCTTGCAGAAGAATGGGAGAACAGCGACGATGGAAAAACATGGACCTTCAAGATCCGTGAGGGCGTAAAATTCTCCAACGGCGACGATATGACACCAGAGATGGTAAAAGCTTCCATCGAGCGTACCGCTGAAAAGAGTGACCGTGTTCCGGAATTCTTTGATCTCGACAGCATCGAGGTTGATGGACAGAACCTGATCTTCCACCTGAACAGAGCAAATGCAAACATGGCCGGATGCCTTGCAGACCCGCTGTTTCTGATCGTAGATACAAATGTAGATGATTCTACATTTGCCATGGAAGGACCGATCTGTACAGGACCTTACGCAGTAGAATCTTTCAGCCCGACGGATTCCTGTATCGTAGTAAAAAATGAGAACTACTGGGATGGAGAAGTTCCCCTTGATAAAGTTACACTGAAATGTGTGGATGACCAGACAACACGTTCCATGGCTCTTCAGACAGGTGAGATCGATATCGCTTACAACCTGAAAACAGAGAACCTGGTTGAGTTTGAGGGAAATGACAATTACGACATCCAGGAGCTTCAGTCTCTTCGTTCCACCTATGCATTCATGAACCAGAACGAGGATCATGCACTCAGCGATAAGGCTCTTCGCCAGGCACTTCTTCGTGGTCTTGACAAGGAAACATACTGCAACACTCTTCTCGAGGGTGGTGCAACAGCTGGTAAAGCACCGGTTCCTCCAACACTTGACTTTGGATTCGATGATCTGAAGGATGAGAATTCCTATGATCCGGACAGCGCAAAGAAGATCCTTGATGAGGCCGGATACAAAGATGTTGACGGTGACGGATTTGTAGAAACTCCTGACGGAGATCCTCTTGTTCTTGATTTTGTTATCTACACAAGCCGTGCCGAGCTTGGTGTATACGCACAGGCAGCACAGGCCAGTCTGAAGGAGATCGGTATCAACGTAAACCTGAACACAGTAAGTTATGAGACACTTCTTGACATGAGAGATTCCGGTCAGTATGACCTTCTGATCTGGAACGTGCTGGTAGCAAACACTGGAGACCCTGAGAACTACTTAAGAGAGAACTGGTACAGCTCCTCTGCAAACAATACTGCAGGATACAATAACCCGGAGGTTGACAAGCTTCTTGACGAGCTTGCGCAGACATTTGATGAGGACAAGAGAAAAGATCTCATCATCGATATTCAGCAGGATATCATGGATGATGCTGCAACTGTATTCTTTGGTTATGAGACAACCTACCTTTTCTCCAACAAAAAGGTAACAGGTGTTAAGATGTATCCAATGGATTATTACTGGCTGACAAAGGATATCACTCTTGCCGAGTAAAGGAGCGCTTATTTATGCTTGAGATCAAGGATCTTTCCGTTCAGTACGGAAAACAGGCACCTACCATTGAACATTTCAACCTTTCCATGAAGAAGGGGGAGATCATCAGTGTGGTAGGCGAGAGTGGAAGTGGAAAAACAACCGTGATCCGTGCTGTCCTCGGCGCACTTGCCGGAGGTGGCCGGGTCAGCACCGGAGATATTCAGTTTAACGGACATTCTCTGCTTTCCAATACAAAGAATGAATGGAGAAATTTAAGGGGTACCCGCATTTCCATGATCTTCCAGGACTGCGGCGGAACCCTGAACCCTATCCGTAAGATCGGAAGTCAGTATGTGGAATATATCTGTACACATACGGATATATCCAAAGCAGAAGCATGGAAGAAGGGATGCTCCATGCTTCAGAAAATGCGTCTTCCGGACGCGGAAAATATCATGAAAAGTTATCCTCACCAGCTTTCCGGTGGTATGCGCCAGCGAGTTGGTATTGCCATGGCCATGACTTTTAACCCGGAGCTGCTTCTTGCAGATGAGCCGACCAGTGCGCTGGACGTTACTACACAGGCACAGATCGTACGCCAGATGATGGAGCTCCGTGATGATTTCGGAACCGGTATCATCATTGTTACTCATAACATTGGCGTAGCAGCCTATATGGCAGATCAACTTGTTGTTATGCAGAACGGAAAAGTTGTGGATCAGGGAACACGAGACGAGGTCATGGAGCATCCGACCAGTGACTATACAAAGAAACTGCTGGCTGCAGTGCCGGAAATGGAGGGACGGCGTTATGTTTAAGGAATCCGATATCGTACTCAGTGCAAAACATATCGTAAAACAGTTCCCGGCTTCCGGCGGCAGAACTTTAACAGCCTGCAACGATGTGAACCTGAACGTTTATAAAGGAAAAACTCTGGGAATCGTAGGAGAGAGTGGCTGCGGTAAATCAACCTTTGTCCGCATGGTCATTTCTCTTGACAAGCCGACTAGCGGAGAGATCCTTTACCATGGAAAAAACCTCTCTGATCTTTCCAAAAAAGAAACCTGGCTGAACCGTCAGAACATGCAGATGGTCTTCCAGGATCCGCTGGCGTCCTTTGACCCCAAAATGAAGATCGTGGATATCCTTACAGAGCCGCTGATCAATTACGGAAAGCTGAAAAGAAACGAAAAGGAAGCGAAAGCCAGAGAGCTTCTGGAAATGGTAGAGCTTCCCGGAGATTTTGCAGACCGTTATCCCCATAACATGAGTGGCGGACAGCGTCAGCGTATCAGTATTGCCAGGGCACTTTCCCTGGAACCGGAGATTCTGGTGTGCGATGAGGCTACCTCTGCACTTGACGTTTCCGTACAGGAATCCGTGATCCGGCTTCTGGTACGTCTCCAGAAAGAAAAAAACATCAGCATGCTTTTTATCTGTCATGATCTGGCTCTGATCCGTTCCTTTGCTCATCAGATTGCTGTTATGTACCTTGGAAATATCGTGGAGGTAATTCCTGGAGAGGACGTTGCAAAAAAATCTCTTCATCCGTATACGCAGGCTCTTCTGGGGGCACAGTTTTCCATTCATATGGATCAGGAGAAAAAGATCGAGAGCATCGAAAGTGAGGCCCCCAGCCCTCTGGATGTTCCTCATGGCTGCCCATTCCAGAATCGTTGTGAACACTGTATGGAGAAATGCAGGACGATCCGCCCTGTGCTCACAGAAGTAGAGTCCGGACATGAAGTAGCCTGCCATTATGTAACGGAAAAATAAAGAAAGGCACAAAACAGTATGATTTTTAAAAACTTTAAAGTACTGGGCATTCTGTTGTTGCTGCTTGCCGTTTTTACAGTTGGCGGGAAAAAAGTTTCTGCTGCTGTCGAAGACGGAGATATCCAATATACAATAGGTGTTGTAGTATATAATCAGGACAGCCCGGAAATGAACATGTTCATGAACTATTACAGAGAATACATCCAGCAGGGGTTTCCGGTTAAGTTTTATTTTTCAGGAAATATCAATTCTGCGGAGGATGAGTGCGATTTCATCCGCGCAATGAAGCAGCAGGGTGTGAGCGGGATCATTTCTTTTTATGGACAGGATATCCAGAAGATCGTAGAAACTTGCGATGAGGAAGAAATGTATTATGTTCTTGGTTCTGGAAACATCAGTGATGAAGATTATGACAAGATAAAAAACGGCCAGTATTTTCTTGGAAGCGTAGGACCGGATGCAAAAGCAGATTATGAAGCCGGCTATAATATGGCAGAGTATTTTGCAGATGCAGACACCAGCAAATATATTGTACTGACAGGTGGTTCCTCCGCTGGAAACTACATGCATCTTCAGAGAGCGATCGGTGTTCTGGAAGCTCTGGCGGAGAAGGAGGGGCTGACTTATTCCGAGGATGTTGAGAGGCTTGCGGCATCTGAGAAAACAACCGTTGCAGATACAGGAAAAGATGATATCAGCATTACCATCTGTCCAGGCTATATGGCAGCCCCAAAAGGGATCAATAATCTGAAACATACTTTTGTAGACGGAAATTATGATGCAATTCTCTGTACCTTCAATGTAGATGAGATCATGAAGATCGTTACAGCAAAAGAAGATGAGCAGGGCTCCAATATCAAGATTGGAGCAGTTGACTGCTTCTCCCAGGAAAACCATGATGAGATCAATACTGAGGATTCCTTTGGAAATCCTAAAATTGATTACATTGCCGGTAAATATGCATCCATGGGCGGTCCTGCCTTTGCGATCCTGTACAATGCAATGACCGGTTATCCAGAGGCAAATACCGACGACGCTGATTCTAATACAGTGCGTCTGTATCAGGGCTTCTGGAGTGCATCCGATAAAGCTTCTTTCAATAAGCTTTACGGATATACACAGGACATTTATGAAAATGCATACAGCTGTGCAGATCTGATGAAAGTGATCAAGTCGTATAATCCAGACACTACACCGAATGATATGAAAGCACTGACAGAAGCATATACAGTGGAAGATGTGCAGAAGCGTATGGAAGAAAAATAAACAGAGATTTTGAAAAAGAGCTGGGCCGCCTTATATGGTTCAGCCCTTTTTCTTCATATAAAATACTTTTTTATGTAAAAAACACAATAAAAATCTGATTATCCGCTAAAACACAGTATCTATCAGCATTTTCAAGGAAACAAACACATCAATTTACTACTTATTTACTACCATTGAATGAGCCTTGATACGCAAGTTTTCCTAGATATGCAAAGATATGGTACAGCACATCAGTATTGAAACAAGAAAAATTGAATAACTCATAGACTATGGAACGCCTAAAATGACGTTCCTTTTCTATTTTCAGCCGTTCATTATGGACGGTTATTTTATTACCAAAAATGAAAGGAGCATTAGATTTATGAAAAAGATGTTAAAACGATTGTGTACGGGCTTCTTAGCTCTTGCAACTGTCGTTACTGCTTTGCCGACTACACCCGTTCATGCAGAAAGTAAGCAATACTGGACGGAGTCAAAAGAGCGTGTCGGTATCGTTGAAAAAGTAATGAATGACGGTTCGATTGGTTCTACCTTTAATGAGGGACATTTGACCGTTGAGGGCGAGGACGCTTACTGTATCGACATTAACACAGACTTTAAGAATGGCTACAAGACCAGAGCTGACGCAAGCACCCGTATGAGTGCCGACCAGATAAGCGACGTTGCCTTATCTATCGAATATGTAAAACAGTACACAGACAGCCACAACGGAATAAGCAAAAACCACGCCTACCTTTTAAGACAGCTTGTTGTCTGGCAGAGATTAAGCGTACATCTTGGCTGGCAATGCGATAACGTGCGAGCTTCTTATGATGAAATTCCAAAGGCAACGCAGGACGAAGTTTTCGCTGGTGCAAAAGCCTTTGTCAAAGAGAATAAAGGACGCTATGAATGTGGCGGTTATATCTACTCTGGCGAGGGGCAGGAATTGGGACAATTCTGGGCGAAACTCAATGTTGGAAATGCGAAACTTCAAAAGACTTCCAGTAATACCAGCATTACAGACGGTAACGGGAATTACTCTATCGCTGGTGCGACATACGGTGTCTTTGCTGATAAGGACTGCACGAAACAGCTTGCCACCCTTACGACTGATGAAAACGGAAATACAGATGTCGTAGAGGTAACGGCTGACACAGTCTATATCAAGGAATTATCCGCACCAGCAGGATATAAGGTTGATACAAATATATATTCCTTAAAGGTTGAAGCTGGAAAGACAGCGACCTTGAACGTATCAGATACACCAAAGGTAACAGACACTTTGATTGAACTCTTCAAGATTGATATGGAAACACAGAAAGACAATCCGCAGGGGAACGCTTCTTTAGCAGGTGCGGAATTTACATGGAAGTATTATACTGGCTTCTACAATAAAGACAATCTCCCTGCCGAAGCTACAAGAACATGGGTTACAAAGACAATCGCCGAAACAGACAGCGACGGTACAATCCACTATGTTACAAAATTAGCGGACGCATACAAGGTATCTGGCGACAGTTTCTATATGCAGGACGGCAAAGCCGTTCTTCCACTTGGAACACTAACCGTAGAAGAAACAAAAGCTCCAAACGGTTACTTGCTGGACGGTGCATATATGCAGGCTGGCGATAAGTCCGAACAGATTAAGGGCTTATATGTAACACAGATTACCGAGGACGGCGACCTTGCCGTATTGACTGGAAGTAACCAGTTTTCTGTATCAGACAAGGTTATCCGTGGCGGTGTGAAAATTCAGAAACGAGATTTAGAAACGGGCGATACAAAACCACAAGGAAGTGCCACTTTGAAAGATACTGCCTTTGACATCATTTCCTTAAATGATAATGCGGTACTGGTTGAGGGCAAGCTATACAAGAAAAATGAAGTGGTAAAGACAATCCATACAGACATTGAGGGTGTATCATCAAAATTCATACGACTGCTACCGATAAGGACGGCAACAAAGAGCTTGAAGCTGGAAAAGAGGTAACAATCATTGATACCATAACCTTAGAGGGCTTAGAAGTCGGCACACAGTACAAACTTGTAGGCTGGCAGATGTTGAAAGAAGAAAATGCAGAGCTTCTTATCAATGGAAAACGTGTGGAAAGTGATTACACCTTTACCGCAGACAGCGAAACTATGAAAGCGGAAGTTGCCTTTACCTTTGACGCTACTTCTCTTGACGGCAAACAGCTTGTAACTTTTGAAGAATTGTACGATTTAAGCAATCCAGACGAGCCGAAGAAAGTTACCGAGCATAAAGACATTGACAACGAGGGACAGACGATTACCTTTAAGGAAAAACCCGAAGTCCCAGAAGAACCAGAGAAACCCAAAACACCACAGACACCAGATACACCGCATAAAACAGACAGTCCAAAAACGGGCGATAACACGAACCTTTACGGACTGCTTGCATTATTACTAACTTCTGGTGCTGGACTGGCAGGTATCTTCTTCTGCAAACGCCGTAAAATGAAGAAATCATAAGGCGGTAACGATATGAGAAAAGAAAAATCACGTTCTCCGCCGATACCGTGTCGGCAGACTTCCGCTTATTCTGGCTTGTCTGCTACTTACCTGCAAGAACACGGATAGTCAAGGGTGCGTAAGCATTTATTTTACCCTTTACTATCTGGGGACTTGCTGGTACTTCCCTAACCGCCAGAATAAGAAATCACTATCAAAAACTTATCAAATATAGAAAGAAACGAGGTAAAACAATATGGAAATGAAATATGTCGTGCCAGATATGGCACAGTCTTTTGGAACACTTGAATTTGCAGGCGAAAGCGAGCCTATCTTTGAAAGAGATAAAAATAACCGCAGGGTCTTAGCCAGACGAAGCTACAACCTTTATTCTGATGTGCAGAAAGGCGAAAATGTTGTCGTGGAAATTCCCGTGCAGGCTGGCGAAAAGCATTTCAAGTATGAACAGAAAGTAAAACTTGTCAATCCGAAATTATACGGCAGAGGTTACGCAATTGGGGATATGGGACATACCGATTATGTGTTACTTGCTGATGATATTGTAGCAGTTGAAGAAAAGTAAAGGAGTGAAAATATTATGAGATTATCAAACGGTTTTGTTATTGACAAAGAGAAAACATTTGGAGAATTAAAATTTACAGCAGTGCGTGATGTATTCTTGCAGAATGAGGACGGGACACCGAGTACCCAGCTTAAAAAGCGTATCTATGATTTGAAGTGCAGTCTGCATGGTGGAATTATCCCCGTGTCTGTACCGCCAGAAGTACCAGTAAGGGAATTTCCGTACAATGCAGTTGTGGAGCTTGTCAATCCAGTAGCCGATACGGTATCACGAAAAACCTATACGGGTGCAGATGTGGACTGGTGTTTGTGCATTGGTCGCTTTTCTGTATTACCGCTTCTGTTACGACAGTTTCAAGAAGCTATTGCACCGTCAAAAGCTGGCACGAATGATACTGGAAAATAAGTGGTATGAAGCCGATACCGTACAAGACAGCGGTTTTTTTACTGACCTGCAAAGCAGATCAAGGGAAAAAATCGTCTGGTTTCCAAAGATTTATTATCAAATGGAAAAGGGATTGCTCCATATCCGCTGTGAAATCACGTTAGGAAAATATCAAGACCAGCTTTTACGGTTAGAGGATAAATTGGAAAGTGGCTTGTATTGCGAGCTGACCGACAAGACCTTACATGACGGCTATATTGAATACACCCTGCTTTATGACATGATAGCAAACCGCATTACCATTGATGAAGTATGGGCAGAAAACGGCTGTCTTAGGCTGATGAAAAATCTTGTGTGGGAATATGACGCACTCCCTCACGCTTTGATTGCTGGTGGGACTGGTGGCGGTAAAACTTATTTTCTGCTGACGCTCATTGAAGCCTTACTGCATACCAACGCTGTCCTTTATATCTTAGACCCAAAGAACAGCGACCTTGCAGACTTGGGAACAGTCATGCCTAATGTCTATCACACCAAAGAAGAAATGATTGATTGCGTCAATGCCTTTTATGAGGGCATGGTACGGCGAAGTGAGGAAATGAAGCAACACCCGAACTATAAGACGGGCGAAAACTACGCCTATCTGGGACTTCCACCCTGCTTTCTTATCTTTGATGAATATGTAGCGTTTTTTGAAATGTTGGGGACAAAAGAAAGCGTGAGCTTACTTAGCCAGTTAAAGAAAATCGTTATGTTAGGGCGACAAGCAGGTTATTTCCTTATTGTTGCCTGCCAGCGTCCAGACGCAAAGTATTTTTCAGATGGTATCAGAGATAACTTCAATTTCCGTGTGGGACTTGGGCGTATCAGCGAATTAGGTTACGGTATGCTGTTTGGTTCAGATGTGAAAAAGCAGTTTTTCCAGAAGCGTATCAAGGGGCGTGGCTATTGTGATGTGGGAACAAGCGTCATAAGTGAGTTTTACACGCCTTTAGTCCCAAAAGGACATGATTTTTTACAGACTATCAGCTCTCTTGCACAAGCAAGGCAGGACGGGACGGCGACGTGCGAAGCGAAAGGCGACGGCACGGACTAGCCGTTGCTGGTGTGGCGTCAGCCACGCCAGCAGGTAAAACCCCTCGGTATCTAACAGAGGGGTACGTTTGCAAATAGACAATAGACAAAAAACATAGGAAACATAAGGCTTCTGGCATGATTTCCTGGCAAAATTCAGTTGTGAAGTCGTCTTAAAAAACTTCACACTTTACAGATTGGGGGTATGGTTCTGAATGAAGAACAATGGATAAAAGAATTACGGGAGAAACGGATTGCTTACGGTATCTCACAAGGCAGGCTGGCGGTGGCTTCTGGTATCACAAGGGAATATCTCAACAAGATAGAAAGCGGAAAAATGAAGCCGTCAAAGGAGCTTTTGGAAACTCTGCATAAGGAACTGGCAAGGTTCAATCCAGAAGCACCGCTTACCATGCTGTTTGATTATGTAAAAATTCGTTTTCCCACGCTGGATATACAGCACATCATCAAAGATATATTAAAACTGAATATCAATTATATGCTCCATGAAGATTACGGACATTACAGTTATACGGAGCATTACTCTTTAGGGGACATCTTTATCTATACGTCGGCTGACGAAGAAAAAGGTGTCCTTTTAGAGTTAAAGGGGCGTGGTTGCAGACAGTTTGAAAGTTACCTGCTGGCACAGCAAAGAAGCTGGTATGACTTTCTCATGGACGCACTCGTAGACGGTGGCGTGATGAAGCGTATCGACCTTGCTATCAACGACCATACGGGCATTTTGGATATTCCAGAGCTTGCGGAAAAATGCAGGAAACGGGAATATATCGGAAAGTCCAGAAGTTATAAGTTTTACCAGTCGGGCGAGCTTATCAAGCACAGAGAGGACGACAGTGAATATATGGGACGTACCCTTTATCTTGGTTCGCTGAAATCAGATGTGTATTTTTGTATCTATGAAAAGGACTATGAGCAGTACGTCAAGTTAGGGACACCTCTGGAAGAAGCCGACATTATCAACCGTTTTGAGATACGGCTTAGAAATGAACGTGCTTATTATGCAGTACGAGATTTGCTGACCTATTATGACGCAGAGCAGACCGCCTTTTCTATCATCAACCAGTATGTGCGGTTTGTTGATGAAGAACCAGACAAGCGAAAAAATGACTGGAAACTCAATGACCGCTGGGCTTGGTTTATCGGCGATAATCGGCAAAGTCTGAAACTAACGACAAAGCCAGAGCCTTATACCTTAGACCGCACATTGCGTTGGGTACAAAGGCAGGTAGCACCGACCTTGAAAATGCTGAAAAAGATTGATAAGGGAAACGGTACAGACTACATGGAAACGATTGAAAAGCAGGCAGTCTTGAGTGAAAAGCATGAAATGATAATCAAACAGCAGACGACCCCTGCAAAAGATTTAGTAGAAAGTTAGGAGTGATGAAAAATGTGGGTATTATTAAAAGACTTCCTGCTGGTATCTATGGGAATGGGTATCGGCGTAGTCTTGATGTGTATTTTGAATGTCGGCAAAGAAGCTGACTATGAAATGAAACAATTAAAAGAAAGCGAGGACAAATAACATGAATTTCGGGCAAAATTTGTATCAATGGTTTTTAAGCAACGCACAGAGCTTAGTGCTTATGGCGATTGTAGTTATCGGTATCTACTTAGGTTTCAAGCGTGAGTTTTCCAAACTTATCGGCTTCTTGGTAGTTGCCTTGATTGCTGTCGGTTTGGTATTCAATGCTGGCGGTGTGAAAGATGTACTGTTAGAGCTGTTCAATAAGATTATCGGTGCATAAAATTTTATTGTGGTGTTGGTATGAGAATGGTATAATATGGATATGAAGAAAACGGCAAATTAGTGCGGTGGCATTATTTCTATTCACGATAAAGAATGTAGCGAGTGTCAAGAAAAAATGAAATAACAAAATTTCAGTTTATAGAACTAAGAAAATTAGAATTGATGGAGGGATATATTATGATAGGCTTTAGTATAATGATGTGGTTCTGTTCTGCTCTTCTCATATTTGTTAGTTTTTCTCTATTAAAAGGAAATTATTCTTCTGTTCATGGCAAAGTATTTGAAACCACAAACGACAGAAAAGGATATGCAAAAGCATTAGGAAAGCCTGTTTTATTGATAGGAATTTGTCTTTTGTTCTCTGGAGTGATTGCAGTTATATTACCGAAAGATTATGCTATTTCTATTGCAGTTATATTTATATTATTTATAGCTGTTATTTGTAGTATATGGCTGTATAAGATTCAAAAAAGATTTTCGTAAATCCCAGTTTGACAATTTCATATCCATACACACAAAGCAGTTAGTCTTAGGATTGACTGCTTTTTTCTTACCAAAATTTCAGATTGGAGTGATGAAATGAGCGATATTTTTAAGGATATGCAGTCAAAAGTCGGCTGTGATTATATTTCTGACCTGCCCTCTTACAAGCGTAAGGTATGGCATGAAATGAAACGACTGAACCCTGCCGACTATGAAGAAAGACAGTTAGAAGATTTTTCAAAGTATGTGTTTGGTATGTCGTACCAGACCATAAAAGATGTGATGAAACAACAGAAAGGACGTGAGGAACAATGCAGGAAACAAGGGTGCTGGTGGAAACGAGAGGAACAACTGGCGAAGAAACAATATCATACTGGTTTGAACTGCCGATAGATGTTGACGAGTTTGAAGAAAAGCTAGGTGTCGGTGCAGAAAGTGGGGATTACCGTATTATCGAAAAGGTGTTGCTTCATGTGATAGACGAGCTACGCCGTGAAGATACGCCCATAGCAAGAAATATCGCAGACCATATCGACAGCTTCACGGACTACGACTTTGCACACCTGCTGTTTTCAGACGGTACGGTAGAAAATGCAATCAGTCTGGATAACCAACTCAATATCATTCAAGTAGCGGACTTAGTATTGCCAGATAAGGACACGACCTTTGAGGAATACACGACCATTGAATTATTGTCGGTGTCTATGCTGATTGTGATTAGTACCTTTGCCCTTGATTTTATCCATTCGGACAGAAGCATTTTTAAGATTGTCGATTTGGACGAAGCGTGGGCGTTCTTAAACGTGGCACAAGGCGAAACTTTATCAAATAAGCTGGTTCGTGCTGGACGTGCTATGCAGGCAGGCGTTTATTTTGTTACACAATCTTCTGGGGACGTGTCAAAAGAAAGTCTGAAAAACAATATCGGCTTAAAGTTTGCATTTAGAAGCACGGATATAAACGAGATAAAGCAGACCTTAGAGTTTTTCGGTATCGACAAGGACGATGAGAACAACCAGAAACGCTTGCGTGATTTGGAAAACGGACAATGCTTATTGCAGGACTTATACGGGCGTGTCGGTGTGGTGCAGATACACCCAGTCTTTGAAGAACTGCTACACGCCTTTGATACCAGACCGCCCGTACAGAGAAATGAGGTGGAGTGATGAAAGAAAGGATAAAAGGTGCGTTCACAAAAAAGAAGATACTTCACGTTCTCAAAATGGCTCTGTTTGTCGTGGCACTCTCCCTTATCCTGCTTTCACTTCTGGGGACGGTGGCTCATGCGACGGGGCTTGTGGACGATACCATAAACACAGAAAATCTTTACTCTAAATATCCGCTGTCGAATTACCAGCTTGATTTTTATGTGGATAATAGCTGGTCGTGGTTGCCGTGGAACTGGCTGGACGGGATTGGAAAATCGGTGCAGTACGGGCTTTACTGCATTACCAATTTTGTCTGGACGATAAGCCTTTATTTAAGCAATGCTACGGGCTATGTGGTGCAGGAAGCCTATAAGCTGGACTTCATCAATGATATGGCAGACAGTATCGGAAAAAGCATACAGACCCTTGCAGGCGTAACACAGAACGGTTTTTCCAGCTCTGGCTTTTATGTCGGTTTCCTGCTTCTCATTATCTTAGTGGTGGGACTTTATGTTGCCTATGTGAAAGCAACCTATACTGTAAAAGTCTATGTAGACGCTGACGGGGATATGGTAATCATTCAGAACCCTACCCTTGCACCAGCAATCGAAAAATCAGACTATGAACCTAAGACACCAGAAGCAGACGCAAGCGTAGACGCTGATACCGTAAATGACGCTACGGCATTTCTGGAAACATTCTTCAAGCTGTACCCTACCGCTACAGAAACGGAGCTTGCTTATTATGTAGAGGGAAATGCCCTTGAACCGATAAATGGGGACTATCTCTATTCCGAGCTTGGCAATCCCGTGTTTACAAAGGACGGGGGCAATGTGAAAGTCAAGGTATCTGTGAAGTTCATTGACAATCAGACAAAGGCGGCACAGGTATCACAGTATGAATTAACACTTTATAAGGATAGTAACTGGAAAATATTATCCAATAATAAATAAAAAATGAAAGGAGCAAAAGCTCCTTTCGTATTTTATTTTATTGGTGCTTTATCCATTTCATATCCATATATTTTATAATCTTGACTATATAGATTTGCTAAAGAAAAATAATCTCCTGTAGGTAAAAATTCACTTCTATCAATACTGTGTTGTGTCAACAATTTAGATTTATTTGTATTGTTAATATTGGAAGTTATAATTGCAGTATGGTCTATATCTCCATCTTTGGTAAAGTCTACTGAAATTACATCTCCTGCTGTAAGTAAATCTGATGTTTTTGCTATACCAGCTCTGGATTCCCAATGCTGATAAAAATTATTAGCTCCACCCCATGTATGTGATGGCTTTCCATTATCATAATACCAGTTTTTAGATTGTCTATGTGGTAAAATCAATCCTGATTTTCTATATTGAAAACCACCATAACTTAAACATTGTGAAACAAAATTTGTACAGTCGCTCCAACCTCTTCTTATTGCAGACTGTCCCTCTGCATTTTCATCTAAATCATTGTAATCATTAGAATTAAGGTCTTGCTTATAATAATTAGCATAATATGGAAAATCTGTATTATTTGTTCTATTCCACCATTGCTTTGCATATTGAGTAGCTTTATTAGAAGAGTACCCATTTGATTCTCTATTATCACTAGGAGCTATTTTGTTAGATAATTCAGTTGAACTCTTACTTATTGGTAATAACAATTCAAGTTCTTCAGAATTAAATTCTTTTTCTTTTAAACAAGAAATGATTTTTTTATTAGATTCTGCATTTTCATAAATATCTATAAATTCTGCAAATTCCGCTAGTTTATCATTAAGTTCCTTATTAGTTGAAGTTGGTATAGCATAACCTTTAATATATTGTTGAAATTCATAGTTATCTAAATCCGCTACAATACCTAGTACACTAGCTTTTTCTGCTATGTAGTTATACGCTTCTTTATACTTAATAAGAGCTTCTTCTTTAGTGATTGTTGTTTCAGGAAACAAATTGATTTCCATTCCTTGATATGTAAATTCATTGAATAATCTATATTCATTATCATAGAACATAGAGTTCTCTATACATTCTTGTAAATCACTTGGATTTTGACTACTTGCATAAACAGGACTACCTAATGTAGTAATGATAGTTGTAATCAATAAAACTGAAAATATTTTTTTCATAATCGCTCCTAATTTCTATTTTTATTTAAACTTATGACTTTATTACATTCACTAACAAGCCTATCATCATGTGTAGCTAAAATAACAATTGCCCCATTTGAAGCACATTCTTTTAATAAGCTAATCACGATTTGTCTATTTTCAGAATCAAGAGAAGCAGTAGGCTCATCAGCATAGATAATAGAAGCATTTTTTAATATTGCCCTTGCTATACCTATGCGTTGCTTTTCTCCACCAGAGAGTACGATTGCTAGTTCAGAATCTCTACCATTTAAACCAACTTTATCTAATATGTTTTTCACAGCTTTACTTTTAGCTTTTGACTTATCTAATGTAATGTTATATGCTACAGTTTCATCTTCGATAATTCCATAATCTTGATAAATAAATGTCGCATATTTATGCCAAAATTTCGTTTTATCCTTATCGTTCCACTTTGAAGTATCTTTGCCATTTATCAAAATAGAACCACTTTCTATTGGCTGTATTAAACCTAAACAATTTAATAATGTCGTTTTTCCACACCCAGAAGAACCTGTGAGAGCTACCATATCTCCACTATTCATTGTGTCTGTGATATTTGAGAAAATGCGTTTTCCTTTGATTACAACGCTTATACTATTCATTTTAATTTCCATTTTTACACCCCATTTTTTACTCATTTCTTGTTGCTACTTTGTAAAATGCTTGTCTAGTACATATATGATAAGCAACAAAATTACTCAAGCAATATAAAATCAAAATAATAATGCTCACTGATAAAACTGTAATAATTTCTGGTCGTCTTATAACAAAAGAAATTACTGCTCCAATGATTACCGTGATTATCGCAATAAATGATTCATGCACAAAGGTTTGCATTATTATTTCTTTGTATGATTTTCCGAATGTATGTAACGTAAATATTCGTTTTCTGTTTTCGCTTACCCATAACTGTGCGGTAAGAATACCTGCAAAAATCATAGATACAAAAATTAGAATACAAGCTATCACATAGAATACAGCTTCTTTTGCAAATTTTTGAGCTTGTGATAAAGCAACATCAGCAATAGTATCTATCGAAACAACGTAATCTTTTACAGGTGTTTTTGCTAATTCAGTTCTCAATAAATTTTCATCTGGAAAAACAACATTACCACTTGAACAAGCAGGTAACATAAAACCTAATGTATTTAATGATTGTACTGGATTATCCACTAATATAACTAATGGATTTTTAGCTTGTATAGTGCTTCCACCATAGCCAACATTTGGCGGTAAAGCTAAAAATTTATCTCCGCTAAATTCATAGAAGTTAATTCCGCTAGGCTGGATTTCTTCTGTCTTAGTCCATAAAGGCATTTGAACATTTATAAAGTCCTGTAGTGGTTTATCTAAATCGTTCAATTCAATTTTATTCAATTCTCCACCACTTTTATTTTCTTCTATTCCAATATCAAAAGAATCAACCCATGATTTATCAGTAACTATTATGTGGTCGTAACCACCGTATTCTTCCTCACTTAATTGTATAGATTTATCAATAGATAAAGATAAGAATAAATTATCGTTATCTGCCATATTTGCAAAAAAATCATCAACATATGGCAACATTTTATCTGTACTTAATGAATCTAAATCGCTGAAAGATATACTTACAATGCTTTGCATATTTTCCCATAAAGAATACTCATTAGATAACTGCTGTAAAATGTAAGCAGATGTTATGGTGCTTGGTACTATCAAAAGAGCTAATATTATTGACATAATTCTAGTGCCAATACTGAGCATTCTGAATTTTTTGAAAGGAATTTCTCTTTTCGCAAGATGTTCTGTTTTTGGTTTGACAATCATTGAAATACCGAAACTAATCAATGCTGAAATAACAACCAATACCAATAGTGTTATAATATCCTTAGATAACAATAATGTAATTTGTTTAAAATCATTAGTAATTCCAATATATACCCAAAATGCTATGAGTGAAATTAAATAACTGGATATAAACATTTTTGATAGTGTTAATGTATCTTCAATATGAATTTTTTTAATGTCTACTCCACTCAATAATCTTATACTTCTTCCTTTTGAGTGTGAAATAAACCATGTCAATAATACTGAAATGAATAATAATAATACTGTTAAAATAACATTTCCAACACCATTATGAACTAAATTGTAATACAAACTTTTTATAAACGATACTTTTCTCAACCATTGAATAGTAATTCCGTTATCATTAGCCCAGTTTTCTATATCCTGTTTAAAATTCTGATTTCCCTTTACTGCATAATTTCCATATAAAGGTCTATTACCAATATCTTTAGATGAAATTAACTTTCCCTCTAAACTTGAATCTAACCATTTAATATTATCATTATCAATAATAATGTCAGAACTTTTTGGTTTCTCATCTCCAAAGTAAATGATGTCTTTTTTATTTTTATATTCATCACTAGGAATAACAACTTTTACTAAAGTAGCATTGTGCTTATTCGTGATATTATCTAATTCTGAAATAAGTTGTTCTTTCGTAGTACCAGTTTCAGCAATATTTAATACAAGTTGTTCTGTTGTACCTAAAGGTAATTGCTGTTGGTCATTCATTAAATTCTGAAAGATCATAATGAATGAAAATAAAGCTAAAATAAAACTAATCAATCTAATGCCATGTTTATTCATAAAAATATCAACTCCATTATCCTATTTATTAAATAAAATAGGCTTCGATGACAAGCACCGAAGCCTAAAATCTAATTTGTCATTTAAGCTATCAAACAATAAATATGATACTTAACTAACAAACACGATAGAAATACTGGTCATTAGAATCAGATTGAATAGCCCATAATTCAGCGATAGATTTCTTACCTGATGCAGTATTTACTGAACGTGATGTCTTACCATTCAACTTAACTGTTGAACCATGACATCTATTAACTGTGTAGTAAGAACGAACTTTAGCATTCCAGAAACCGTATTGCCATGTTCCACCTTCACTTGGATATTGGTACAATGGTCCATATGCCAACCAACAAGTTTCAACTCCTTCTGGATTACCACCAATCATACCTTCAGTCCATGTGCCATTTTCGTCCTCGTAAGTTGTCTTTACGATTCCATTTTGTGCGTCCTTGTCGCCTGTGTCATTCGTCGCTGCCATTACTGGCGTAGCTAACATCATTGAAGCTACCATGCTCACAGCTGCTAGTTTAGTGAATAAAGACTTTTTGTTTAACATAACCATTCCTCCTTTTGGCTCCTTTCAGCTACTTTATTCTACACCTTTATGATAGTCCTAAACTACTGGATTGTCAATATCTAACAATACGAAATTATAAAAAAAATAAGCGCTTTCATAAAATGACGAATTTTGTCAATTTAATGCTTTAATTATATAAATAATGCACAAGCATTTGTTAAAAATTCTACAATCTTAAAGTGATTATAACTATCTATCAAAGCATAGAATCAAATAGAAAAATATTTTATATTTATATTATTTTTCATTTCGACTATTTTCGCTCAATTTTTTTGATGTGATAGATTATAATTTTAATGTAATATGTATCGTTTATATTTTTTTAAAGGAGATTGGTTACAAATGGGAAAACATATTTTAATTGTACACTAAATAAAGTTATTGATAATGATACAAACTTTCATTTTTATAGTTGTTTTAATATCCCAAAAATTTTAATAAATACTTTTAAAATTGTCCGCTACAACAATTTGTTTTGTACGGACTTTTTTCATGCTCAAAAACTTTTTTTCACTTTTTTTGAAATTAGGTTAGCAAATCACACCTGCCTGTACAGTGTTGGTGCGGAAAGGGGGATAAAGATTCTCCGCTTTGTGCAGGGAGGAGGTGTGAACATGAAACCGACTTCTTTTGAAAACGCAATTCGCTTACAGTTCGATACGCTAATGAAAAAAGTTATTGACGGAATCATAAAGAATTATGAAAAAGAATTAGACCGACGTTCTAATCGTGAAATCCCGTTTTGTGAACTACCAAAAATTGTGGTTAATTCCTTTCCTGTTTTTGATGATTACGAACTTGATATAACTATTTTTGATGTGTATGGAATGGAAGCCCGAGTATCGGGTAATGAACTATGTAAAGCGTTACAACAGTTACCAGAGAGAAAAAGAAATAATCTCTTAATGTTCTATTTTCTTGACATGAGTGATACAGAAATTGCAGAACTTCAGCATATCTCAAGAGCTGGTGTATTTAAAAATCGTCAAGTCGCTTTACATAATATGAAAAAAATTTTACAGGAGGAAAAGTAGATGGGAAAAGCTGTTGCAAAATGCCCTCCTTACCGTTTAATTGCTTCTGTAGCAGACGGGGACGAAAAAGCAATAGAAAAAATGCTTCAATTCTATGACGCTTACCTTTCAAAGTGTTGTCTTCGTCCTTTGTATGATGAATACGGAAATCTTTATATTGCTGTTGATATGGAACTGAAAGGACGTATTCGTGAAGCAATGATAAAGAAAATGAGAGCATTTGAAGTAAACATTAAATAATGATTATATCGGGATATGATTTGCCAAAACCCTCTTTCCTGTCCCGATTTAAAGATTTGTCAATCTATAAAAATCTGTTGACTACGACAGATTTTTATAGGCGGACAAGCCTATTGTTCTTTGACAACTGAATAAAGCAGACAGATACGTTTGTGAGATAGCGAGCCACGGGGACTGTACGCCACGACCTTTTCAAAAGAAAGCGAGCGACCCACGCAGTGATCCGAGAGCGACTGTTGGAAAAGTTGTTTTGCCACGACCTATCCTCACAGAATAATGATACGTCCGCATGGTGCGGTTCTGCCCACAAGAATGGGAATAGTTGAGATACTAACGGAGCTTTCCAAAGCCGTCTGCCTGCTTGTAAAAAATGACACACAGTAAAGGGGGTGCATAGATTATGAACAATACTGATGTGCCTATCTGGGAAAAATATACGCTGACGATTGAAGAAGCGTCCAAATACTTCCGTATTGGCGAAAAGAAATTGCGTAAATTAGCCGAAGAAAATCTTGACGCTGGCTGGGTTATCGTGAACGGTAATCGTATTCAGATTAAGCGAAAACAATTTGAAAAAATCATAGATACATTGGACGAAATCTAATGTCATTGAGCCGTAGATATGGTATAATAAGGTATAGCGTATCACGGCTCATTCCATGACGGAAAGGAGCTTTACACTATGTCTAATGTAAAACGAAAAGACAGTAAAAATCGCAATTTGCGTAATGGAGAGAGCCAGCGAAAAGACGGAAGATACGTTTATAAATATACCGATATATACGGAAAGCCACAGTTTATCTATTCTTGGAAACTTGTACCGACAGACAAGACACCTGCTGGAAAGCGTGATGATATATCGTTGAGGGAAAAAGAAGCACAGATAAAAAAAGACCTTAACGACGGTATCGACACAGTCGGCGGTAAAATGACAGTCTGCCAGCTCTATGACAAGAAGAACAGCCAAAGAAAGAACATCAAGAGGGCTACTGAAAAAGGACGACAGTATCTTATGAACGCTCTGAAAAATGACCCGTTGGGTATGAGAGCGATTGATACCGTCAAACAGTCAGACGCTAAAGAATGGGCTATCAGAATGAGTGAAAAAGGATATGCCTATAAAACGATTGATAACTATAAGCGTTCCTTGAAAGCGTCATTTTACATGGCGATACAAGACGACTTTATTAGAAAAAACCCGTTTGAGTTTAAGCTAAGTGATGTTCTGGAAGATGATACGGAGCAGAAAGTTATCCTTACATCAGAGCAGGAAGAACGCCTGCTTGCCTTTATGGAAAAGGACAAGATTTACAGTAAGTATTATGATGAGGTTGTGCTTCTGCTGGAAACGGGACTTCGTATTTCTGAATTTTGCGGACTGACGACGCATATTGATATGCAGAACAGAATACTCAATATAGACCACCAGTTATTGAAAGATAGCGAAATGGGTTACTATATTGAAACGCCAAAGACCAAAAACGGAAAACGGGAACTTCCATTGACAGAACGGGCTTATCAAGCAATCCAAAGAATACTAAAGAACAGAGGAAAGGCACAACCGCTGACTGTAGATGGTTACAGCAATTTCCTATTCTTAAACCGTGAGGGCTTACCTAAAGTTGCAGGAAACTATGAGGGCATGGTGCGAGGGCTGATTAAGAAGTATAACAAGTATCACACGGACAAGTTACCGAACATCACACCACATTCATTCCGACATACTTATTGTACGAATATGGCAAACAGAGGAATGAACCCAAACACTCTGCAATATCTCATGGGACACGCTAACATAACCATGACACTTGGCTATTACGCACACGGTACATTTCAATCTGCAAAAGCGGAACTGGAAAGACTGGCTTGTTAATATCGGAACTTATATTTACTACTTATTTACTACTTTTGGTTGCATTTTCATGCTGGTAAATGCCAGCTTATGCAAGGTATCTTCCAAAAAGAAAATACCGATAAAGCCCTAAAATACGGGATATATCGGCATTTACCAACTTATGAAAAGATAATCAGAAATTTAGTAAGTTTTTTAGTCAAAAAACGAAAAATCCTCTTTACTTTCTAAAGTTAATATAATAAAATCTATAAATATGTGTAAAACTGGTTTAAAAGCAGAAAGCATAGGGATACATAAGCAAAACCCCTCATGTTTTGTGATTTTAAAGCAGAAACATGGAAGGGAGAGAAACAATGACAACAGCACATATTTGTATAATGGCAGCCATTATCGTCTATCTGGGTGCAATGATCTTTGTAGGTTATCTTTGCTCCAAGAACAATAATGACAGTTCTGATTTCTATCTTGGAGGACGAAAGCTTGGACCACTTGTCACAGCTATGAGTGCAGAGGCTTCTGACATGAGCAGCTGGCTTCTGATGGGCCTGCCGGGACTTGCTTATCTTACCGGTATTGCAGATGCAGGCTGGACAGCCATTGGCCTTGCGATCGGAACTTACGTAAACTGGAGGATCGTGGCAAAAAGAATCCGCCGCTACACACATGTGGCAGGAAATTCCATTACATTGCCATCCTTTTTCAGTAATCGTTACAGAGATGAGAAAAAGATCCTGCAGTCTATCGGAGCGATTTTTATCGTGATCTTTTTTATTCCGTATACAGCTTCCGGATTTGCAGCCTGTGGTAAACTTTTTGCAAGTCTCTTCGGTGTAAAATATCTGCCAGCTATGATCATCAGTGCACTGGTCATCGTTGGATACACCACACTGGGAGGATTCCTGGCAGCATCTACCACGGACTTTATCCAGAGTATCATCATGTCCATCGCTCTTGTGATCGTATTTGTATTCGGGATCAGCACAGCAGGTGGTATTGAAGCAGTTGCAGACCATGCAAGATCACTGCCCGGATATCTGACTATGTTTACTACATATGATCCAACAACCGGAACAGAACAGGCATATCCACTGCTTAATATCATTTCCATGCTTGCATGGGGACTTGGATATTTCGGAATGCCGCATATTCTTCTTCGTTTCATGGCGATCGAAGACGAAGAGAAGCTTACACTTTCCAGAAGAGTAGCAACTACATGGGTAGTGATCTCACTGGCAGTAGCAGTACTGATCGGTGTGGTAGGACTTGGAATGACAGCAGCAGGAGAGTTTGACCTTCTGGAAGGCTCCGCATCTGAGACAATTATCGTTCAGATCGCAGATCTTCTCAGTAAACATGGTGTAATTGCAGCAATCCTTGCAGGACTCATCCTTGCAGGAATCCTGGCATCCACCATGTCAACTGCAGATTCTCAGCTCCTGGCAGCATCCTCAGCAGTTTCTTCCGACCTTCTCGGAAGTATCCTGAAGGATAAAGAAACAAAAAAAGAAAGCATGGTAGCCGATAAGATCACGCTTCTTCTCATCGCAGTAGTAGCCATGTTTATTGCCCGCGACCCGAACAGTTCTGTGTTTACTATCGTATCCTTTGCCTGGGCAGGCTTCGGAGCCGTATTCGGCCCGGTGGTACTTCTGGCATTATTCTGGAGACGTTCCAACTGGCAGGGAGCCCTGGCAGGAATGATCTGCGGCGGTTCCATGGTATTTATCTGGAAATACGGAATCAGCACGCTCGGCGGCGCCTGGGGAATCTATGAACTTCTTCCCGCATTCCTGGTGGCCATTGCAGCAAACATCATCGTCAGCCTCATTACCAAGGCACCATCCAAAGAGATCACCGACGAATTTGATCTGGTAAACCAGAAATAAAATATTTTTCGATAATAGTCAATAATCCACACTGATACAAAACAAGCCTGATACAGATTATAGTAAAGATATCTGTATCGGGCTTGTTATCTTTTTATTATTTAATAAATAAAGTCACACCGCCAAAGTTTTTCCCTCAAGCTTTTTTAACAACTGCTCCATTGTTAAATTCAACACCGGATGCCGAAGATACGGTGCGATCTCCACCATAGGCTTCAAAACAAAATCCCTGTTTTCCATATCAATATGAGGCACATGTAGTTCCACTGTATCAATAATCTCATTATCGTAAAACAGAATATCCAGATCCAGTGTCCTTGGTCCCCAGTGAATGATCCTTTTCCGGTCCGCAGCCTGTTCCAGCACATGCAGCCTGTCAAGAAGCTCCTCCGGAGAAAGCAGCGTCCGGACTCTTAAGGCTCCGTTGAGAAACTCATCCTGCTCCACATCCCCGTAAGGCTCCGTTACAAGATACTCGGAAACCTTTTCAACAACAATCTCTTTCATATCCCGAAGACCCTGGATCGCATTGTCCAGGTATTTCTTCTTATCCCCCATATTGGAACCAAAAGCAATATAAGCCGTATGCCAGCCTCGGGTAATTTCCACAGCAACGGTTTTCAGCGGAAGACCTACCGGAGCCCAGGGCTTTTCAATACGGAGGGTGATCTTTTTAAGAAGAGGGAGAGAAAGCAGCAGCGTCTCTGCCAGATTCTCCACAGCAGCCTCCAGAAGTTTATAAGTATTTTTCTGAAGAAAATCGGTGATCATATGACTGACTTCTCCATAATTGATGGAAGCAGAAAGATCATCTGTCAGCCCTGCCGGACGTGTTTCTGTATACATAACAGCAGAAACAACAAATTTCTGTCCGAGAGCTGTTTCTTCCGGAAACACACCATGGTTTGCAAAAATCTCAAGATCTCTGATTTCGATTTTATCCATCAGTTCCTCCTAACGTCCCAGAATAGCTTCTGTCATCTGGATGACGCGTTTATTTTCTTTGATGTCATGAACACGGACAAATGCACACCCCTTCATAACACCGATCACCGATGTGGCAAGAGTTCCCTCTACACGCTGATCTACAGGAAGATCAAGGGCAAGTCCGATCATGGATTTTCTGGAGGTACCAAGAAGCACCGGATATCCCAGCTTCCGGAAAAGCTCCAGATTATCCATAGTCATCAGGTTCATCTCATAGGTTTTACCAAATCCGACACCAGGATCAAGGATGATCTTATCATCGGCAATACCGGCACGTTTGGCAATATTGACACATTCCTGGGTTTCTGCCAGCATATCCACAATAAAATTATTGTATTCAGTATTATCTTTGTTATGCATCAGACAGCAGGGAGCCTGATATCTGGCAATGACAGGAGCCATTTCAGGATCATATTTCAGTCCCCAGATGTCATTGATAAGATCTGCTCCGTGTTTCAGGGCTTCTTCCGCAACACATCCCTTATAGGTATCTACAGAGATGGGGATATCAAAACGCCCTTTTACTGCTTCGATAACAGGAAGAATACGCTCGATCTCCTCCTGTGCGCCAACCGGTGTATGCCCCGGACGTGTGGATTCCCCACCGATATCAAGAATATCAGCACCTTCGGCGATCATAGCTTCTGTATGTTTCAGGGCATGATCCATATCGTTCCATTTTCCGCCATCTGAGAAAGAATCCGGTGTGACATTTAGGATACCCATAATATATGTTTTGTTTTTTACATCAAACTCACGATTTCCGATTTTCATGGAAAAACCTCCTAATATTGGATCGTCATATTTTTTTTAGCAGGAGACCAGTAACATTCCGGCTCTGCTTTACAGGAAAAACAGTTTCTGGAGCTTTTGTCCGCAGTATAGAGCAATTTTCCAAGAACTGTCGGATCCGTCTGAGCTCTGTGACCACGTATTGCCGCAATGATCGCTTCCATTTCTTCCATAGAAAATCCAAGCTCGTTTAAGATCTGTCCTGCGATAGCAGCACCGGCCTCATCATGAGGAGTGCCATCTTCATACTGTCTGGCCCGTCCGATATCGTGAAGAAGGGCAGTACAGTAGATCAGTTCCTTTGAAACAGGAGCATTTTCCTCAAGTGCCCGGATATAGGCAAGGCGTGCCACATCCAAAAAATGCTCCGGTGTATGTCTGCAGAATTCACGGTCAGTCTCCAGAAGCTGAAGCTTATTAAGCTCATTCTGATAGAGCGGATGATTCCAGATCTGATTCACTCTGTCCATCAGTCCTTGACCATAGCAAGGAACTGTTTCTGAAGCTCCATATTTTCTTTAAATTCACCTCTGGTAACAGTCGTAACCGTTTTGCTTCCCGGCTTTTTGATTCCACGCATGGTCATGCAGGTATGCTCCGCTTCCAGCATAACCATGATTCCCTTTGGAGCGAGAACACGTTCCAGCGCATCTGCGATCTGCACAGTCAGACGTTCCTGGATCTGCGGTCTTCTTGCATACACATCAACGGTACGGGCCAGCTTGCTTAAGCCGGTAACCTTGCCATTTGGGATATATGCGATATGAGCTTTACCGTAAAAGGGCATAAGATGATGTTCACACATGGAATAAAAGGTAATATCCTTTTCCAGAACCATTTCATTGTTCTCTACATGAAACTGTTTCTGAAGATGTTCATCCGCTTCATTATCAAGTCCGCCATAAATTTCCTCGCACATGCGGGCGATACGTTCCGGAGTTCCCTGCAGTCCCTCTCTGTTTACATCCTCGCCGATTCCCTCGAGAAGAAGCTTGATCGCCTCTTCAACTTTTGCTTTGTCTACCATAAATAACAACCTCCATTTGTTAAAAAAATCACGTTTTTCGGAGACTGTCTCTTTTATTTTTGCGCATAAAAAAAGATATCTCCAATTGTAATAGAACGTATGTCGAAAAAGCCCTACACAATATGAGATATTCTCTTATATTGCTGCAACGGGTGCGGATTTCATACCGTAAGACGTACTTTTCGTTCTGGCGACAACTCCCCATTCGCCAAACACTTGACGCATAAAATCCTATTTTGCATATCATTCATTTCACGGACAAGTATACCATATACTGATATAAGAAGAAAGGGAAAATGATAAAAAAATATCACAAAAATAGGGAATATGTTCTATGAATTATGCGATAGAATCTATGGATATGTCAGATTTTTGCAGATTATATTCCGACAAATATAAAAAGAATTACAAAGTAGAAAATCCCGGAACAGAAAACCGCTGTTCCGGGATCACAGAGCTGTTAATGACGTATCATTTTCATCAGATTCACAATTCTGTCAAGTTTAGCTGCCTCTACCGGACTTTTCCCCATTTTCAGAACTTCTATGATAGTAGAGATCTCATCAGAGCTGAAATTTAAGCCCGCATTTTTTCCTTTAGAAGCTGCGCCCATGATAAAAGGCAGAAGTTCGGACGGATTTTTCCCCAATCCCTGATCTGCCAGACCCTGAAGCATGGAAAGCTTCTGAGGGTCCATTCCGGAAAGCCGGGGATTATTTTTCCAGTCATCACTCATGGATTCTCACCTCCTGACGAATCTTCATTCATGATCTGAAGCATCTGGATCGTAGCCATAAGACTGGTGATATGATCGATCTGACGGCGATTTTCTCCGCCACAGCACTTACGGATATCCTGCAGCATTTCCAGAGGATCGGTGCCGGAAAAACCGGTAGCCTGCAGATCGGCTGTTCTACGGCTGCTTTGAAAAAGCGACATGGTATTCCGAAGTTCCCGGACTTTCGTATACACAGATAAAAACCGCTGCCCGGAAGAAGGAAGGTACGGGATCATGGCTTTCAGCATCTGATCCTGGTCACTTTCCACCATTTCATCCAGAGCAGTACGTGCGATAGGCTCCTGTTCCATAAAAAAATCCTTTTTCCTGAAATCTATGAATTTGCAGAAAGAAATATGACAGAAACCTTCTCTGGTCATATTATATATAGAAGAAATTTTTCAAAGGAATGTGATTATGGAATCTGAAAAAAAACAGGAACTTGTCATTGATGGAAATTCTTTTTATGAGATAGATCTGAAATGTCTGAAAGAGAAAAAACAGAAACAGGAGGAAGCAGAAAAACGGCAGCAGAAAAGGCAGAGGAAATGACCTCTGCCTTTTCAAAAGATCAGCAGCAATTGTTGCAGCCGCATCCATTTCCGCACAAAAGCAGAAGAAGGATGATGATCCAACAGCTGTCGTTGCAGCCGTTGTTATTACAGCCACAGCCACTGTTGTTTCCACAGCAACACATCAGACAGATGATCCAAAGGATACAGGAGCAGCTGTTTCCACCGTTTCCAAACAGGGAAGTTCCGCAGCCATTATTACAGCCACAGTTATTGTTACATCCACATCCTGTGCTGCATCCGGAATCACAACCACATCCGCAATCACATCCACAATTGGTAGCCGCTAAGTCACTCATCGATAAGTCCTCCAGCAAATTTTATTTACACTTCATCATATGGCAGGAGTCCGTCCACAGTTACAAAAAAGTTGACAGTGTTTATTCATTACGATATAATAAACGAAATGTAACATTTTTGTAATTTTTGAGACAAACTAGCTTTTATATCTAAAACAGGAAATGGGGAAAATTATGAAGAGTTTCAGAACAAAAAAATGGCTGAAGGGTCTGATGCTTGCCATGCTGCTGATCGTGGGAAGCACAGTCTTTTCTGCTTCTGCAAAAGAGGTACAGGCTGCCACTGCAGGCTTTAAAACTATCAATGGAAAAACATACTACATAAAAAGTGATGGGAGCAAGCAGAAAGGCTGGCTGACCCTGGGCAGATACAAGTACTACTTTAACACAAAGACCGGAGTACAGGTAAAGGGCTGGATGAAGGTCAATGGCAAATATACCTACTATTTTACAAAAGGCAAGGGGGTTATGGCAACCGGCTGGATGACAGATTCCAAAGGCCATAAGCGCTATTTCAACCCCAAAACAGGTAAGCTTACCACAGGCTGGGTAAACTACAGCAAGGGAAGGAAACGTTATTTCACAAAAAGCGGAGGCATTATGGCAACCGGCTGGCTCACCAACAGCAAAGGGCAGAAACGTTATTTTTACAAAACTTCCGGTTATATGGCAACCAAATGGGTAAAAAACAAATCCAAAAATATCAGCTACTATTTTGCCACCAGTACCGGTTATATGTATACTGGTCTGAAGACGATCGATCAGAAGAACTATTATTTTAAATCCAACGGTGTCATGGCAGTAAGTACCTCCGTGACAGTGAATGGAATTACATACTCCATCGCAGCAAACGGAGTGGCCACTGCGAAGACTACCAAACCTAATGTAAATGTCGGAAACGGAAATGTTAAAATTTATGATACCAGAAACAGCAGATATTACACCATGGTCAAGGAATATAAGAGTCATTCCGGAATTGCAAACGGAAAGACCTCAGATGAAGCACTTCTGGCCGCACTTTGCGAATCAGAAGCAGGCGATCAGGGCAAGATCGGAATGGAAGCAGTAGCACTCTGTGTATTGAACCGTACGATCAAATCAGACAAGGAATTTCCATCTACGATACGAGGTGTGATCTATGAGAATATCGGAAGCAGCACAACCCCACAGTATTCTGTAGTGCGGAACGGGGCCCTTCTCAAACGTCTCAATGGTCAGTTTGAAAACCGTACTCTTGCTTATCAGGCTGCAAGAGAAGCAATGACTATTTTCAATAAACATGTCACTTCCGGCAAAGCCAGGACACTCAGCGGATTTAAACAGAAAGATTTTAATTATATGTATTTCATGATGACCAGCTATTTCTGGAACCAGAATCTGAATTTCAATAAAGTGAAATATGAAACTTATAAAGGCCATACATTTTTTGTAGACTGGGTATAAGCAACATAGTCTCCGGCAGTAAACTTTGAACAAACAGGCGTATGGACATTAAATTGATAATTTAAGGAGAAGCAAATATGCAGGTGAAAATCTATACGGATGGTGCAGCCCGGGGAAATCCGGATGGACCGGGAGGCTACGGAGCAGTTCTTCAGTACATCGATACCAAAGGCCAGCTACATGAACGTGAACTGTCCAGAGGCTACAAAAAAACCACAAACAACCGGATGGAGCTGATGGCAGCCATCGTAGCACTGGAAGCACTGAACCGCCCCTGCCAGGTGGATCTGTATTCCGATTCCAAATATCTGGTAGATGCTTTTAATCAGCACTGGATCGATGCCTGGCTGAAGAAAAACTGGAAACGTGGAAAAAACGAAGATGTGAAGAACGTAGATCTCTGGAAACGCCTTTTAAAGGCCAAGGAGCAGCATCAGGTAAGCTTCCACTGGGTTAAGGGACATGCAGATAATCCGTTAAATGAACGGTGTGATCAGCTTGCCACATCAGCGGCAGACGGCAATGACCTTTACGTAGATGAAGGAATAAATGGCTTACAGAAATAAAAGTTCCACTTATCACTCACAGAAAAACCGAAACATATCGCGCGAATTTATGCGATCAGCGTAAATTCTGTGCATCGCGAAGCGTGTTACTGAGAACAGAGTAAACAGTAACATTCTGCCACTTTAAGTTGTCAAAGCAATATTAAAATTTCTTGACAAACAAAAAAGCAGTTTGTATACTTCATATAGTATAGTAAAAGGCTTGGAAGGGAAAAAGTAGCTTGAGGAAAACCCCACAGAGAGCAGCCGGCAGGTGAGAGGCGCAGGGTAGAACTTTTGTGAATACATCCCGGAGCTGCGCACCGAATCGGGACTTGATACTGTAAATTATAAACTTTATAATAATAGCGTATTATAGATAGGCTGCGACGGAATGGCACCCGTTATTGTGCTGAAGTGGTTTTATATCTTGATATATATGAATATAACGGGATGTAGATTCACTTTATGAGGCAGGAAATGCGAGTTTTCTGTAAATTTAGGTGGTAACGCGGGACCCGGTTCTCGTCCTAAACGGACAGGAACCGGGCATTTTTTATATGACTATACAGGAGGAAAGAACAATGACAGTTTGGGAAGAACTGAAAGCACGTGGCCTGATCGCACAGGTTACAGACGAAGACGAGATCAAAGAGATGGTAAATAACGGGAAAGCCACATTCTATATTGGCTTTGACCCTACAGCAGACAGCCTTCATGTAGGTCACTTCATGGCTCTTTGCCTGATGAAGAGACTGCAGATGGCAGGAAACCGTCCGATTGCCCTTCTCGGCGGCGGAACAGGAATGATCGGTGACCCGTCCGGAAGGACCGATATGCGTCAGATGCTGACAAAAGAAACCATCCAGCACAATATTGACTGCTTCAAGCAGCAGATGAGCCGTTTCATCGATTTCTCTGATGGAAAAGCTCTTATGGTAAACAATGCTGACTGGCTTATGAACCTTAACTATGTAGAGCTTCTCCGTGAGGTAGGTGCTCACTTTTCCGTAAACCGTATGCTGACAGCAGAGTGCTACAAACAGCGTATGGAGCGAGGCTTAAGCTTCCTGGAATTTAACTACATGATCATGCAGAGCTACGACTTCTACATGCTGTACCAGAAATACGGCTGCAACATGCAGTTCGGTGGCGATGACCAGTGGAGCAACATGCTTGGCGGTACCGAGCTGATCCGCCGTAAGCTTGGCAAGGATGCCTATGCCATGACCATCACACTGCTTCTCAATTCTGAGGGCAAAAAAATGGGAAAAACACAGTCCGGAGCTGTATGGCTTGATCCGAATAAGACATCCCCGTTCGATTTCTACCAGTACTGGAGAAATGTAGACGATGCTGACGTTATCAAATGTATGCGTCTTCTTACTTTCCTTCCTCTTGAGGAGATCGACGAGATGGCCAAATGGGAAGGCAGCGAGCTGAACAAAGCCAAGGAGATCCTTGCATACCAGCTGACAGAGCTTGTACACGGTGAGGAGGAAGCCAAGAAAGCACAGGAGGGTGCCCGCGCACTGTTCTCAGGTGCAGATACTTCTCATATGCCTACAACAGAGCTTTCAGAGGAAGATTTTGACGAGGAAGGAAAAATCGACCTGATCACACTTCTTGTAAAAGCAGAGCTGGTACCAAGCCGTTCCGAGGGTCGCCGTGCAATCCAGCAGGGTGGTGTATCCATCGATGGTGAGAAGCTCACCGATATTTACCATACGGTTGAGAAGGATGCTTTTGCAGGGGACGGGATCGTTCTGAAACGAGGCAAGAAAAAATTCAAAAAGATCTGTGTAAAATAATTTCCCATATCTGTGACATTTCCGGGATAAAGCTACGGCATTCCGGAAATGCTGACAGGTAGGGTTGACACAAGGAGGATAACAACATGAAAAAGTACGGAGTGAACGAACTTCGTAAGATGTTCCTTGACTTTATGGAGAGCAAGGGCCATCTTGTAATGAAAAGCTTTTCCCTGGTTCCTCAGGGAGATAAGAGTCTTCTGCTGATCAATGCAGGTATGGCTCCGCTGAAACCATATTTTACAGGTGCTGAGAAGCCGCCAAGAACAAGAGTGACAACCTGCCAGAAATGTATCCGTACCGGAGATATCGAAAATGTAGGTAAAACCGCACGTCACGGTACTTTCTTTGAAATGCTTGGTAACTTCTCTTTTGGTGATTACTTCAAGAAAGAAGCCATCCACTGGTCCTGGGAGTTTCTTACTGAGGTTGTAGGGCTTGATGCAGACCGTCTCTACCCATCCATTTACCTGGATGATGATGAAGCCTTCAATATCTGGAACAAAGAAGTAGGGATTCCGTCTGAACGTATTTTCCGTTTCGGAAAAGAGGATAACTTCTGGGAGCATGGCGCAGGTCCATGCGGTCCATGCTCTGAGATCTACTATGACCGTGGCGAAAAATACGGCTGTGGCAAACCTGGATGTACGGTAGGCTGCGACTGCGACCGTTACATGGAAGTATGGAACAACGTTTTCACACAGTTCGAGAACGATGGAAACGGAAACTACACAACCCTGAAACAGAAAAACATCGATACCGGTATGGGACTTGAGCGTCTTGCTGTAGTTGTTCAGGATGTTGATTCTATTTTTGATGTAGATACAATTTGTGCACTTCGTAATCTTGTATGCGAGATCGCACATAAAGAATATGATAAAAACTATGCCGATGACGTTTCCATCCGTCTGATCACGGACCATATCCGTTCCGCAACATTTATGATCTCCGATGGAATCATGCCAACCAATGAGGGACGTGGATATGTTCTCCGCCGTCTGATCCGCCGTGCAGCACGTCACGGACGTCTTCTTGGCATCGAGGGAACTTTCCTTGCAAAATTAAGTGCACAGGTGATCGAGAGCTCCAAAGCCGGATATCCGGAGCTTGAGGAGAAGAAAGAGTTCATCTTCCGTGTACTGACAAATGAGGAGAATCAGTTCAACAAAACTATCGATCAGGGACTTCGCATCCTTTCCGACATGGAAGAGGATATGAAAAAAGCAGGTGAAAAGACTCTTTCCGGTGACAACGCATTCAAGCTTTATGATACGTACGGATTCCCTCTTGACCTTACAAAAGAGATCCTTGAGGAAAAAGGCTACGGCATTGACGAGGAAGGCTTCCAGAAAGCAATGGAGGAACAGAGAGTCAAGGCACGTACTGCCCGTGAAGTAACCAACTATATGGGTGCAGACGCAACCGTATACGATGATATTGATGTAAACGTAACAACAGAATTCGTCGGCTACGACCATCTTACCTTTGATTCCAAGGTTACTGTCCTTACCACAGAAACAGAGATCGTAGATTCTCTCACAGAGGGACAGAAGGGTACCGTATTTGTAGAGCAGACTCCTTTCTATGCAACAATGGGTGGACAGGAAGGTGATACCGGTGTGATCGAGACTGCAAACGGTAAATTTGTTGTTGAGGACACCATCAAACTCCGCGGTGGCAAATTCGGTCACGTAGGACATATGGAATCCGGTATGATTTCCTCAAGTGAGACAGTATCCCTGAAGGTAAACGAAGAAGCAAGAAAAGATACCGAGAAAAACCACAGTGCAACACATCTTCTTCAGAAAGCACTGAAGACCGTTCTTGGTTCCCACGTAGAGCAGAAGGGTTCTCTGGTAACTCCGGACAGACTTCGTTTTGACTTTGCTCATTTTCAGGCTATGACAGCAGAAGAACTCCAGGCAACAGAAGAGCTTGTAAACAAAGAGATCCAGGCAGGTCTTGATGTTCATACAGATGTCATGGATGTGGAAGAAGCCAAGAAATCCGGAGCAATGGCTCTCTTTGGTGAGAAATATGACCAGAAGGTACGTGTAGTATCCATGGGAGACTTTTCCAAAGAGCTCTGTGGTGGTACTCATGTAAAGAATACAAGCTCCATCATGCTCTTTAAGATCGTTTCCGAATCCGGTATCGCAGCTGGTGTACGCCGTATTGAGGCACTTACCGGCAAAGCAGTTATCGAATACTACAGAAAGCAGGAAGAGCTTCTCCATGAGGCTGCAAAAGCATTAAAGGCCAATACAGCCGAGGTTGTAGAAAAGATCAGTCACCTGCAGGCTGAAGTAAAGGCTCTTCAGAGCGAGAATGAATCCCTTAAGAGCAAAGCTGCCCAGAGTGCACTTGGCGATGTTATGGATAAAGTCGTTGAAGTAAACGGTGTAAAACTCCTTGCAGCCAAAGTTGAAGGCGTTGACATGAACGGTCTCAGAGACCTGGGTGATAAACTGAAAGAGCAGCTTGGCGAAGGTGTTGTCCTTCTTGCAGCAGTAAACGACGGCAAGGTTAATCTTCTTGCAATGGCAACGGATGCAGCTCAGAAAGCAGGCGCTCATGCAGGAAACCTGATCAAAGCAGTGGCAGCGATCGTTGGCGGTGGCGGCGGCGGACGTCCGAACATGGCACAGGCCGGCGGAAAGAATCCGGAAAAAGCCCAGGAAGCTATGGACGCAGCAGCAGGAATCCTTGAAAAACAGCTCACAAAATAACAAAGTTGTGCGTGATTTACAGTTTTGACATTTTTTTCATAAAAATCGAAAAAGATGTTGACGAAAGCACATGTTATGCTATATAATAACACTCGTGCAAGAAAAATACCCAGACAGTTGTATTTTAGCACAATCTACAACTGGAGGGAGGTTAGGTGTGAGTCTATGTCAAACGTTATCGTAAAAGAGAACGAGACTTTAGATAGCGCTCTTCGCAGATTCAAGAGAAGCTGTGCTAAGGCGGGAATCCAGCAGGAAATCCGTAAGAGAGAGCATTACGAGAAGCCAAGCGTTCGTCGTAAGAAAAAATCTGAAGCCGCAAGAAAACGTAAATATAATTAATTGTGCGCAAAAATCCCTGGCTGTATGGTCAGGGATTTTTAATTAAATAGAAACAGGAACGTTTGACGAAGGAAAGAAATATGAATTTGTTTATTAAACTGATTATCAAACCATTGCGATCGCTCCTTAAATTATTATTTAATCGAATTTTTTATGTAGCTCTGGCTCTTGTTGTGCAGCTGGCATGGTTGCTGATCGCCCTTTTCCGGCTTATGGAATACTCCAGATGGGTGACGATCGGAATGCAGGCCATAGGTTTTCTGGTTGTTCTGTGGATCGTAAATAAAAAGATCAATCCATCTTATAAGCTCGCCTGGACGATGCTGATCCTTATTTTTCCGGTATTTGGTGTTTCCCTGTACCTTCTTTTCGGTAAGTCACGGATCGGCACTGTAATGGAGCAGCATTATCAGAATCTTATTGATGAAACTGCTGAATACCTGGAAGGCTCAGAGCTCACAAGAAAACGTTTAAACGAAGACGACCGTTCCATGAGGATCCAGTCGGATTACATCTGGCAATATTCAAGATATCCGGTTCACGAGAATACCACAGCAGAGTATTTTCAGGTAGGAGATGATATGTTTCCGGTTCTGGTGCATGAACTGGAGCAGGCAAAGCATTTTATTTTTATCGAATATTTCATCATAAATGATGGGGTAATGTGGCAGACGATCCTTAATATCCTTGAAAAAAAGGCTAAAGAAGGAGTGGATGTCCGACTGATCTATGATGGCTTCGGCTGCCTTACCACATTGCCATACAAGTATGATCAGGAGATGCGCCGGCGAGGAATCAAATGCGAAGTATTCAACCGGTTCCGTCCGATTCTTAATATAATCCAGAATAACCGTGACCACCGTAAGATCTGTGTGATCGATGGCTGGACCGGTTTTACCGGCGGCATCAACCTGGCTGACGAATATATCAATCAGCGAAAACGGTTTGGCCACTGGAAGGATACAGCCGTTATGCTGAAAGGAGAAGGCGTCTGGAATATGACAGCTATGTTCCTGTATATGTGGGGAATCGTTACCAAAACAGATACTTCTCTTGATTTCGGAAATTATGTTCCGCACAGGTGGCACCCCAACGAATTTCCGGGAAACGGTTATGTCCAACCATTCTGCGATTCCCCCCTGGACGATGAGATCGTAGGAGAGAACGTTTATCTTAATATTATCAATCGCGCCAAAAACTATGTTTATATCTGCACACCATATCTGATCATAGATAATGAGATGATGACCGCCCTGTGCCTCGCTGCAAAAAGCGGTGTGGATGTCCGGATCATGACACCAGGTATCCCGGACAAAAAAATGGTATTCCTGCTGACACAGTCTTATTATAAGCAGCTTCTGGAAGCAGGTGTAAAGATCTACGAATACCAGCCGGGATTTTTACATGCAAAATCTTTTGTCTGTGATGACAAAGTAGGCGTCGTAGGAACCATAAATCTGGATTACCGAAGCCTTTATCTGCATTTTGAAGATGGTGTCTGGATGTATAAGAATGATGTGATCCTGGACATCCGGGATGATTTTACAGAAACTCTGGAGTACTGTGATCCCATTGATCTGGCATTCTGCCAGAAGAGAAATATTGTGGTACGTGCCATTCAGAACGTACTGAGAGTTTTTGCACCGCTATTATAAAAACTCTTTGACAGACAACTGTAAATTCTGTATGATATATCAGACGGGAGTTCAATGCTCCCGTCTGATATTGTCTAAAGAAAAATAATTTATAGATACATATGAAATTTTTAGTTATTGGAGGAATTGATTTGAGCCAGAACAAAGAAACAGAGATCCAGCTTCAGTACATTGAAAAATGTAAAGAACTTCTTGCCAAAAGCAGTACGAAACGTCCCACCTTCCACATCCAGAATGAAGGATGCCAGATGAACTCCATCCAGACAGAGTCTATTGCGGCCATCATGGAAAAAATGGGATATGAAATGGTAGATACCGAGGATGCTGATGCAGTTGTATTTAACACCTGCACAGTCCGGGAAAATGCCAATCAGAAGATCTATGGACATCTTGGACATTTAAAGAGCATCAAACGGGAGCACCCGGATATGAAGATCGTACTGTTCGGATGTATGATGCAGGAGCATCACGTAGTGGAAAAGATCCGCAAGGATTATAAATATGTAAATCTTGTATTCGGAACCCATAATATCCACAAATTCCCCGAGCTTTTTTACCGGACGCTGCAGACCGACGACCAGATCATTGATATCTGGAAGGAATCCGATGAGATCGTAGAGGGCATGCCAACTTCCCGCAAATACTCATTCAAAACAGGAGTCAGCGTAATGTTTGGCTGCAATAACTTCTGCAGCTACTGCATCGTTCCTTATGTCCGCGGCCGCGAAAAGAGCCGCGAGCCACAGGCCATCATTCGCGAGATCGAGGAACTGGTCGCAGATGGCGTTACTGAGATCATGCTTCTTGGTCAGAATGTAAACTCCTACGGAAAAACTCTGGAAACACCGGTAACCTTTGCAGAACTTCTGAAAGAAGTGGAAAAGATCGAAGGGCTGAAGCGTATCCGTTTTATGACTTCCCATCCGAAGGACCTGTCCGATGAGCTGATCCAGACCATGGCAGAGAGCCAGAAGATCTGTCACCATCTGCATCTTCCGCTGCAGTCCGGAAGCAGCAGAGTCTTAAAGGAAATGAACCGCCGTTACGACAAGGAGAAATATCTGGAGCTGGTAGATAAGATCCGTAAGGCGATCCCGGATATTTCGCTGACAACAGATATCATGGTCGGATTTCCGGGAGAAACAGAAGAAGATTTCCAGGAAACACTGGATGTTGTAAAAAAAGCAAATTACGATACTGCCTTCACATTTATTTATTCCAAACGAAGCGGAACCCCTGCAGCCGGCATGGAAAATCAGGTGCCGGAGGATGTGGTAAAAGACCGTTTCAGCCGTCTTCTTACCCTAGTACAGGAAAAGGGCCGGGAAAATTCCTCCCGTTTCCAGGGAACCATTCAGGAAATCCTGGTAGAAGACGAAAACCGGGAGAAAGGCACTCTTACTGGCCGTACCCAGCATAATCTCTTGGTTCATTTCCCGGGAGAAAAAGATCTCATCGGCAAATATGTAAAAGTAAGCCTGGATACCTGCAAGGGATTCTATTATTTCGGACATATCGTGGAAGAGTAGAATTATAGACAAGTCCCCACCCACTGCTTATTGCTTTTCGCAACCCCGTTGGGGACTTACCTGATTCGGCTAATTATAAGTTTATATTGCCCGCTCATTGCCATTATCGGATGAGCGGGCTTTTTTATTATAAAAATATTGTTTCTATTGACAAATACCCCATGAGGGTATATATTATTTCATATAAACAGGATACCCCATGAGGGTATTTATGGGAAAGGAGAGACAGCTTATGTCTGAAAAGAAAGTCTGTCCCTGCTGCTGTGAAAAACACACTGCGCGTTCAGAAGAGGAGAAAAAAAAGCTGATCAACCGTCTGAAACGTATTGAAGGCCAGATCAGAGGCATTATAGGAATGATGGAGAATGATGCCTACTGTAATGATATCCTGATCCAGTCTGCTGCAGTCAATGCTGCAGTGAATGCGTTTAATAAAGAGCTGCTTGCCAGCCACATCCGCACCTGCGTTGCCCGGGATATCCGGGAAGGTAAGGATGAGACCATTGATGAGCTGGTAGCAACCCTCCAGAAGCTGATGAAATAAAGGGACAAACTGGATTTTAGGAGGTACTGAAAGAAAATGGAACAATATAATGTAACTGGTATGAGCTGCGCCGCCTGCTCTGCCCGTGTGGAAAAAGCCGTATCGAAAGTTCCGGGGGTGAATAGCTGTTCCGTCAGTCTTCTGACCAACTCCATGGGAGTTGAAGGAACCGCTTCATCCGGTGAGATCATTGCCGCAGTGGAAGCCGCCGGATATGGTGCATCCTTAAAGGGCGGAACTGCCGGAGCGAAGATTTCCATGTCTGCGGCAGAAGAAGCGCTGGAAGATCATGAAACTCCGATCCTAAAGAAACGTCTTATCACATCCGTGGGATTTTTGCTGGTGCTGATGTATTTCTCCATGGGGCACATGATGTGGGGATGGCCACTGCCGAAATGGTTTGACGGCAATCACGTAGCCATGGGACTGATACAGCTGCTCCTGGCTGGTATCATTATGGTGATCAACCAGAAATTTTTCATCAATGGATTTAAGAGTCTGTGGCGCCGTTCCCCAAATATGGATACTCTGGTAGCTCTTGGCTCCATGGCATCCTTCCTGTGGAGCGTCTATGCACTGTTTGCCATGACAAGAGCACAGGTAGATGGAGATTCTGCTGCAGTTATGAATTATATGATGGATTTTTATTTTGAATCTGCAGCCATGATCCTGACACTGATCACCGTAGGAAAAATGCTGGAGGCCCGTTCTAAAGGAAAGACAACGGATGCGCTTAAAAGCCTTATGAAGCTGGCACCCAAAACTGCGGTCGTGGTACGAAAGGGACAGGAACTTACCGTTCCTATTGAGCAGGTTCAGAAAGGAGAAACCTTTGTCGTCCGCCCGGGAGAGAATATTCCGGTGGACGGAGTGATCCTGGAAGGAACCACCGCAGTCAATGAATCCGCACTGACCGGCGAGAGTATCCCGGTTGATAAAGAAACTGGAGATATGGTTTCTGCGGCAACTGTGAATCAGTCCGGATTTATCAAATGCGAAGCGACCAGAGTGGGAGAGGATACCACTCTTTCCCAGATCATCAAAATGGTCAGTGATGCGGCAGCCACCAAGGCACCGATCGCAAAGATCGCAGACCGTGTTTCCGGTGTGTTTGTACCGGCAGTGATCACAATCGCAGTGATCACAACGATCATCTGGCTTCTTGCAGGACAGACCTTCGGTTATGCTCTGGCAAGGGGGATTTCCGTTCTGGTCATCAGCTGCCCCTGCGCACTTGGCCTTGCAACACCGGTTGCCATTATGGTCGGCAACGGTATGGGTGCCAAAAACGGAATCCTTTTCAAAACAGCTGTTTCCCTGGAGGAAGCAGGAAAAGTCCAGATCGTCGCACTGGATAAAACCGGAACCATTACAAGCGGTCAGCCGGAGGTAACAGATATTCTCCCGGCAGAGGGAGTTACAGAAACAGAGCTTCTCTCTCTGGCCTGTGCACTGGAGAAAAAAAGTGAACATCCTTTGGCAAAAGCCGTTCTCAAAAAAGCCGAGGAAGAGAACCTTGCCACAGGTGAAGTAACCGGATTCCAGGCACTTCCGGGAAACGGACTTTCCGCTATACTTGGAAGTGACAAACTGACAGGCGGAAGCATGAAATTTATCAGCAGCCAGACAAAGGTTTCCGCAGACCTTAACAGGAGAGCCGAGCAGCTTGCAGAGCATGGAAAAACGCCCCTTCTTTTCACACGAAACGGTAAACTTCTGGGAATCATCGCAGTTGCGGATGTGATCAAGGAAGACAGTCCCCGTGCAGTAAAAGAGCTTCAGAACATGGGAATCCGTGTAGTTATGCTTACCGGTGACAATGAGCGTACCGCAAAAGCCATCGGAGCTCAGGCAGGAGTTGACGATGTGATCGCAGGAGTTCTTCCGGATGGAAAAGAAAGTGTGATCCGCGCTCTGAAGGAGCAGGGAAAGGTTGCCATGGTCGGTGACGGTATCAACGACGCGCCGGCACTTACAAGAGCCGATATCGGAATTGCCATCGGTGCAGGAACAGATATTGCCATTGATGCGGCAGATATCGTTCTGATGAAGAGCCAGTTAAGCGATGTTCCAGCGGCAGTACGTTTAAGCCGCGCCACACTTCGGAATATCCATGAGAATCTTTTCTGGGCATTTTTCTACAATATAATCGGCATTCCCCTTGCAGCAGGTGTCTGGATCCCGCTTTTCGGATGGACCTTGAATCCGATGTTCGGAGCTGCGGCCATGAGTCTTTCCAGCTTCTGTGTTGTAACAAATGCACTACGTCTGAATCTGTTTCAGATCCACAATGCAGCCAAAGACAAAACGATCAAAAATCCGGTAACATTACACATCAGTCATGATGAAAATATAAAAGAAGAAAAGGAGAACAAAACAATGGTAAAGGTAACGGTCAATGTAGAAGGAATGATGTGCGGACACTGTGAGGCCCACGTAAACAAAGCCATCCAGGCAGCTTTCGGAGCAGAAGATGTAGTTTCTTCCCACGAGAACGGAACAACTGTATTCTCTGTACCTGAGAAGGTTGACGAAGCAAAGGTTGAAGAAGTGATCAAGGAAGCCGGTTACGAGTTTAAGGGAATCACCCAGGAATAAACCGGATTTTTAAACCACATATTTGCCAAATGGCCAAAAGAAACAGTTCTGTAAAAGCGGAGCTGTTTCTTTTGGCTCATACAGAAAAAATTTTCCACTTCTATAAATCCGGCTAATATCTTTATAGTTTATTCTGAAAAAGCAGGATTATCCGCCAAATTGGTTTTTATTTTCAATTCTCTTATGCTATACTGATAACGATTATGGATGTACGAACGATAACAGGAATCGTTAATACTATGGAAGCAGAGAGGAGCACATTATGAGCGGATTTTTTGGAGTAGCATCGAAAAGCGACTGCGTACTGGAACTTTTTTACGGAGTGGATTATCATTCTCATCTGGGAACACGCCGCGGAGGTATGGCGGTTTACGGAGAACGTGGATTTGACCGTGCCATCCACAACATTGAGAACACGCCTTTCCGTACAAAATTTGACGGAGATGTGGGTTCCATGAAGGGAAATATGGGAATCGGATGCATTTCTGATTATGAGCCTCAGCCCCTTCTGTTCAGTTCCAGGATCGGCAGCTTTGCCCTCACTTTTGTGGGAAAGATCAATAATTATGATGAACTTCTGCAGCAGCTGTACAATACGACCAAGGTACATTTTCAGGAGATGACCAACGGAACAGTCAATGTGACCGAACTGATCGCTGCACTGATCTGTGAAAAGGACAATTTTGTGGAAGGTATCCAGTATGTACAGGGCCTGATCGATGGCTCCATGACTCTGCTTCTTATGACAAAAGACGGAATTTATGCAGCCCGTGACAAGATGGGACGAACTCCTGTGGAAATTGGCCACAAAGAAGGGTCATACTGTATTTCTTTTGAAAGTCATGCCTATATCAACCTTGGATACGAAGATTATAAAGAGCTAGGCCCTGGAGAGATCGTATTCGTAACAGCAGACGAAGTTAAAACTCTGGTTGAGCCTGGAAAGAAAATGAAGATCTGTTCTTTCCTCTGGGTTTACTACGGATATCCGACAGCCTCTTATGAAGGTGTAAATGTAGAGGAGATGCGCTACCGCTGTGGAAGCATGCTTGCAAAGAGAGACGGCGATTCCGTGCACCCGGATATTGTAGCCGGTGTTCCGGATTCCGGCATTGCCCATGCCATCGGATACGCCAATGAATCCGGCATTCCTTACGCAAGACCTTTCATCAAATATACACCAACCTGGCCCAGATCTTTTATGCCGACCAATCAGAACCAGCGTAACCTTATTGCAAAAATGAAGCTGATCCCGGTACGTGCGCTGATCAAGGATAAAAAACTTCTTCTCATAGACGACTCCATCGTACGTGGTACCCAGCTCCGCGAAACAACTGAATTTCTGTACCGCAGCGGTGCCAAGGAGGTTCATGTCCGTCCTGCCTGCCCGCCGATCATGTACGGCTGCAAATACTTAAACTTCTCACGTTCCAAATCTGAGATGGAGCTGATCGCCCGTCAGGTGATTGAAAAAAGAGAAGGCCCCAACTGTCCGCAGGAAATTCTGGATGAATATGCAGATCCACATACAGAGAAATACGAGCAGATGGTACAGGATATCTGCAAGATGCAGAATTTTACCACTCTCCGTTATCACAGACTGGATGATCTTCTGGAATCCATTGGAATCGATCCTTGTAATGTATGCACATATTGTTTTAACGGTAAAGAATAAAAAATATTTTGAAAACAGAGAGTTACTGTTTCAGATGAGCCTCATTAACTCCCGGTTGCATTTTGGGAATCTGCGGCTTATAATAAATGCGGATATATCTTTTGTGATATATCCGCGTTTTTTATGTCAGTTTTTTATGTCATGGAAAATTATTTCGTAATGTTCCAATGACAGAGTATCACAAAAAATTTTTCAGGAGTATAAACATGATTTTTCCTATAAAAGCCATGATATTTGATGCAGATGGTGTCCTTCTGGACTCGCTTTCTGTCTGGAAGGAGCTTGGAAAACGATATATTACAGATCTGGGATATCAACCGGTTGCGGGAATGGACGAAATCCTTTTTCCCATGAGTATGGAGCAGGGAGCGGCCTGGCTGAAAAACAGGTTTACTCTTGCGTATTCCGAAGAAAAGATCGTGATGGATCTGAAAGCCCGGATCCGTAAATATTATTTTGAAAAGGTCCCGGCAAAATCAGGTGCCAGGGAGCTTCTTCAATGTCTTACAGAACAGAAAATCCCGGCTGCTGTGGCAACCTCAAGCCCCAGGGAACATATCTGCCGGGCACTGGAAAGAAACGGACTTCTTTCTTTTTTTAATAAAATCTATACCACCAGTGAGATCGGAGAAAGCAAACATTCTCCGAAGGTCTATTTTACAGCAGCAGAAGCACTGGGATCGGAGCCATCCCGGACACTGGTTGTGGAGGATTCGCTCTACGCGTTGCAGACTGCCGGAAAAGCAGGATTTCTGACTGCCGGTATTTATGACGCATTGGGAGAACCGGATCAGGAACAGTTGAAAAAGGATGCCTATATCTACTGTCGGGATCTGACAGAGTTACAGAATCATATATTCACAGAAAATGGAGGAAACCAAAGATGAAAACAGCATTAACCATCGCAGGCAGCGATTCCAGCGGAGGAGCCGGGATCCAGGCCGATATTAAAACCATGATGGCAAACGGAGTATACGCCATGAGTGCCATCACCGCACTGACTGCCCAGAACACCACCGGTGTCACAGCCATCCAGAATGCAACCGCAGAGTTCCTGGGTCAGGAGCTGGACTGTATTTTTACGGATATCTTTCCGGATGCAGTAAAGATCGGAATGGTTTCCGAAAGTGATCTGATCCATATGATCGCAGGAAAACTCCGACAGTATCGGGCAAAAAACATCGTGGTGGACCCGGTTATGGTTGCCACCAGTGGTGCAAGACTGATCAGTGAGGAGGCGGTGGATGTTCTGAAGGAAGAACTGTTTCCTCTTGCAGATCTTCTCACCCCCAATATCCCGGAAACCGAGGTGCTTACCGGAAGGAAGATCAAAAGCGCCGATGATATGATCGAAGCTGCAAAACAGGTTTCCGAGCAATATCACTGTGCAGTTCTCTGCAAGGGCGGACATAAGCTCAATGATGCCAATGATCTTCTCTATGTAAATGGAACATATCAGTGGTTTGAGGGAAAAAGGATCGACAATCCCAACACCCACGGAACAGGATGTACTCTTTCCTCAGCCATCGCTTCCAACCTTGCAAAGGGATTTTCCATGGTGGAATCTGTAAACCGTGCCAAGGACTATATTTCCGGAGCCCTTGCTGCCATGTTAGATCTGGGAAAAGGAAGCGGCCCTATGGATCATGGCTTTGCGATAAAGAACAGTTATACAGAGGAGGCATAAGATTATGACAGTTACAGAACGGATCACAGCTCTTCGAAAACAGATGAGGGAAAAGGGAATCGATGCTTATCTGGTTCCGACCGATGATTTTCATGGTTCTGAGTATGTTGGAGATTATTTTAAATGCAGAAAATACATCACCGGATTTACCGGTTCTGCCGGAACTGCCGTGATCATGCAGGACATGGCCGGACTCTGGACAGACGGAAGATATTTTATCCAGGCTGCACAGCAGTTAGAGGGAACTCCGGTTACTCTGTTTAAGATGGGAGAACCGGACGTACCAACGATCCACAAATTCCTGGAAGAAAATCTGAAAGAGGGAATGTGTCTCGGCTTCGATGGCCGTACCGTAAGCGCAGAAGAAGCAGAGACGCTAGAAAGAATCCTTCAGAAAAAACAGGTACATTTTTCTGTAAATGAGGATCTCATCGGAAATATCTGGGATGATCGTCCAGCACTTTCCTGTGAACCGGTAATGGAATTATCCGAAAAATGGGCCGGAAGATCCAGAGCAGACAAGATCCGTGAGATCCGCAGCAAACTGAAAGAGAAGGGCGCAGACCTCTTTATCCTCACTTCCCTTGATGACATTGCATGGCTTTTAAATATCCGCGGAAATGATATCCACTGCTGCCCGGTAGTTCTTTCCTATCTTGTGCTGGATGACAGTGAGCTCCGTCTTTTTGTCAATGAAAAAGCCTTTTCGGATTCTGTTAAGGAAGCACTTTCCAAAGACGGTATTGCCATTTATCCATATGATGATATTTACACCTATGTACAGACGATTCCCGAAGAGAAAAAGGTATTTCTTTCCAGAAGCAATGTAAACAGCCGGCTGGTCAGCAGTATTCCAAAGACGGTAACGATCCTGGACGGTGAAAATCTGACCCTTCTCCCAAAAGCCATCAAAAATGAAACCGAAGTCCGGAATGAAAAGACAGCCCACCTCAAAGATGGCGTTGCAATGGTGAAGTTTATCTACTGGCTGAAGAAGAATGTGGGAATGAAGGAGATCACCGAGCTTTCCGCTGCTGATAAGCTCTATGAATTCCGTTCCGTACAGGAGAATTTTCAGGGAAACAGCTTTGATCCCATCATTGCCTACGGTGCACATGGAGCCATTGTCCATTACAGTGCAACAGAAGAAACCAATATTCCACTGGAGCCAAAAGGGCTGGTTCTGATGGATACAGGCGGACATTATCTGGAGGGCACTACTGATATCACCCGCACCGTTGTACTTGGCCCGGTTACTGAAAAAGAAAAAAAATATTTCACAGCAGTACTCCGTGGACACCTGAACCTGGCAGCAGCAAAATTCCGTTACGGCTGTACCGGCCTGAATCTGGATGCCCTGGCTAGAGGACCTCTCTGGGCTATGGGAGAGGATTACAACCACGGAACCGGCCATGGCGTAGGTTATCTTCTCAATGTACACGAAGGACCGCAGAGCTTCCGCTGGAAAAGCCCTGCTGAGCTTCCGGCTCCTGTTCTGGAAGAAGGGATGATCACCTCCGATGAACCGGGATATTATGCGGAAAATGAATTCGGCATCCGTCACGAAAATCTTGTAGTTTGCAAAAAAGCCGAAAAAACATCCTACGGCCAGTTTATGAAATTTGAGCCACTGACTCTGGTCCCATTTGATCTGGAAGGTATCGATCCGGAACAGATGGAAGCAGGAGAGCGCAAATTGCTCAATCAGTATCATGCCCTTGTATACGAAAAGATTTCTCCGTATCTGAATGAAGAAGAGCAATCCTGGTTAAAAAAAGCCACACAGGAAATATAACCCGGAATTCACCTTAATATTTCCTTCCGACAGATACCATAAGAAACGCAAAACCATTTCAGGGATAAGAATAAATCCAACCAGGGAGGTACTTAGCGCCTATGAAAACAGAAAATAGAATTGATCACTACATCGATCTCCACGCACATCTGGACGGCTGCATTACCACAGAGATAGCCAGAAAACTTGCCGCATTGCAGCAGATCACGCTTCCGGTTGCCACAGATGAAGAGCTTCTTTCTCTCCTTTCTGTGCCGGATACCTGCGAAAATCTCAATGATTTTCTGAAATGCTTTGACCTGCCTCTTTCCCTTCTTCAGACAGAAGAGGCATTGGAAGAGGCTGTTTATCTTATCCTTTCTGAAATGGAAGAAGACGGTGTGATCTACGCAGAACTTCGTTTTGCCCCACAGTTCCATACACAGAAGGAAATGACTCAGGAAACAGCGATCCATGCTGCATTACGTGGTCTGAAAAGAGCTCCCATCCCCGGTAATCTGATCTTATGTTGTATGCGCGGTGATCTTAACCAAAAAGAAAATCTGGAAACTCTGGAGCTGGCCAAAAAATATCTTGTTGAAGATGGCGGCGTGGTTGCTATCGATCTTGCAGGAGCCGAGGCACTCTTTCCAACAGAAAATTACGAGGCTCTTTTTGCAAAAGCAAGAGAATATCAGGTTCCATTTACTATCCATGCAGGTGAGGCCGGAAATGCAGAGGATGTAAAAACAGCTGTCCATATGGGTGCAGTTAGGATCGGCCATGGTGTAAGGATTGCAGGAAATAAGGAAGTGATACAGCTTGTAAAGGATAATGGGATTTTTCTGGAAATGTGTCCTACAAGCAACCGCCAGACAAAAGCTGTGGAAGAAATGTCTGATTATCCGCTGAAAGCATTTCTCGAAATGGGACTTAAGGTAACCTTAAATACCGATGATCCGGCGATTGAAAGAACAACCCTTTCCCGGGAATTCCGATATATGGAATCTCTGTTAGATCTTACCCAGGAGCAGAAAAGGCTGCTGCTTCTGAATTCTGTGGAGGCAGCCTTTACTTCCAGGAACAGAAAATGGAAATTGAAAGAACAGCTTCTTTTCTGAACCTTGGAAGCTACGATCACATTAACATAATTCTTACTGTATGCCATCTTGACATTGACCGGTATTCTGTTCATCATATATGGGAGAATATGATTTTTGAAAGGCAGGTTGAAAATGATCTATATCTCTACATATTTATCACCTCTGGGAAATAGTTTACTGGCTGCCGATGATATTGGGCTTACCGGTCTGTGGTTTGAAGGCCAGAAATATTTTGCCAACACACTTCCTGATACGAGAATAGTGCAGGAGACGAAAATCCTTACAGAGGCAAAAAAATGGCTGGATATATATTTCTCCGGTGAGGACCCCACATTTACTCCCCCTCTTCATCCTTCCGGATCCGCATTCAGACAGGCAGTATGGCAGATTTTATTACAGATTCCTTATGGGCAGACGATCACATATGGAGAGATTGCACGAAGAGTAGCTGAAATGCAGCAGCTTTCTCATATGTCTGCACAAGCTGTAGGCGGTGCAGTTGGACACAACAAAGTTTCTATTATCATTCCCTGTCATCGTGTAGTAGGCGCAAATGGCAGCCTGACAGGATATGCCGGAGGCCTTGACAAAAAAATAGCGCTTCTTGAACTGGAGCATGCAGATATGAGCCGTTTATTTATTCCCGGGAAGGGCACTGCACTGTAGCATGTATTGGAAGCCTATCAGTCTGTGCACGTCAACTCATTGAAACCGCCGTGTACCAAACGGTACGCACGGCGGTTTCGATAAAAGGGCGGGAGCTAATCACTCCCTCCTACTCGATTATCTTCTGTTATTAATAACCTCTCTCGCCATATCTGCAAGTTCTCCGGCAGATAATTTTCCATCTCTTTGCAGCAAATCATACTGGATACCATCCTTATTCCAGTTAACGCTTTGAACCTGACTGACTTCAATCTGAGAAGCACTGTCATCGTAACTGAATACAACTTTTCCACTGGACTGGTCTTTTTTATCTTGTTCTGTCAATTCGTAATCATCTGATACCACTTTATTTATATAATGTACATAATACAAATTTGTTCCATTTACAGTGGCAATAATATCACCTGACGGAGTAAGTTTTGAGTTAAATTTCTGCTGTGCAAACGATACAACATCTCCATTCTTCTGATAATCAAAGGACACAGATTTAAAATTCTCAATTACATTTGCATTGCTATCCTTAAAGCTGTTTTTTATAATATTGCCCTTTTTGAAGCAGTACCCGTTCTCAAAGGTATCAATCAATACCGGTCTATACCCAATATCCTTTGTAATCTGTTCTGACGTTGGAAGAGATGTATAATCAGCACGTGATGCAGATGAACCTGTCCACATTGAAATCTTTCCTGTTGCTGCCATAGCCGTAACTCCAATTGTAAGTGTTGCAGCTATCAACAAAGGTAATATTTTCTTTTTTGATCTCATAGTCGTTTGCTTCCTTTCTGTATCTGCGAAGTCAAGTTTTGCATAAACTCTCTGTCTGACATTCTCTGTATCAATATCAAGAGCATTGCAGGAAATATCTGCCTGTTTTTGTATTCCCAATTCTTTAAGCAAATTTTTTCTTCTCATAATTTTTCCTCCGCATCCGATAACATTTTTCTGAGTTTTCTTTTTCCTCTTGAAAGTCTGGTCTTAACTGTAGAAATATTAAGTCCCATTGCTTTTGAAATATCCTTGATTTTTTCATCAAATTTATACCGCCTTACAAAAATCTCGCTGTCAGGTTCGCCAAGGCTCATAACTGTTTCCCATACATAATTATTGTGAAAATTCTCTTCCATGAAATTTTTGTCATCTGACAGTTCAATATCTTCAAGAGATGTATGATCCATCTTTCTGTTTATCCGTTTCAGAGCAAAATTCCGGGCAACAGCAGCAAGATATGACCGTAATGTACCTTTCTGCAAATCGATCCTCCCGGTATTCTTCCAAAGTACAACAAACACATCTGCCACAATTTCTTCAATATCCTCTTTCGGCAGTGAATTGCCGGCCATATGATACAAAACAGTACTCAAATACGGCGTATAAATTCGGATTGCTTCATCTATTGAATTTTTTTCTCTGTTCCTGAGACGCTGCAAAAGTTCTTCTTCATCTGTCATATCAATCCTACTTTCTTTTTAATATTTTTAAAAATTAAAAGCTTTTAACCTTTACATTCTTATATATCCTGTCAAAGAGCAAAAAGTTTCAATTTTAGAAAATTATGATATTGATACACTACTTTACAACTTTTTTATAAAAAAATATCGTACAGGATTTCCTGATGTATAATGAATTTGGCATAAAACATTACAAAGGAAAGTGACCCTGTACGGCAAAAACATTATACAGCGAAAAAACACTGATAGGTAGACTTCAGCAATATTTTTTGATCTATTTTGAAACTTTTTCTGTTCCGACAGCAGATACCTTATTTCTGCTGATATTATCTATACTGAGCCGCACACAACGGTTCCAACTATCTGAATGGACACTGCTTTGTGAGAGTCATGCTCTGCGTACCTGTCTGGAATGGGGATAAAGTATCTCATCTTTCATTGCACATATACAGAGAAACTGGGTGAGAAAACAGTAAAAGCATATCGGATTGATCTAAGCAGTGTTTGGTTTTGGTCGCCTGTGAAGAGCAAGACAAAGAGAAGCTTGAGGAATATATTACGGAATTACATAAAAAGCACAAACAGGACAGAGATTAAAAAAAGTGGATCTTTCGTTGGCAATGGAAGAGGCAACGGAAAAAAATACTTTGATGAGAACCGATTTCCTTTCCGATGCATCTAATTAGTGTAAAAGTAAACATGAGTAGTAATCCAGCTGGACAAAAGGAGAAGACAAAGTTATGACAAAAGATGTATTTATTAAGGAGGTTCGGGATGCAGAAGCCATGCTGTATCATATATCAAAGTCCATTCTGAAGAATGACTCTGATTGTGGGGATGCTGTGCAGGAAACAATTCTTAAGGCATATGAAAAACTTCCCACTTTAAAGAAAGAAAAATATTTCCGAACATGGATCACAAGGATATTGATCAATGAATGCAAAGGGATTCTTCGGAAAAGAAAAAATGTTATTCCATATGAAGAATATATGGACAATATGAAAATGACTGAGGAGGACAGATACAGTCATCTGTATATGGCGATTATGGAACTTCCGGAGGATCTGAGGGTTTTGGTAACATTGTATTATTTAGAAGGATTTTCATTGAAAGAGATCAGTGAGGCTCTGGATATTCCGGAAGGAACGATCAAAAGCAGACTTTCACGTGCAAGAGAGTTTTTGAAGGTGCAGTTATCCGAAGAAGAGAAAAGACCGGCAACTGGGAAAAACAGCAAGCAATTAAAGAGAATAACAGGAAAGGGGAAAATGTCATGTTAGAGAAGAAATGGAATAATATCGCACCGGAAGTACCACAGGATTTTCATAATAAATTTGAAGATACACTAAAACAGATTGAACAGGCGGATTCAGTTGATAAAAAATACAAAAGAAAAAAAATCAGTGGACGATTATTGATTGCAGCAGCAGTAATCTGTACTGGTATGGCTGTTACTGTGGCTGCAAAAGAGTTCTTTAAATGGAATGATTACCTGGTGAAAAGACTGGATCCATCGGAGGAACAGCAGGAGACACTGCAGGAATCAACTTATATTCAGAATATAGACCAGTCTGTAACACAAAATGGTGTGACGGTTACCCTGACAGATTCTATTCAGGATCAGGGATTCCTGTATGCTTTTTTTGAAGTGAAAACAGATGACAGTATTTCTATGACTGATCATACTTCTTTTGAGGAGATGACACATTTTAAGATCGATGGAAAAGAAGTATATGCAGTGGACGATAACAGATTTGGAAGTTTCAGTACTGGGGTAGGACAGGATGTGTTACTGAAAACAGATCAAAATTCTGCACATCTTAAACATTTTAACGCCTGTATATCTTATGACAGTGATTATGATCTGAGTAATAAAACAGTAGAAATCACATTAAAGAATCTTACGGAGGAAGGAGATTATGATAAGACAGTCATTACAGATGGAACATGGGACTTTAAATGGACTCTGGGTGCAGTAAAGCCTCCGACAACTCTGGAAGTGAACCGGAAATGTGATTTTGGAGGTTATGAAATCACAGTGAAAAAAATGGAAGTAACGCCCCTTTTATGGTCATTATATCTTGATTATGATGAAGCTATGAAGGTGTATGAAGATGAGAAAAACAAGTTTGAGTATGCAGGTACGGACTATGGCATGGATCTTTATGCCAGAACTAGTATTGACCAGGTGCGTTATAAAGATGGAACGGTTTTAACACTTGATAGGACCATGGGAGGCATCGCTGGCGGTGGAGAAAAACAGGATAAGGAAAAAGGTGTCCTGATCATCAGAAACAGCTTCCCGCAACTGGTTGATGTAGATAACCTGCAGGCGGTACATTTTGGGAATATTGACCAGTGGCTTGAAGTGCGGGAATAAAAGTTTTTTCGGTGATACAGAAAAATCCTCCCATAATTAGATAATGAGAAAATACAAAAAGAACCGATACAAGGTCTTTGCAAGACTGATATCGGCTCTTTTTGGCTAAGTCTGCCAACTGTAAAATTTTGTTTATATATTAACGCATCCTGTTCATGTACAGGAAACGAATTCTAGCGTATACTGAAATTATTGATTACAAGGTCTACATGAACTGCAAATACAGATTCCGGGTTATATCCGGAAGCCATATTTTGCACTTACCGGTAAAATCTGTAATAGTTGGCATAAAAATTGATTACATATTCGATATAAGCTTTAAATCTTTTCATTGTCGGTTCCTCCTTTCTTTATCTTATGGCTGTATTATAAAGCAGGTTAACCGGGAATTCATGCCAAATAGAAAGAAAAAACAGACAAATCTTGCCAAAAAAGGAGCGGATAAATGTTTCCTGTATATGAGGAGAAAAAAGAAAACCTTCATTTTAGAAGTAAAACGTCCAGACATGCTTCCCCACACCTTCATAACTCCATAGAATTTATATATATTACAGAAGGAACCCTGGAGCTTGGGATGGGGCAGGAACTGTATCATATGGATAAGGGGGACTTTGCAGTAATCTTTCCGGATGTGATCCACCATTATCAGGTGTTTTCACCAGGGATAAACAGAGCCTGGTATCTGTGGGCAGGGATGACGCTGACAGGACAGTTTGCAGATACAATACAGAAATCATGCCCGGATAATCCAGTAATCACATCGAAGAATTTACACCCGGATATCCGGAATGCAGTTAAATGTCTTTATGATAATAAAAAAAGAAAAGATAAGAACCCTGTTGTTGAACAGGCGTATGTACAGATTCTGCTTGCAAGGAGCATCCCCTGTTACAGACTGGCGGAAAAGAGCAGTGTGGAGAGCAGTGATATTATCTATCAGACAGTATCTTATATTGCAAAACATTTTAAGGAACCAGTCTCGCTGGAATCCATGGCAAAAGATCTGGGGATAAGCAAATTTACACTTTCGCGGGTGTTCTCAGGGACTTTCCACAGGAATTTTAACCAGTATCTTAATGAGCAGAGGCTCAATTATGTCTGTGTACATCTGGAGTGTACAGATAAAAGCATCACGGATATATGGCTGGATGCTGGCTTTGACAGCCAGAGGACATTTAACAGGGTATTTCGGGAACGGTACAGGATGACACCCAGAGAGTATCGTTCCCTTTATAAAGAAAAATACATTTTACAGACACAGGAAATGGAGGAATTGTGAGATACAGTTCTTCCGGTCAGATTGAATAAAACTATCCTGAACAAATACAAGGTTTTTATATTTTGTATTTTGTACAGGATAGTTTTTTTATACCTATACAGAAATACGGAAAATCTAAAAAAAAGATATCCAAAAAAGCAATTGTAATTATATACAAAAATTACACATAAAAATTATGCAATTATAACATTGGTAAAAAAAACGGGCCTGAAGCTTTACGAGAATTTTATAAATTGAAAAATTTTGTGCATGTTTTGTCAAAATCTGTTTATATGAATTTAACAGAGAAAAGGATATAATTTTCATCGAACAAGAGATGCGTAGGAAATAGCAGATGTGAGAACAAGAGGAAGAGACAGGGAGACAGAAGCAGAGAAGCAGAAAGCCATCAGATATCTCACAGGTTTAAACGCATGAAGACAACCTGGAGAAACCAGGAGAAAGCGAAGGGAAAAATGGAAGAAAAGAAGTACTTGAAATGGTATAACAAAGTTGGATATGGTTCAGGAGACATGGCTGGAAATGTGGTATATTCATTTCTGTCATCCTTTATCATGATCTATCTGACCAATATAGTTGGTCTGAATGCAGGTATCGTCGGAACACTTATTGCAGTATCCAAACTGTTTGACGGTGTAACGGATATCTTTTTTGGAGCTATGATCGATAAAACAAAGAGCCGTCTTGGAAAAGCAAGACCCTGGATGCTTTACGCATACATTGGCTGTGCGGTAACCCTGATAGCAAACTTTGCTATTCCGACTAACATGGGAAAATTTGCACAGTATGCATGGTTCTTTATTGCATACACCCTTTTAAATGCCGTATTCTTTACTGCAAACAATATTGCTTATGCGGCACTTGTAGCATTAGTAACCAAGAACAGTAAGGAACGAGTTGAGATGGGATCCTGGAGATTCATCTTTGCCTTTTCAACTGTCCTTATTATTCAGTCAGTGACAGTTAAGTTTGTACAGATCCTTGGAGGCGGGGCATACGCCTGGAAAGTAGTTGCAATCGTGTTTGCGATTGTAGGTGTCATTGTAAATACCATCTCTGTTTTCTCTGTAAAAGAGCTTCCGGAAGAGGAACTGAATGGTGATGGGGTTGTTGATGACGAGATAGAGAAATATGGTCTTGTAGAGGCAGCAAAACTTCTGTTTTCTAACAAATATTACATTATGATTTCCGTAACATATATTGTACAGCAGACATACTCTGCCATGCTGAACATGGGTATCTACTATATGACATATGTCCTTCTTAATGAAGATCTTTATGCTGTATTTTCCTGGGCGATCAATATTCCACTGATCATTGCACTGATCATAACACCTACCCTGGTAGCAAAATGGAAAGGACTTTACAAACTGAATATTGTAGGTTATGCAATTGCAACTGTCGGAAGAGCACTTGTTGTTGTTGCAGCTTATATGCACAGTGTACCTCTTATGATTCTCTTTACTGCTGTATCCTAATTCGGACAGGGACCATGGCAGGGAGATATGGGAGCAGTTGTGGCAAACTGTTCTGAATATACTTACCTTACAAAAGGCAAAAGAATTGATGGAACCATGTATTCCTGTACATCTTTCGGAACCAAGCTTGGTGGTGGAATTGGTACTGCACTGACAGGATGGCTTTTAGCTGCAAGTGGATTCAATGGTGAAGTTGTTACCCAGTCTGCATCCTGCCTGAATATGTTACATTTCATGTATCTGTGGTTCCCTGTAATCCTTGCTTTAATTATCACGTTCATCATGACAAAAATGAATGTAGAAAAAGCAAATGAAGAACTGAAAAGCAGAAGATTAAAAGGTTAAAATGGAATTACCGTTTTTCTGAAGAGGGGAAACGATAAAAATAAAAAGGGGAATTCGATATGAACTATAATGGTTTGAAAGAAGATAAAAGATTAGTTAAAGCAGTACCATCAGCAAGACAGATCGCATATGAAAACATGGAATTTTTCTGTTTCATTCATTTCACTGTAAATACTTTTACCGGAAGCGAATGGGGAGATGGAACAGAACCGGAATCCATTTTTAATCCGACAGAGCTGGACGCACGCCAGTGGGCAAAAACAGCAGCAGAGGGCGGGATGAAGGGCCTGATCCTCACATGCAAACATCATGACGGATTTTGCCTGTGGCCATCAAAATACACCGAGCATAGTATCAAAAACTCCCCGTACAAAAACGGAAAAGGGGATATTGTCAGAGAAACAGCCGAAGCGTGCCGGGAGTTTGGACTTAAATTTGGTGTTTATCTTTCACCCTGGGACAGAAACAACAGCAGCTATGGAAAGGGAAAAGAGTATGACGATTACTATCTGAATCAGCTGACAGAGCTGCTGACAGAATATGGTGATATCTTTGTAATCTGGCTGGACGGTGCATGTGGTGAGGGACCAAATGGAAAGGTTCAGAAATACGACTGGCAGAGATATTATAAAGTGATGCGTGAACTGCAGCCGAATGCGGTAATCTCTATTTCAGGCCCGGACATCAGATGGTGTGGAAACGAGGCCGGGGAAGTAAGACCGAGTGAATGGAGCGTTGTTGCAAAGGATATGACTGATCCGGCGATCACAGCAGCGCTAAGCCAGCAGGAAGATAATGAAGAATTCCGAAACCGGCCGTTGGACGAGACTCAGACAGACCTTGGAAGCAGGGAACGCCTTGCAAATGAAAAAGAACTTGCATGGTACCCTGCAGAGACGGATGTTTCTATCCGTCCAGGCTGGTTCTATCATGAGGAAGAAGACGGACAGGTCCGCTCCTTTGAGAACCTGAAAGACATTTACTTAAAATCCGTAGGGGGAAATACCACATTATTATTAAATCTTCCTCCGATGAAAAATGGCCGTATCCATGAAACAGATGCTGCAAATCTGAAACAGTTGGGCGAGTTTATTGAGAATACCTTTAAATATAATCTGGTTGATGAAGCAGGTATCACATCTATCCCGCCACTGGACTGCTGGGAGAAAGAACCTACAGTATTAAGAAACGATGATTATGAGACTTATTTTATGAACGAAGCGGGAACAAATAAGCTCATGATCAAGATTAACTGGATCGAGAAAAAGAAACTTAATTATCTGGTACTGAAGGAGGCCATTCCATTCAGTCAGAGAGTAGAAAAGTTCAAAGTCTGCTATGAAGAAAATGGATCTATGAAAGAATGCTATAATGGAACTACCATTGGATATAAAAAGATCATTGATCTTAAAGGAATCCAGACAGATTTTCTGGCAATCGTGATCGAAGACTCCAGAGTAGCACCGGTAATGTCTTTCGTGGGAGTATATTGAGCAGGAACTGATATTTTCAGCTGAAAACTACGCGTTGTGTTCTCATTGTTATCTGCGGTGACGAATAGAACGCGTAAATTTTTGGCAGATTATGGCAATCTTGCAAATAGCATCTCTGAAAGTAAAAATATCTAATATAATGTAAAAGTTATGGAATGTTGGAATCGTGAACTTTCTGATATAATGAAAACACAAATGAAGGGAGATCGATCAGTATGAGCACAGATACGAGAAAATGGTTTAAAGAAGCGGATATGGAATGATGATTCATTGGGGCTTGTATTCACTTCTGGCCGGAGAGTGGAAAGACCAGAAATGTGGAAATTACGCTGAATGGATTCAGACAAGATGCAGAATTCCGATAAGCGAATATGATAAACTGGCAACGGCATTCAATCCTGTCTATTTTAATGCGGATGAAATTGTAAAATTTGCAAAAGATTGCGGAATGAAATATCTGGTGTTTACAAGCAAACACCATGAAGGCTTTGCCATGTACCATTCTAAGGTGGATAAATTCAATGTGGTGGATGCGACACCGTTCAAACGCGATGTTTTAGGAGAACTTGCAGAAGCCTGCTACAAAAACGGGTTAAAGTTTGGATTATATTATTCCCAGGATCTGGACTGGCATGATAAGAATGGTGGAGGATATTTATCCGGACACATTCCGTGCGAGGGAACAGCCTGGTGCAATGACTGGGATTTTCCGGATAATGATAAAAAAGATTATGATGTGTGCTTTCGCAATAAGATTTATCCTCAAATCGAAGAACTTCTGAGAAATTATGGGGAATTAAGCCTGATTTGGTTTGATGTTCCGATGACGTTGGAAGAGAAGCATAGTCGGGCAATTTTTGATCTGGTAAAAAAATATCAGCCAGATTGTCTGATTAATTCAAGACTTGGTAATGGAGCATATGATTATGTATCGCTGGGAGACAATGAAGTACCGGAATCCATACCAGATGATGAGGAACTGAAAGAAAGTATGATGAATGCATTTGACGGATTCAAGCCATCACCTTATGGCCTGTATGAGACTGCGGCAACTGTGAATAACAGTTGGGGATATTGTGCATGGGATCAAAATTGGAAATCGGAGAGAGAGATCGCAGATATAAAACAAAAATTAAATCATCTGGGAATTAATTATTTGCTGAATGTAGGACCTGATGGACTCGGGAGAATCCCGGCAGAATGCAGGAGAATTTTACGAAATGTAGCGAAATATGATTAATCTGAGATTTATATTATCGGAGGTGTAATGGCAGGTGCAGTGAAAGGGTAAAGATTCATAAAATATAGGTAACCGTACAGTCGGAAAAATGGTTCTGCAACAAAAGACCGTTTTTCCGGCTTTTCATTTTATCGACAATGAGGCATTCACACCGTCTCAAAATCTGAAAGATCTGAGTCATTGGGGTATGTCATGATGGATTATTAAATATATGTCATAGATGCTACAATTGTAGAAAATAAGATTGACTTTTTGCTTCTACAGATGTAGAATTAAAAAGATTTCTACATCTGTAGAAAAAACAAGGAGAATACAAGCTGAGGCGCAGACTCACAGGCCACTATGATTACAATGTGGCAATGCTGGATTCACCTGTGGTAAAAAAGTTGTTGCGGCGTATAAACTACATCAAATAGATACGGAGGATAAAATGTGCGGAATTTGTGGATTTACAGGTTACAGACAGGATCAGAAAATTGTAATTGAGAAAATGATGAAAGCTATTGTACATCGAGGACCAGATAGTGAAGGTTCTTTTTGCAGAGATGAGATAACCTTAGGATTTCGAAGACTTAGCATTATAGACCCAACAGATGGGCTGCAGCCGATGGACAGTAATGATGGAAATCTGCATATTGTCTTTAATGGAGAAATTTATAATTATAAGGAACTGCGGACAGAAGCTGAGGCAGATGGTATTTCTTTTCATACTCACTCAGATACAGAAGTTCTGGTAAATACCATACAGAAATATGGAGAGAAAGCATTTGATAAACTCAGAGGAATGTATGGGTTTGCTGTATGGAATGAAAAAGAGCAGAGTTTGATGCTTGCAAGGGATTTCTTTGGAATTAAGCCTTTATATTATGCAAAAATAGATGGACATTTCGTATTTGCCTCCGAGATTAAAAGTATCCTTGCGTTTCCTGGATATGAAAGAAAAGTGAACCAGGAAGCACTGGAACAATATTTGTCATTTCAATATTCCCCTCTGGAAGAAACCTTTTTCAGAGGAATTTATAAGCTTATGCCAGGGCATATGCTTTTATATAAAAACGGAAACTATGAGATAAAAACTTATTTTAAAGCAAAACTTGCACCCAGGCTATTAGGCAGTAAGAAAGATCTGGAGCAGCTGCAGTTTCAGCTTTCAAGAATTTTGACGGACTCAGTCAGACACCATATGTTAAGTGATGTGGAAGTAGGTGCTTTTTTATCTGGAGGAGTTGATTCTGGTTATCTGGCAGTTGCTTCCGGTGTTAAGCAGGCTTTTTCGGTTGGATTTGATGAGGGAGAACTGTACAATGAAGTGAATAAAGCTGCTGAAATAGCAAAAAAAGCTGGAATAAAACATCATGTGAGAATCATATCCAAACAGGAATTCTGGGATGCCCTTCCAGATGTTATGTATCATATGGATGAGCCCCTTGCTGATGCTTCCGCCGTTGCACTCTACTTTCTCTCAAAAGAGGCTGCAGGTCATGTCAAGGTTGTTCTTTCCGGAGAAGGAGCAGACGAGCTTTTCGGTGGATATAATATTTACAGAGAACCGGAATCATTGAAAAAAATTGCCTGGATTCCATTTGGTGTCAGACGTGTAATTGGAAAACTGGCTGCAAAGCTGCCGGATGTGAAGGGACGAGATTTCCTTATCCGTGCAGGAATGAAAGTGGAAGAACGTTTCATCGGAAATGCATATATTTACCGTGAAAAAGAGAAAGCGCAGATTTTGAAAAATAAAGTAACAGGACCTTCCACACAGGAATATTTAAGACCATTTTTTGAAGAACTTGAGTCAGAAAACAGAGGATCACTTCGAGACATGGAAAAAATGCAGTCTGTAGATCTGAGATACTGGCTTCCTGGCGATATTTTGCAGAAAGCAGATAAAATGAGCATGGCACATTCATTGGAAGTCAGGGTACCATTTCTGGATAAAGAAGTTTTTGACTTTGCAGCAAAGCTTCCGAAAGAAGCCAAGATTGCAGCGGGTACAACCAAATATATTTTCCGTAAAGCTGTTTCAGAATTTCTTCCACAGGAAACCGATGAACGTAGGAAACTTGGTTTTCCAATTCCAATCCGTGTGTGGCTGCGGCAGGATGACTGGTATCAGAGGGTAAAGGAGTTATTTACCTCGAAAGAAGCAGAAGAGTTTTTTCATACAGATAAGCTTCTTTTACTTCTGAAAGAGCACAAAGAGAAAAAGGCAGATAACAGCCGTAAAATCTGGACAGTTTTGACATTCCTTATCTGGTATGATAGATTTTTTGCTACATGTTCGAAGTGAGAGAGTTGGTTATGAGACGGTAAAAATATAAATATACGAAAAATCCGTTGACAATGGTATTTGGGATTTTTATGATAAAACTCTATTTGTTTGTATAGAAACTTTCGGATTATTGGAGGAAGAGTTTAAGGAGTATGTGGGTGGAAATCTGAAAGATTTTACGGTTTTGGATGCTTTCGACTCATTGTTCTTAAATGGAAAGGCAAATCAGGAAGCGCAATTTCAGCAGTTTGCTTCCTTGGAAATCCACAATTGCAGTCTGTGGCATCTAGGAAAGGAGTTATATTACTATCCTGTATATTTGTTGGATTTATTCTTTTGTTACTTTACAGAGAAACATTTGTTCATCTTAGCATAATTTACAGAAGAGAAAAATATAGTGCAGGTAGTAGTGTAAGAAATGTGATCGAACCAAAAGACCTTGGGATGCAGTCCGATTGTGACGATGCATGTAACTGGGATGATAAGGAGAATATTTATGATTGAAGCTGTAGCAGTACTTCTTTTTTTATAGTTGCAGGGACTCTATGGGGGATAATAGAAACTTTTAAATATAGGAAATTTTTTTCAAAAGACTGTGAAAACGGACAAATCTCCACTATTAAAGCGTACCGAATAAAGCGACGTGGATCCTGGCGGATTTTTGGTGACCGTATTCTAGATGAAAAATCGTTTCTGGTAATGAGGGAAAAGGAGTCAAAGTTAAAAATTCATTAATTCAATAGCGGGGTATTTTAAATGGCTGAACAAAATGTTTTTAATCTGATGCAAAACGATGAGATTGGGCTGTTGTGGAAAAAGATATATCAATTACATCAAAAAACCAAAATTTATCTACTTACAGCCGAAGAAATATCAGAAAATGGGGATGCATTGATTCAGCCATTAAAAGAGCACCGGGATGCATATGATCATATTGTAAGGATTTTTGCAAGCACAACCAAAAAAGTGCCGGAAGGATACGATTACTATTCTTATATCAAAGGAAACCTTGAGAAAGCATATGGACATGAGTATCGTGCTTTTTTTGATACGGCAGACTGGCTTGCATACAATCTGCGGCATAATTTAAGAGAGCGCATAAATGCGATTCCATATAATAAAAGAAATCAATTAATCCCAAATCGCAAAGAAACAATCAAATTATTGAACCAATACCCATTTGAAATTTCTAATCTACGAAATGACAAGGATATAGTAAAAGAGTCTGATTCGGATGAGACAATAAAAGAATATGAAAATTTGCTTAGGCAATTAATAAAGTTATATAAAGAAATTGATTCAATTTGATGTTGATACTAAAACAATTAATAGACTGATTGATCGTCGAAAGGTATCTGTTTGTCCATATCAGTGATATGTTACTCCATAAGGATAGTTCAGGAATATGTAGAATATTACACTTGCAAAAAAAATCTGAGTGCAGAAGTGGCAGACCTTTTTTACAAGTGTAATACGGTTTTGCTTTCAAGAGCGACTCAACGACTTGAATAATTGTGCGTCACATTCTCGTTATTTCAGTGATGAGTTAGACGTGCAAATCTTTTCTAAAAAATACAAATAGAGGGAGTTTTATTGGACTAAATATTTTATAACAGCAGTTGCAGCCGGTATCTCATGATATATAAAATGAGAATATCGGCTGCTTTTCATTACTTTTACCCCTAAAAGGTAATCTTCTGAAAACCAAAACTGTAGTTTGGATCTCAACTGAAAAAATTTAAATTTTTTTGTTACCATCCACTATTTTTTACGATATATAATATGAATGGAAATTTTTTTATTCAAAAAGGCGCCTTATCTGTTGCTGGTCAGATTATGGACAGTGACTTTTATCTTAAAGAAACCCGGAGGACAACCTGTAAATGAATGATGATGAAATTATAAACCTGTTTTTGAAAAGAGATGAGAATGGAATTATAGAATTGAGTACTAAGTATCACCCCTATTGCTACAAGATTGCCTGGAATTTATTGGCGAATAGAGAAGATACCGAGGAATGTCTGAATGATACCTGGTTTTCAGTATGGTCTCAGATTCCTCCTACGCAGCCTCCTGTATTGGCACATTTTTGCGGTCGGATTACAAGAAATCTTAGTATTGACCGTTTAAGGAAAAAGTTTGCAGGCAAGCGCCCAGATGTTCATATGGCAGATGTTATGGATGAAATGGAGCAGCTAAATGTAACTTATACAGTGGAAGAACAGCTGGCAGAAAAAGAACTGATGGAAACCATAAATCGTTTTTTGGAAGAAATGTCTCCAAGAGACAGAAATATTTTTGTACGAAGATACTGGTTTTTAGATCCTGTTTCTGCAATATCCAAAAGGCATCATATGTCAGCGGGAAGCGTGAAAATGAATTTATACAGAAACCGGAAAAAGCTGTTGAAACTGTTGGAAAAAGAAGGAGGACGCATATGAAAAAGTTTGATTTTTCAAAAGAATTTGGTAATATTGATCCGAAATATATAGAGGAAGCAGAGCGGGAATGGAGTGAAAAAAAGGAAAACCGGAGACCAAAAGGGTGGAGCAAAGCAGCAGCTGCCTGTGTGATCGTCACCTTGGGTTCTGTTATCTTTTCTAATCCACATATCCAGGCTGCAATAAAAAATATTACATTGTCCATAGGAGAAACCCTTGGTTTCCCAAAAGGCATTGAATCTTATACGGAAGTGTTGAATACCTCTAAGGAAGACAAAGGAATTACTGTAACATTAAAAGAAGTTGTTCTGGATAATGGAGTTCTGTTAACAAAGGTGCATGCAGAAAAAACATCTTCCGGGCAAAAGGACACGGATGATGTCCAGGATGACTGGACCTTTGCCAATACACAGCTTGACATTGATTATCAGAAAACTACAATAAATGGACAGAAAATTGAAGAATACGAAAGCGGACACCTTCTGCCATATTCGGACGAAGATTTGCTAAATACTGGACTGGATGAAAATGTCTATGATGCTGTTCTGGAATCCCGGTTTTCCCTTGATGGTGATTTGGGAGAAAATCCAGAAGTACATTTGGTACTCGGTGCCTATCAAAATGAAAATCTTGGCGAAGATTATTTCGCAGAGTTTGAGTTTGATTTTTCTATTCCCCATGAGGAGCTTATGAAACAGACAGTTCATAAAAAGCTGGAAGATGTTTCTGTTAAAACAGAAGAAGGAACCGTAAAATTAACAGACTTTTCCATGAATAAACTGCAAAGTATAATTAAGGCAGAAATTCCGGAAGAACTTGAGGAAAAGCTGTATAATGGTAATGAGATGATGCTTATGGGGACAGACAGTAAAGGAAATCAGGTACAGTATGAACTGCGCAGCAATTCGGCAGATGGTAAATCTCAATGGAGTTTTAAAACCAGTTTCTGGGGCATGTATCAGTTGGATTCTGACGGCCCGGTTCTTTTGCTCCCGGATATTGACAGCGATTATCTGGAATTACAGCTTTATACCAGAGAACCTTACATGGCTACTGCAGACACTGTCTGGGTTGATGACGATTTTGTAGAAATTGGTGAGACTACAGAAGAGGTAGAAGAGGTTCCGGAGGATACTTTGGAGGAAAAAAATCCGTCAGATGCAGAGAATCAGGTTGAAACTCAAATTATCGGAGGGGCAGATGCTCCCACAGAAGTAAGGCTTCAAGACGATACAGACCAGAAAGAAAATACCGACGCAGCAGATAAAACGGATGAAGATTATGGAACCGAAGAAAGCGCATATGATGGAACTACAGGTGAAATCACTGCAGAATCTGGCTGGACACCTGTCGGTGATAAAATAAGGATTCAGATTAGGTAGAGAAACGTGAATCTGTTTTCAAAAATCCCATGTCAAAAAAGCTTTGCATACCTGTTTTTTCGCTGTAAAAGGTAAATCGCTTTTCATTTAGCAGAATTTTTTTTATAATCCAAGTGAGAAAGCAAAAACGATTGGAAGAACAGGAGCAGAGCAAATATGAATATTGGAACGCAAATATTAAAAATACGAAAAGAAAAGGCGTTGACTCAGGAGGAATTTGGAAAAATATTTCATGTTACCAGACAGACTGTGTCTAATTGGGAGAATGAAAAGAGTTATCCGGATCTACAGATTCTCATAGACATCAGCAACCGTTTTGATATTTCTCTCGATGTCTTAATAAAGGAAGATGCCAAAATGGTAAAAACCATGGACAAAGAAAGAGTTCTTGGATCATTGAAACGGGAAAAGTCTGTTATTGACTTTTTTACAGGTGCAGGAACTGGAATTGTAATTAGCTGCCTGTTTTCAGCCGATACAATGGCCAGAACGGTTACCATTGTATTAGGCGTGGTCATGATCGGAATTGGATGGTATCGCGAAGCAAAATATGACAAAAGATTGTTCAGATATATGAATGATGAAGAACGGTGAGGTGGAGAGCATGAAAATCTGGCGTGAACTGTTAGGCTATGTGAAATTGCTTGTAATAGTAGTGGCGATTATCCTGGTTATCAACAATGTTGTTTTGATTAACGCAAAAATCCCTTCACCCTCCATGGAAAAAACACTTATGGTGAAGGACCGCCTTTTCGGTTTTCGGGTTGCGTATGGAATCAATCTTAATTTGTTCGGTCATGAAATTTCTGAAAAGTTCAAGGATCCGAAGCGATTTGATATTGTAATATTCAAATATCCAGATGATGAAAGCCGTCTTTTTATCAAAAGAGTGATCGGACTGCCGGGAGAGGTAGTGGAAATTAAGGATGGGAAAGTTTACATTGATGGTTCACCCACTCCATTGGATGACTCTTTCATTCCGGAGAAAATGATCGGAAGTTATGGTCCATATACAGTTCCGGAAAACTGTTATTTCATGCTTGGTGACAACCGGAATGATTCGAAGGATTCACGTTCATGGAAAAATAAATTCGTGCGATTTGACCAGATTGTGGGGAAAGCTGTTGTAAGATACTATCCATCTTTCAAGTGGTTAGGATAATAAGAAACGCGAATATCAGTGGCTTATTAAGCACTGGAATATTCGCGTTTTTTATTTGATATCACTAAGATTATATATTTTCAAATATATGTAATCAGTTGGCCACATGATCAAGTTCTTTACAATACGCATTGGGAGGATTGCAAGGAAGCCTTTTCCGTAGAGCATGTCCAGCCGTAAGGTATTTAACAGAATATATAGCAAGAATTCTCCTTCCTCTACAGGTGGGAGATGAATTGCAAAATAAAAAAACATTTGTTCTACAATGCAAATCGTGGTATAATGAATGATTTTCTATAGTTTTTCTATACTTCAAAATACGTGAAAGTATAGTATCTATGCGGATAATCAAAAATTAGATATAAAATATAAAATTTTTGATAAATCTTATTGATATATTGACAAATAACGTAAAATAATCTATTATATAGACAACCGATATATAGAACGTCGATATATAACTTATTCTAAGAAGGGGGTGGACCAGATGGCTATTGAAAGAGCATTGGTTTCAGGAAGTATGGCAATGCTTGTAATGAAACTTTTGTCTGAAAAGGATATGTATGGATATGAGATGATCGACACACTGAGGCAAAAATCTCAGAATGTATTTGAGCTGAAGGCAGGAACTCTTTATCCATTGCTGCACAGCCTGGAAGAGAAAGGACTCCTGACAGTATATGAACAGGATGTAGCTGGAAAGACCAGAAAGTATTATAGCCTTACCAGACAGGGAAGAGGATTCCTTGAAAAGAAAATAGAGGAATGGAAAGAGTATTCTGCAGCAGTGACCAATGTGCTTATACTGGAGGTGTGAGTTATGGATGAATATCTGAAATTATTGCTGGAACAGATTCGCTGCACAAAAGCCAGACCATACATAAAACAGGAACTGCAGGATCATATGGAGGATCAGATTGCGGAAAACATGAAGGCAGGCATGGATCATGAACAGGCAGAGAAGGAAGCCGTCAGAGACATGGGGGATCCTGTGGAAACAGGAATCTCCCTTGACAGTATCCACAGACCTCAGGCTGCATGGAAACTTTTGGGAATGATTATATTTATCAGCATTGCAGGTGTTCTGATACATGCAGGGATTTCCGGAAAAGCCAGTGAGAATGCGGCAGCCGGTTCTGACAGATATGTGTTTCATGTTATGATCGGGCTGGCTGTCATGATGATTTTGTATCTGCTGGACTATACCGTACTGGCAAAATTTTCAAAAATAATTGCAGCTGTTTTATTGTCCGTCTGTTTGCTGGTTATATTGGAAGGAGGCCAGGTAAACGGAGCAAGGATTTTTATATCACTGCCAGGAGGCAGAAGAGGCATGGATGTACAAAAACTGATGCTGTTTTATGTCCCCATATATGGAGCAATTTTATATAAATATCATGGGTGGGGATATAAGGGACTGATAAGAGCAATCTTATGGCTGATTGCTCCAGTAATATTAGTTTACAGCCTGCCGGCACTCAGGACAGCTTGTGTGATGCTGGTAACTATGCTGACTATGTTGACGATCGCAATCAAAAAGGACTGGTTTACAGTCAGAAAGAAAAGAACTATCTGTGGAATATGGGCTGTGTTTTTGACCGCGCCCATAGCAGCTTTTCTGAGTATGTACCTGAGAAACAGGCTGGCGGAATATCAAATTGCGCGCATACAGGCGATGTTTTCCAGCGGCAGCGAAACAGACTATCTCACAAAAATGTTGCATTCACTTTGGAGACAAAATAAGCTGATCGGGAAAAGCAAATCAGATGTAACGGGAATCCTGCCAGCATTTAATGCGGATTACATTCTGACCTATCTGTCATCTGTATATGGAATAATTGCAGCTATACTTTTGTGCTGTGTTCTTGCGGTTCTGATTTTTGCAGTCTTCAACACTGCATTACGACAGAAAAATCAGCTGGGCATGATGATGGGATGCGGGTGCGGAATTGTATTTCTCATCAGTTTTTTGATAAATGTCCTTGAGAATCTTGGCGTATTTCCGCAATCAATAACATTTCTTCCGTTTTTTTCAGCCGGAGGAAGCTGTATCATAATTTCTTATGGACTCATGGGGATCGTGCTGAGTACTTACAGGTATAAGAATATTTATCCGCGACATCCTGAAACAGGCTTTATGTCCATTAATTCTAAGGTAAAAAAAGTATCATAATATTATGTTAAATAAAACCAATCAAAAACGCTGAGAATTGCTCCCAGCGTTTTTGATTGGTTTTATTTTGGACAGCTTTCTGCATTCGGCACCAGCTGTTTGCGGAACTGTGAAGGGGAAATGCCACACTGTTTTCGGAAAAAGCGGCTGAAATATAATGGATTCTCGTACCCGACCAGGTTGGCTATTTCTGTGATATTATAATTGGTCGTTTCCAGAAGCATTTTTGCATTGGTAAGCCTCAGAGACTGCACGTATTGAGCAGGTGTAGTATTGGCATACTGACGGAAGTTCTGGATGAACCAGCTGATACTCATATTGTGGGAAACAGCATAGTCCTCAATACTTATAGGTTTATTATAATGCATCCGAAAGTACTGTGCAGCCTGTTCCATATCGTTCATGTTCTGAAGGTTCTTTTTACGTGGCTTTTGCAGTGCTATTCTATGGAGGCTGATCAGGAGAATCGTGAAATAATTTATCAGCATCTCCTCGTAATCAATTCGCTGCAGATTCAGTTCCTCGATCATAGACATAAATAGATTTTTGTACTCAATGGAGATACCGGTATAAATAATGCGGGTATCGTCGGCAATCCCATATCTTCTCAGAAAGTTCTTTACATTATTTCCAGTAAAGTGAACCCAGTAAACTTCGGTCTGATCCGCTCCATAATAATAGCGTTGTTCCTCACGTGGACGGTAGAGTACCATATTGCCGGCTTCTACAACAGTAGGTTTTCCATCAAAATAAAAATGTGCCCGTCCGGATGCGATGTAAAGAAGCTGATAATCAAGCCGGCCTTTCGGGCGGTGGGTAGGAAGCTTTTCTACGGTGTATAGATGATAAGTGCCGCAGCTTCCAATAAACAGGGGATGTTTTTTATCCATAAAATCTACCCTGGATTTGTGATAGTATGCTGATAACGTATACAAGTAATGTCCTCCTTGTCATATTGCACAAAACACAACAATATGAATTGTGCAATTTTACGATTCTACAAAATATTGTTAAAAAATAGTTGGTTATTATGTAATAAGTATAACATTTTGTGCATGTTTTGTCGAATGTTGTTTATGTATTTTTTTATAATAAAAAAGTATAATGATAGTACGACAAAAGCAAAACAATAAACGTATTGGGAGGATATCACATGATCATACCTAAGCATTATGAAAATCTTAACATGCTGCATGAGAATACCATGCCATACCGTTCCTACTATGTACCGGCTTCCGCCTGCATGGGAGCCCTCGTACATGACAGGGAAAAATCGGACAGAATAGAATTTCTGAATGGAAACTGGAAATTCCGTTTCTATGAGAGCATTTATGACCTGCAGGAAAAATTTTATGAAGAAAGCTATGATACAAATGGGTTCGGGGAGATACCTGTGCCGGGGATCTGGCAGAATTTCGGCTATGACGAGCATCAGTATACCAATGTACGTTATCCGATTCCCCTTGATCCGCCATACGTTCCACAGGACAACCCATGCGGGGCATATGTTCATGAGTTTGAGTATGAAAAAGATGAACATGCGCCAAAAGCATATCTGAACTTTGAAGGCGTGGATTCCTGCTTTTATGTATGGTTAAACGGATGTTATGTGGGATATAGCCAGGTTTCACACTGCACCAGTGAATTTGATGTGACAGATTACATCCGTAGTGGAAAGAATACACTGGCAGTGCTGGTTCTGAAATGGTGTGATGGTACTTATCTGGAAGACCAGGATAAATTCCGAATGACCGGTATTTTCCGTGATGTATATCTGTTAAAAAGACCGGAAGCAGTTCTGTATGATTACTTCACTACTACAAAACTACTGGGAAGTACAGCAGATGTAGAGATCTGTGCAAAATTTCTTGGCAGCGCAGCAGAAACTGTAAACATCCGGATCCAGGATATGGATGGCAACACAGTGGCAGCGGGTGGATTTAAAGAAACGGCTGAAGGGGAATATTCCCATAAAGCAGTGTTTACAATCATGGAACCGAAGCTCTGGAATCCGGAGACTCCATATCTTTATCAGGTAGTATTTGAGACTGAAGGAGAAGTGATCACTGACAGGATTGGTCTTCGTGAAGTAAAACGAGATGGAAGCGTAATCTATATCAACGGGGTAAAAGTGAAGTTCAATGGTGTCAACCGTCATGATTCCGATCCGGTGACAGGAGCTGTGATCAGTATTGAACAGGCAGACCTTGACCTGAAGATGATGAAAGCTAACAATTTTAACGCTGTACGAAGCAGCCATTATCCGAATGCGCCGTATTTCTATCAGCTGTGTGATGAATATGGACTCTTTGTGATCGCAGAGGCAGATAACGAAAGCCATGGTACCCAGAGCCAGTATCTGAAGAACCAGGAATGGGATAATGTAGTAGAACATTGGAATAAACGCATCTCCAACAATCCGGATTTTATCCCGGCTACCATGGATCGTACAAAGCTCTGTGTATACCGTGAGAAGAACCGTCCATGTATTGTGATGTGGTCCATGGGAAATGAATGCGGATACGGATGTACTTTTGAAGAAGCCTTAAAGTGGACAAAAGAATTTGACCCTACCAGACTCACTACATATGAAAGTGCTTTTTATCAGAGCTCTGACAGGGAATATGATTATTCCAATATTGATGTAGTCGGAAGAATGTACCCGGCATTTTCGGAAATAGAAGAATATATGGAAAAGGATCCGGAAAAACCGTTCCTTTTGGTAGAGTACTGCCATGCTATGGGAAATGGCCCTGGAGATCTGGAGGACTATTTCCAGTTTATCCAGAAATATGATGCACTTTGCGGCGGATTTGTCTGGGAGTGGTGCGACCATGCGATTTATAAGGGAAAAGCCGAAAATGGAAAAGGAATTTACTATTATGGCGGCGATCACGGGGAAGAGATCCACGATGGAAACTTCTGTATGGACGGACTGGTATATCCGGACAGAAAGCCACATGTCGGTCTGAAAGAATACAAAAACATATACAGACCTGCAAGAGTACTTCATTATGACCAGCAGACAGGTGAAGCTGTACTTCATAATTATCTGAACTATGTGGATTTAAAAGATTACATTTATTTAATATATGAAATGAGCGTTGATGGAGATGCTAAATATGTAGCTCATATAAATCTGGATGAGAGTATCCCGGCTCATGGTGAAGGAAAAATCAAACTTCCTGTTTCTGTTCCGGACAAAGGAAAATGTTATCTTAGAGTATTCTATTATCTGAAAAATGGCACACCGCTTATGCAGCCGGATACGTTACTGGGATTTGATGAGATTCTCTTAACGAATGCAGATGGAAGAAACCAGAAAGCAGCAGAGCTCCTTACAGAAACTGAAACAGATGATATCCTTACAGTGGAAGAAAATGATAAATTCTTTACAATCCATGCAGGACAGAAAACTACCTATGTATTTAACCGCCTGACAGGACTGTTTGAAGGACTGAACGTAAATGGCAAAGAAATCCTTGATCGACCAATGGAACTGAACATCTGGAGAGCTCCGACAGACAATGACCGTAAGATCAAACTGGAATGGATGAATGCGCATTATGACCAGAGCTATGCAAGAGCATATGAGACCTTCTGCAACATTGAAAACGGACAGGTACATATCACAGGAACCATGAGCGTTTCAGCACCTACTGTACAGAGGATCCTGAACGTGAAAGCAGAATGGATCATAACTCCGGACGGTGCAATCCGTGTAAAAATGAACGTGAAGAGGGATATGGAATTCCCGATGCTCCCAAGGTTCGGAATCCGGCTGTTTCTTGATAAAGAATTTGACAATGCGGAATACTATGGAATCGGACCAGATGAAAGTTATGTAGATAAAAAGAGATCAGGCCATCATGGAAGACATTGTGCGGAAATTCATGAGATGCATGAAGATTATCTGCGTCCGCAGGAAAACGGAAGCCATACAGACTGTGATTATCTGATCCTTAAAGGAGCAGATCTTACTTTTGCAGCAGCAGGAGAAAAGACATTCTCCTTTAATGCATCACCATATACACAGGAAGAACTGACAACAAAAAAACACAGCTACGAGCTTCAGCCGTGCGGAAGTACTGTTTTATGTCTGGATTATGCGCAGAACGGAATCGGATCTAACAGCTGTGGGCCGGAATTATCAGAGCAGTATCGTCTGGATGCAGAAGAATTTGATTTTGAGATTAAAATGACAATTAAATAATATATGTTCGAAAATAGATAGACATATTGATAGAATTTTGTGAAAAAGGAGAAGGATTATGCTTTATACAGGTTTTGAAGAAGATAAACGTTTGGTTCAGGTTGTACCATCAGCAAGACAGATTGCATATGAAAACATGGAATTTTTCTGTTTCATTCATTTCACTGTAAATACTTTTACCGGAAGCGAATGGGGAGATGGAACAGAACCGGAATCCATTTTTAATCCGACAGAGCTGGACGCACGCCAGTGGGCAAAAACAGCAGCAGAGGGTGGGATGAAGGGCTTGATCCTCACATGCAAACATCATGACGGATTTTGCCTGTGGCCATCCAAATACACCGAGCATAGTATCAAAAACTCCCCGTACAAAAACGGAAAAGGGGATATTGTCAGAGAAACAGCCGAAGCGTGCCGGGAGTTTGGACTTAAATTTGGTGTTTATCTTTCACCCTGGGACAGAAACAACAGCAGCTATGGAAAGGGAAAAGAGTATGACGATTACTATCTGAACCAGCTGACAGAGCTGCTGACAGAATATGGTGATATCTTTGTGATCTGGCTGGACGGTGCATGTGGTGAGGGACCAAATGGAAAGGTCCAGAAATACGACTGGCAGAGATATTATAAAGTGATGCGTGAACTGCAGCCAAATGCGGTGATTTCTATTTCAGGCCCGGACATCAGATGGTGTGGAAACGAGGCAGGGGAAGTAAGACCGAGTGAATGGAGCGTTGTTGCAAAGGATATGACTGATCCGGCGATCACAGCAGCGTTAAGCCAGCAGGAAGATAATGAAGAATTCCGGAACCGGCCGTTGGACGAGACCCAGACAGACCTTGGAAGCAGGGAACGCCTTGCAAATGAAAAAGAGCTTGCATGGTACCCTGCAGAGACGGATGTTTCTATCCGTCCAGGCTGGTTCTATCATGAGGAAGAAGACGGACAGGTCCGCTCCTTTGAGAACCTGAAAGACATTTACTTAAAATCCGTAGGGGGAAATACCACATTATTATTAAATCTTCCTCCGATGAAAAATGGCCGTATCCATGAAACAGATGCTGCAAATCTGAAACAGTTGGGCGAGTTTATTGAGAATACCTTTAAACATAATCTTTTACAGGATGCGGAAATATCTATACTCTCTGCTTCAAATGCTGAGAAAAGTAATGGAGAAGCATTAAGAATGGATGATTATGATTCTTATTTTGTAAATGATGAGGGGGATAAAGAACTCTCTATCAATATAAAATGGGAGAAACCGAGAAAAGTGTCATATCTGGTCATTAAGGAAGCTATTCCGCTTAGTCAAAGAGTAGAGTCTTTTTCTGTAAGCTATGAGAATGATGGAATTATGCAGGAATGTTATAAAGGAACAACCATTGGTTATAAAAAAATAATAGATTTACAGGAAATTGAAACAGCAAATCTTATTATTAATATTGATGATGCAAGAGTTGCTCCGGCAATATCATTTGTTGGCGTATATTAAAGAAGAACGAAAGGACCAGATACAGTTTTGTTTCTGGTCCTTTAATATTCAAGCCAAGAACCGCAATATTTTAATGTTTTATGGGGGAAGGAAATGTATAAAGTATTATTTGCAGAAGATGAATTATTAGTGCGCTTAGGATTACAGAACTCTATTCCCTGGAGTAAATATCAGATGGAATTATCTGCACTGGCTGAAAACGGAATAGAAGCTTTCCGGTTATTTGAGTCAATTCGTCCTGATGTCTTGATAACAGATCTTCGTATGGAAGGAATGGATGGCGTAGAACTTGTCAAAAGGGTAAGACAGATTGATAAAGATTGTGCCATTGTTGTAGTATCATGTATGAATGATTTCGAAACGTTAAGGAAACTAATTCCTTATAATATTAATGCTTATGTTTTAAAGGCAAGTATCAGTATTGATGAGGTGTGCGATGCATTGCAGAATGTACAGGAATATCTGATCAGAATAGGAAGAAAAACGGATAAAGCGGAAAGTAGCAATGATACGTTAGAGACGCATATTTCAAAGTTCTTATTAGGTAAAATAGCAAACTGTACATGGGAAAAGACTGATTTCATGGAGTATATGCTGTTGTTCAGCCTGAAAGATGAAGATCAGACAAAAATCAATGCATTGGCAATGGAGTTTATATATGAACTTGTAAGACGTCAGTTGCCAAATAAACTGCTGATTCCGTTAAAAGAAAAAGAATTTATTATATTCTATGAACATGAAGAACGAAATATAGATGAGCGAATAAAAAGGATTAACAGTTCCATTGAGGACTTTCTGGGGGTTCGCTTTGTGATCACATATTGTAATAGGAAGGAATCAGAAAGTCTGAAGAACTGGTTTGATCGTGCATATGTACAGCAATTTAATATAGACTATGATGATAACAGCGGAAAAGCATTGATTCAGAAATCAATATCTTATATGGAGGAACATTATCAGGAAAATCTTAGCCTGAAGGATATTTCAAGAATAATAGGCCTATCAGGAAGTTATTTTTCGTATTTGTTCAAACAGCAGACAGGTAAGAATTATATAGAATATCTAAATGAAATCCGGTTGGAAGAGGCAATGAAGGATTTAAAGAACAGTGATGAGAAGATTGTTGTAATCGCTCAAAAACATGGGTTTCAGAATTTAGAATATTTCTCAAGGTACTTTAAAAAGAAGACAGGAGAATCACCGGCTAGATGGAGAAAAACAAATCAGTGAAACGAATGGACTGGAGACAGAAGGTACTTATCTCAATATTAGGAAGTTTTATTGTGATATTAAGTATTTTATTCTATATTACATATCATTACTTTGTTGCAAAAATAGAAACAGGGAATGAAAAGGTAGTACTAATGACATTTGAACAGGCTGAAAAAAATCTGAAAAATGTTTTGAAAAATGCAGAGTTATGCTTGGATAAATATGTGACAAATGATCTGATATGGGATTTTGAGAATAATTATCCGGAAACGGACATTGAAAGTAATGAATTAAAGGTGAAAATAACGGATAGCTTTATTAATGAAATGTCTGTAAACAGGGAAGTTTCTGCACTTGGATTTTTGCGCGGAGATGGATGGGGGATTGTATCGTCTGTATTACGTAAAAACAGGACTGGTAACACTCAAATATCTGGAAATTTGCTGAAGGTACTCAGACAAAGCAAAGATGCATATCCCTATACAACATGGATCCCCAGCTGGGAACTGAACCTAAATAATGAAAGCCCGTTGCGATTGATGAGCCAAAATGCTTCGCTCATAGGTATAAAAGCACTGGGGGAGAGCAGTGAATTGGAAAAGGATGGATATCTTATTGTTGCTGTCAGTGAAAGTGATCTTCAAAGTACATATAGGTCAGTAGCCTTTGATGATAGTACAGCAGTTTTAGTAGACGGAAATAATCAGATAATATCAAATGTCGGGGAAAAGTTACTTGGAGAACAGCTCAAAACAGGAAGCGATACGCAAAATATTGAATATGACCTTGATATTTATAATTGGAAATTATGCGACATGATACCAAAGCAGGAATATATGAAGGACGCAAAAGATATCAGAAATTTCGGGGTGCTTATTTGTTTGGCTGCAATACTATCCACTGCATTTGTGTCAATTGTATGGAGTAGAAAATATACCAGACCAATTGAACTGTTGATGAAAAACATGCACCATGTCAGATACCAAGAGTTTGAGATAGATAAGCCTCAAAAGCTTGGATGGGAGGAGCTTGATCAGCTAAATGAAGAATTGTATTATACAGCGCAAAGTATTAAGGATTATATTGAAAGATTGAAACTGGTGGAAAGGGAAAAAACAAAAGAAGAACTTCTTGCACTTCAATATCAGATGAATCCACATTTTTTATTAAATTCGCTTAATTCCATTCGTTGGATGGCCATGATGACAAATAACAAGATTGTTGCAGATACACTGGTCACACTAGGAAAGATTATTACTCCCATGCTTCGAAATCCCAGTCTTACCTGGAAAATTGAAAATGAGATAGAATTTCTTGATAATTATGTAGCAATGATGCAGCTCAGATTTGGCCATGACATGGAATACAGTATGAACTGCTCAAAAGAGTGGTATGATCTGGTATTTCCGCGACTTATTTTGCAGCCGCTTATTGAGAATTGCTTTGTGCATGGAAGCAGTTCAGAAGAGATACGTACTATAAATGTAAGTGGTATCAGTGATAGCGGTACAGATAATCTTGTTGGATGGGATTACAACGATGTATTACCAGATGGTGGTCTTGTAAATCTTTGGAATGATGAAGACGTCATGAAAGCGAACCTTACCACAGCTGAGCAGGATCTCTGTAAACAGTTTGATATTGATTTACCAAGCGATCTTCTGAAGAAGCGTATCGAGGATGGCACAAGCATGGATCTTAGTGATGCTAATCCAACGATTCGTATGTGCCTTGAGATAACACCGAAAAACATTACTCGTATAGACAGCAACTGTATTGAACTTACTGAAAATGCTCTGCCGGGTCTTGTACAGGCAGAATCCGATGAAGCTTTCCAGTCTGCAAAGGAAGCTTTATTACAGCAGCTTGCAGACGCTGGCGTAGAAGAGTCTATTGAATGGTGGCAGAATGCATGGGAGACTTCAAAGAGTTCAATTGACAAGCTGGAAAGCAAATAAAGAAGGGAGCATGCTTATGAACCGGAAAAGGGCATTGGTGGCAAAAGCACCGAAAGATTATAAATTGCTTTGGATGGCAATGCCATTTATCGTCATAGTCTTTTTGTTTAGCTATGTTCCGATTTTTGGATGGATTTATTCATTTTTTGATTATGTACCTGGAGTAAGTATTTTTGATTGCGATTTTGTTGGCCTGGATTATTTTAAACTGATTTTTAATGATGACAATGTATTACGATCATTGAAAAATACATTTATTTTCGCACTTATTAACATTTGTTTGACACCGTTGCCAATGTTTATGGCTATTTTGCTTAATGAATTAAGAAATGGCCCAATCAAGAAATTTACACAGACCTTTACAACCCTCCCAAATTTCATCAGCTGGGTCATTATATTTTCCCTCGCTACAGCATTGTTCGCCTCTGATGGAATTGTAACAGGTTTGGCAACAGCATTGGGAATTGGAGATGCTTCCAATTCCCTGCTGGGCTCAAATGAAGCAGTATATTGGTTCCAGTCCTTCCTGTTGCAATGGAAAACATTGGGATGGAACTCCATTATCTATATGGCAGCTATTTCGGGAATTGACCAGGAACAGTATGAAGCAGCAAGGGTAGATGGAGCTGGATATCTTCAATGTGCTCTTCATGTAACATTACCTGCAATGATGGAGACCTTTGTGGTGTTATTCATTTTGAATGTAGGTAACTTCCTTAACACAGGATATGAACAGTATCTTCTGTTTAAGAACTCACTAACAGCACCAAATATCGAGGTTCTCGATCTTTACACTTACAGGATTGGTCTTCAGAATATGGACTATTCTTATGGTGTGGCCATCAGCGTTGTGAAATCTCTTGTAAGTATCTCGTTGGTTGTGGTAGCAAATCTGGTTGCCAAAAAGATCAGAGGCAAAGCAGTTATCTAAAGGAGAGACAATTATGGGCAAAATGAAAATTAAAACTTCACCATCAAGAAAAGCATTTCTTGTGTTTGATTCTTTGCTGATGATACTGCTTGCACTGGTTTGTATTTATCCGTTTTGGTATGTGTTATGTTATTCATTCAGTGACACAACAGCAGCATCTGTAAATCCTCCTGTGATACTTCCGTCTGGATTTACACTCAGCAACTATAAAGAAATTCTCACACTGAAAGGTTTCTTTCCGGCATTAGGAATGTCTGTGCTGAGAACAGTAGTAGGAACGGGGTTATCCGTATTCTGCTGTTCATTCCTTGCTTATCTTTTCACAAAAGATAAAATGCCGGCAAGAAAGATATTATATCGTTTTGTTGTATTTACCATGTATATTAGTGGTGGTATGATCGCAACATATATTGTAATGAAATCCTATGGATTGTTAAACAATTTCTGGGTATATATTTTACCTACAATGATTTCAGCCTACAATATGATATTGATCAAAACATACATAGAACAGCTTCCTCCAGCACTGGAAGAATCTGCTGCTCTGGATGGGGCCGGATATATAACCTGTTTTTTCAAAATTATACTTCCACTTTGCAAACCAATCATTGCAACAGTTGTAGTCTTTGTTGCTGTAGGTCAGTGGAACTCATGGTTTGATAATCATATTTATACTCGTGCCAATGAATCACTGACAACATTACAGTACTTATTGTATAACTATCTCAATGAGGCACAAAGACTGGCAGAACAGTTAAAGACTGCATCCAGTGGAGCTGATATGACGCAGGCAATGGCGGCTATTTCTCCAAAAGGAATTCGTATGACAATAACTGTCCTGGCTTCCTTACCAATTTTTGCATTATATCCATTTATGCAGAAATATTTCTCAAAAGGTATTATGGTCGGAGCGGTTAAAGGCTGATCATTAAAATCCCTGGCACTCGGATTGTAACGGATGTCAGGGATTTTTATTTTACGAAAGATAAAAAAATACATTGATATTACCAAGTCAGTATTTTTATAGATACTGTAGGAGACGGAACTCCGCAGAACCGGACTCTGCAACAAGGGATAACGGGAGATTACAGAATAATGTTAAATAATTATGGTTTTATGAATGATGACGAAATGAACTATATACAGGCCTGCCTGGAATTTGCTGCACAGTTAGGGCAGGTTGCTGATGACACTCTGGAAGCAGTAGAACGCAGACGCATATTGGAAAATGAAAAAAGAAAAGAACTTCTTGAAAAAGGAATTACTGTTTATGGTCTGAGTAATTTCTCAGTGCCTGCATATATACAGTATGAGCTGACAAGATTCCGACTGGATTTTGTCGCAGAGAAAGCTTTGATCAAAAGAAGTTATAATTATTCAATGATTACTTCCAAAGACATGATTTCATTTTGGAATGAGCATCGGGAACTGTTTACCCGTTACCAGGGTGACAGTTTTTCCTATGATGAAGTTGCCATGGTAATAAGGAAACGGATACGGGAGAAGGAATATGAGCAGGAAATTCAAAACATATTACGTAAGCAGCATTAATGGAGATGACTGCAACAATGGTGAAGCACCGGAAACAGCATTTGGATCCCTGGACAGGATTAATAATCTGGAATTAAACCCAGGTGATCGTGTTTTACTGGAAAGAGGATCCGTTTTTGAAAACCAGTACCTGCATATAAAGGGTAAAGGAACCAGGTCTGACAGAATTGAAATTGGTGCTTATGGAGAAGGTATCATGCCGTGCATTCATTCAAATGGCACCGGAATATGGTATCAGGATTATGGCGCACCTCTGGACTCGCCATCTCATGTATATAAAGGAGAGGTATCCTCCGCCCTGCTTCTTTATGATGTGGAATATATTTTGGTTCATGATCTGATCATAACAAACTCATCTCCATACACAACTATGGAAGAATATGCGGCACCACACAAAATGGACAGAACCGGTATTGCTGTAGTGGCGAAAAACGGAGGGACACTTCATGACATCACCATACGGGATGTATGGGTTCATGATGTTACAGGAAACGTTTATAACAAGCATATGAACAATGGCGGTATTTATATGACTGCCTTAACACCGGACAATGAAGAAAAAACAGGGGTCGCAAGATATGACGGGATCACTGTAGAGAATTGTACTGTGTGGAGAGTCAGCCGGTGGGGAATTGCTGTGGGATATACTTATCAGCATCAGAAGTTTTCCGGGGTAGAGCTTGATGAAGAAACTTTCAGGAAATACGGACATGAGAATATAATCATACGCAATTGCTATGTCAGCCAGGCAGGAGGAGATGCCATTACTCCTATGTATTCCCTTGAGCCATTGACAGAACATAATATTGCAGATAGCTGTGCAAAAGAGATGAATGATTCTGTGTATCGATATCCGGAAGACAGAATGGGAAAGGTAGCGGCTGCCATATGGCCATGGAAATGTAAAAATGCCCGGTTCTGTTACAATGAAGTTACAGATACCAGACTGAACCAGGATGGTATGGCATATGATGCAGATTCCGGAGATGGTACCTTATATGAGTATAATTACAGCCGGTCAAATGAGGGCGGTTGCATTATGTTCTGTATGGAGGAAGCTGTTCATAATATCTTCCGTAAAAATATCAGTTATGATGATCTGGGAGGGATTATCAGTCCGGCATGTAATCCGGATGCCCTTGTGACTGAAAATGAATTCTATATGAGACGTGAAGTTCCACTGATAAGGGAAAGTATGCAGGATGGGACAGTTACTTTAAAAAATAATAAAATTACAATAATCAAGGAGGACGGAAAGTAAGATGACTCAGAGAAAAGGCAGAGTAACAATACCAACAGATCTGGATGTGGTTCCACAGACACTGGAAATGTTAGATAAATGGGGAGCTGATGCAATAAGAGACTGCGATGGAACAGAGTTTCCGGAAAAACTCAAAAATACAGGAGCAAAAATTTATGCTACGTATTATACAACCCGAAAAGATAATAAGTGGGCAAAAGAAAATCCAGATGAAATACAGCAGATGTATATTGTGACGTCATTCCATACAGCTGTTTCAGATACACTTGAGATACATCTCATGGATCATCTCTATCCGGACATGCTTGCTGTGAACACAAGAGATGACATTCAGAGATGGTGGGAAGTAATTGATCGTACTACCAGTGAAACAGTTGATACAAAATATTGGTCTTATGATGAAAAGAGCGGAAATGTTGTTATACATCCTTCAATTGCATTCCATGAATATACCGTAAGTTTTCTGGCTTATATCATGTGGGATCCTGTACATATGTATAATGCAGTTGTTAATGAATGGAAAGATGTTGAACCACAGATTACTTTTGATGTACGGCAGCCCAAGACAAAAACACATTCTATGTTGCGGCTCAGAAAATTCCTTGAAAACCATGATTATGTAGATGTCGTAAGATTTACTACATTTTTTCACCAGTTTACCCTGATCTTTGACGAACTGGCAAGAGAAAAATATGTTGACTGGTTTGGGTATTCAGCCTCCGTCAGTCCTTATATCCTAGAACAGTTTGAAAAGGAAGTTGGATATAAATTCCGCCCGGAATTTATCATCGATCAGGGATATATGAATAATACATATCGTATTCCTTCAAAAGAATTTCAGGCTTTCCAGGCTTTCCAGAGAAGAGAAGTGGCTAAACTAGCTAAAGAGATGGTTGATATTGTTCATGAGTATGGAAAAGAAGCCATGATGTTTATGGGTGACCACTGGATCGGTATGGAACCATTTATGGATGAATTTGCATCTATTGGATTGGATGCGGTTGTAGGAAGTGTGGGAAATGGAGCAACCCTGCGTTTGTTCAGCGATATCAAGAATGTTAAATATACAGAAGGAAGATTTCTTCCGTATTTCTTTCCAGATACATTCCATGAGGGTGGAGATCCGGTAAAGGAAGCAAAAGTGAACTGGGTAACAGCAAGGAGAGCCATTCTGAGAAGCCCGATTCAGAGAATCGGATATGGCGGATACCTGAAACTTGCTCTGGAATTTCCGGAATTTGTGCAGTATATCCAGGAGGTTTGTGATGAATTCCGTACTTTATATGATAATATTCAGGGAACTACTCCGTATTGTGTGAAACGTGTAGCAGTTCTGAATTGCTGGGGTAAAATGCGTTCCTGGGGAAATCACATGGTACATCATGCGATTTATTACAAGCAGAATTATTCTTATTTTGGAATTATAGAGGCATTAAGTGGTGCACCGTTTGATGTATCCTTTATTAGCTTTGATGATATCCGTGAAAACAGAGAACTGTTGAAAAACTTTGATGTGATCATTAACGTAGGAGATGCAGACACTGCACAGACAGGTGGCGAAAACTGGATTGATGAAACAATCAGTACTGCCATCAGAGAATTTGTCTATAATGGTGGAGGATTTATAGGAGTAGGGGAACCGGCTGCTCATCAGTGGCAGGGTAAATTCTTCCAGTTGGATGATATCCTTGGTGTAGAAGAAGAACGAGGATTCAACTTAAATACTGATAAATATAACTGGGAAGAGCATAGAGATCACTTTATCCTTCAGGATACAGAGGGCGATGTTGATTTTGGTGAAGGCAAGAAAAATATTTTTGCATTGCCGGAAACAGAAATTCTGATCCATAAAAATCAGGAAGTACAGATGGCTGTAAAGACCTTTGGAAAAGGAAGAGGTGTTTATATCAGTGGTCTTCCATATAGCTTCGAGAATAGCCGTGTACTTTACAGGGCAGTTCTCTGGTCAGCATCTGCTGAGAAGGAACTTTATTGCTGGTATTCTTCAAATTATAATGTTGAGGTTCATGCATATGTTAAAAATAAGAAATACTGTGTTGTGAATAATACTTATGAACCGCAGGATACAACGGTATACATCGGAGATGGAAGCAGTTTTGAACTTCATATGGAACCAAACGAGATTAAATGGTATCAAATTCAGTGATGAATCTGTCTGGCACAGGGTCACCAAACGTTCAGGAGGGTATATATGGTTATTTACAAAGGAAAAGACTATAAGGATGTTAGCAGAAAAGCAGCAAATATTATGTCCGCACAGATTATCATGAATCCTAGATCAGTGCTGGGCTTAGCAACTGGTTCAACACCAGTGGGTATGTATCAACAGTTGATTGAATGGTATAAAAAAGGGGATCTTGATTTTTCAAAAATTACTACTGTAAATCTGGATGAATATAAAGGTTTGTCTCCAGACAATGATCAGAGTTACCGATATTTTATGGATCAAAATTTATTGAACCATATAAATATTGAAAAATCCCATACATATGTTCCAAACGGAATGGATGAAGACAGTGAGCGTGCCTGTAAAGAATATGACAAGATAATTTCCATGGTGGGTGGGATTGATATGCAGCTTCTTGGAATTGGAGGAAATGGTCATATTGGATTCAATGAACCCGGAGTAGCATTTGAAAAAGAAACTCATTGTGTAAATCTTACAGAAAGTACTATCAAGGCAAATGCCCGTTTTTTTAAGAGCATAGATGATGTACCGAAGCAGGCGTATACTATGGGAATTAAAAATATCATGTCTGCAAAGAAAATATTATTGATTGCTACCGGTTCATCTAAGGCAAAAGCTATTTATGATTCCCTTTACGGACCGATTACTCCAAATGTACCGGCTTCAATTCTGCAGCTTCATCCCGATGTAACTATAGTTGCAGATGAAGACGCATTACAACTTTTATGAAAATAGTACAGATAACATAATGTTAATATAGGAGGATAACACGAATGGACCATTGGATATTAAGTTACAAAAGCCCGGCAGAAGCCTGGAATGAGGCACTGCCGCTCGGAAACGGAACTCTTGGAGTGATGTCCTATGGCCGTCTGGAAAATGAAACACTTGAACTGAATCTTGATACTTTATGGTCCGGTGACGGCAGTTCAAAGCTGAATAAAAACGGCCATGCTGATCTTGGGCATCTGCGAAAGCTGCTTAAAGACCAGAAGCATCCGGAAGCAGAAGATTATTGTAGGAAACATATCCTGGGTGACTGGACGGACAGTTACCTCCCGGCTGGCAGACTCAATATGAGTCTGCAGATGTCCGGACAGGCACCCGGCGGATATGTACGCCAGCTCTCTTTGAACCATGCGGTGGAAACAGTGGCATCTGCAGGGTATAAAAGGGAGCTGTTTGTGAGCATGGCAGATCCTCTGCTGGCAGTCCATTTCCAGGCAGCCCCTGAACAGAAACTTCATCTTGAGATTTCACTGGAAAGTGAGATCAGATATGAGAAAATAAAAAACTGTGAAGATACCGTTTTGCTTTCCGGACGGGCACCCTCTTATGTGGCACCGCCATACTATGACTGCCCGGAACCGGTTGTTTATGAGGACAGAAAAGGAATCCGGTTTACCCTGGCTGTAAAGGCAGTGGCACCAGGGGGAAGTATAAAATGCTGTGATGGTAAGCTCCTGATCGAGGGAGAACAGGACATATTTGTTTATTTTACAGGAAATACAGATTTTGGACGGAATGCAGATACACCACAGCTGGAAAAAGAGTGTATGGAAGTATTGGAAGATCCGGATTATGAACAACTGAAGAAAAGACATCTGGGAGAATACCATAAATATTTTAACCGTATGGAATTATCACTGAACGACACCAGGGAAAACCGTTTGGCAGAGATGATGTTCCATTATGCCAGATACCTGATGATCTGTTCCTCCAGACCGGGAAGCCAGTGTGCAAACCTCCAGGGAATCTGGAACAACAGGATGCGTGCTCCCTGGAGCAGTAATTATACAGTTAATATCAACACGGAGATGAATTACTGGATGGCTGAGAGATGCAACCTGGGTGAATGTCAGGAACCACTCTTTGACCTGATCTGCCGGACAGCAGAGGATGGACGGGAGACAGCCAGGGAGGTCTATGGACTTTCCGGATGGGTGAGCCACCACAACCTGGATATCTGGGGACATTCCGGACCTGTTGGATATTTCGGGCAGGATGAGGACCCCTGTTCCTATTCTATGTGGCCTATGAGTTCGGGATGGCTCTGCCGGCATCTCTGGGAACATTACTGCTATACAGAAGACCTGGATTTCCTGAAAGACAGAGCATATCCGGTGATCGAGGGAGCCGTAAAGTTCTATCTTGGATTCCTGTTCCCATATGGGGAATACTATGTTACCGGGCCTTCCACTTCCCCGGAAAACCGTTTCTGTGGAGAAGATGGAAAATCCCACAGTGTGGGAATGGCATCCACCATGGATATCAGCATCCTGAAAGAACTGTTTGGGTACTACCTGAAAATATGTAACATCCTGGGCATAGAGGGAGAGACAGCGGATGTAAAACGGGTACTTTCAAAACTGCCGCCATTTAAGACGGGAAGCTTTGGACAGATCCGGGAATGGTTCCTGGATTATCCGGAAACAGAGATCCATCACCGCCATGTTTCCCATCTGTATGGTCTTTATCCCGGAAACCTGATTACAGAAAAAACCCCGGAGCTTCTGGAAGCCTGCCGGGTGGCTCTGGAAAGGCGCGGGGACGAAGGAACCGGATGGTGTATGGCATGGAAAGCATGCCTCTGGGCCAGACTCCGGGACGGGGAACATGCACTGGGGCTTTTGAAAAACCAGCTCCGTTATACCAGGGAGGAAAATATTTCCTGTGTGGGAGGCGGCATTTATCCCAATATGCTGTGTGCACACCCACCGTTCCAGATCGATGGGAACTTTGGCTTTGCAGCTGCGGTTGCAGAGATGCTTATCCAGAGCAGGAAAGGGCATATCCTGTTGCTTCCGGCACTTCCGGATGAATGGAAAGACGGAAATGTCCGGGGAATGAAGGTACAGGGTGACATCACAGTTGATTTCGAATGGAGAGATGGCAGGATACACAGGGTTCGCCTCTGTTCTTCCCGTGAGCAGAAAGTAACGCTGGAATGTAATGGAATTTCAAAAACAATATTTTTAAGACCTGATGGGACAGAGGATATGATTTTTGGTTGATCTGTCCTGAGGGCCTGGAAATCATAGACAGTGGTAAGTAATGGAGTACAATAAAATACAGCCAATCGATTTTGCCAGAAACTATTGATATTTCTTAGGATATCGCATATAATATAGTTAAACCAAAAGGTTTCGTGTAGCGGCACGTAAAAGCTGTACTGTGCCCGGGCAGGGTAATTACTGGGACTATTTGATACTCGGAAGGGTATTACGCCCACACCAGGGAGATACGGTGAGTCCGCGCCGGGGACTTAATGATACCGGCGACATTTTAGACGTTCGGAAGGATGTCGCGGCTGACAGCCAGCATAAAACCGCTTTTTAAGATTATGGGCACTGGATAACAAAAAGTTGTCCGGTGCTGTTTTTATATTATAGTGATGATTGGGAAAAGATAGATGGGAAAACAACAGGATAGAGAGAAAATCGTACAGGAGATTAAAATAGCTGCCGATCTGTATAGGAAGCATTTAGTGTGGCGATTCAATTAATCTATCCTGAGAGTATGAGAATTATTGACAGCCGTATCATGTAAAACGCACATGGTACGGCTGTTTTTATACCCTAATAGGACCTGATGATCATAAAATTTGAACGATTTCGGGGGTGTTTTTATCTGAGATAATTTTTTTAAAAATATTTGCAACCTTTTTAGGGATTCGTACGTCTAATAAGTAGGAGCACATAAATGAAGCTTCTATAGTATACTCCGGATGACTGGTCTGAGATAGGAGAATTGGAACTATAATGAATGAGGTTTTGATACAAAAAGCGAAGAAAGGCGACAAGGATGCTTTTTGCAGGCTCATGGATGAAAATGTACAGAGTATGTACAAGATTGCAGCAGCATATCTGAAAAATGATGAAGATGTTGCAGATGCAATACAAGATACGATCCTTTCCTGCTATGAAAATCTAAGAAGTCTAAGAAAGAACAGATACTTTAAAACATGGCTGATACGCATCCTGATCAATAAATGTAAAGATGTCATGCAAAAGAATAAACTGGTTACTTTTATGGATCAAATTCCAGAAACACCTTTTCATGAAGAATATGAGACAATAGAATGCTTACAGGCATTAGAACCATTGGATAGTAAATATCGTTTGGTTGTTATTCTCTACTACATGGAGGAATTTAATATCCGGGAAATCAGTAATATCCTGGATTTGCCAGAAAACACAGTGAAATCCCGCCTTCATCGTGGAAGAAAAAAAATCGCAGAGATATATGGATATAAATTAAGGAGGAACGTGCCTAATGATGACTCTAAATAATAATGAGAAAGATTTCCAGAAAAAAATGCAACAGGATACAGAGATTCCGGCGATTGTACATGAACATATCAATCAGGCATATCATTTGATTGAGAATAATACGGTTACTCAGAAAAAAGTACCAAGGGATCCATTCCACTGGATGAAAATCGGAGGCAGGGTAGCAGGAGGTATGGCAGCGGTACTGGCGGTCGGATTTATATTCTGTGCAACCAATCCAGTAATGGCAAAGAATATCCCGGTTGTAGGAGGGCTTTTTGAAATCTTGCAGGATAATGTAAGTTTCTTTGGTGATTTTTCGGATTATGCAACAACCTTGGAATCCGTTGATGGAACAACGGCAGATGGCAGTGAAGCAGATGAGGACAAGACAGGTAATGCCACTAGTGAGAATGCTTACATTAAAACAGCAGATGGGCTGACAATTACATGTTCTGAGGTATATGCCAACAGCCAGGCGGTCTATATAACTATGCAGTTTAAGAGTGATAAGCCATTTCCAGAAACGTCAACCAGGGCGGAAAGTGGAACACCGGTCATTGATCTGGATATGACTGGAGGTGTGGACTTTGATTCAGAAGCTAGTCGGGTGATCGACGGTCATGTGGAAGGACAGTTTCTGGATGACAACACCTATGCATGCATTTTCCGTTATGATCTTGCTCAGGCGGCAAAAGACTATACGGAATATAATGAGAAATACAATGAAATGACACAGCAGGTAATGGATGAGATGGGAATAACTCAGGCGGACTTAGATGATCAGACGGATGAAGGTTATGCACTGCTGGAAGAGTTTATCAATAAAGTATCTGAGCGTGGTGGAGCATATCAGAAATATATTAAAGATATTGAGATTCCGGATACTTTTAATCTGCATCTGGATATCTCGAAGGTAAGAGGGCTGGAAGCAGACTATGAGTGGTCAGAAGCGGATGATGAAAACTATGGAAGGGATGCCGGCTACTACAAATATGAAGGTGACTGGAGTTTCGATATCCCGGTTACAGTAGATGATTCCCGGACAGAAGTATTGGAACTGAATGATACAAACGATGCTGGTATCGGACTCAAATCCGTAATTCGTTCTCCGTATGAACTGACGGTAAATGAACTTTATAAGGAAGGATCCAACAGTGACTGCTTCATGGTAGCGCTTGATGCCAACGGAAACACACTTCCATATAATGAGTCTACTGGAAACTGTAATAACTTCGCAATTCAGGACAGGGATATTTCGACAGTAGATATTTATTTCCTGGATTATATCCAGTATATGGATGAACTGAAGGGGCAGCAGAATTTTGATAATCCTACGAAAGAAGACGGACAGAAATGGAAAAAACTTCTGGAGGAAAATGCAAAGTACCATAAGACATTACATTTTGATAGTGACAATGCAAAAAACTAATTGATTCAAAGAAAGATAAATAAGACATGAGACCAAAAGAAGTGATAGGGCAATCAATGAGAACCACAAAATCGGCAAGACCAGGTTCAGTTGTTTATGTGCCGATGGATAAATCGGAATTCAGATCCATTATATTTTCAGAAAAGAAGAAAAATAAAATTAAGAAAATTGTAATATTGATTATATTGATGATTTTTGTTATAGGCTGTTGTATATATGCAGGTATATCTTATTATTACTCATATCACTTCTTTTATGGGACGACCATCAATGGGATTGACAGTTCAAATAAGACAGCATATGAGGTTGAGCAGGAGATTGCTGGGAAAAAGGATAACTATACTATTCAGGTAAGGGCAAGAATGCAGGACCCGCAGGCCATTACAGGAAAAGATATCGATTATAAATACGTATCCAGCGGTGCGGTTCTCCAGCTGCTGAAAACTCAGAAATCATGGGAATGGATCGGCAGTCTTTTTGAAACAAAAAACTATATGGTTCAAGAAGAGACTTTTTTCAGCCGGGAGAAACTGGAAGAACAGGTAAATTCATTAAATTGTGCGAAAAAAGAGAATCAGATAGCACCGGAAAATGCGTATGTAAGTTTTGTTAACTCAGAATTCACTATTGTGCCAGAAACGGAAGGCAATGAATTAAATACCAAAGAAGCTTATCAGATGATATGCAGGGCAATCGATAACGATGCGGCAGAGGTAGATCTGGAAAGTGATCCAAAGGCTTATAAGAAAGCAGATGTGACGAAAGAAAGTTCAGAGCTTCAGAATATGGTAGATACATATAAGAACCTGACAAAAGTAAATATCACATATACATTTGGAGATGAAACGGTAACACTCGATGGGAATACCATCAAAAACTGGCTGCAGTTTGACGAGAAAGGGCAGCTGCTCCAGAATGATGAAGCCTTCCGGCAGCATGTAGTGGATTATGTGGCACAGCTTGCAGCAGATCATGATACAGTTGGCACTGAAAGACAATTCCAGACCACGAGCGGAAAGACGGTGTATGTATATGGCTCAGCTTATGGATGGAAGATTGATCAGGACAAGGAAGTAGCACAGCTCATGCAGGAAATTCAGTCAGGAACTCAGACAACCAGGGAACCGGTATATTCTATGAGGGCAAATGCACACGGAATCAATGATCTTGGAGATACATATATAGAGGTAGATCTTACAGAACAGTATATGTGGTATTATCAGAATGGAAATATTATTTTCCAATCAGAAATCGTATCAGGACTGCCAAGCGATCCGGATAGAAAAACACCCCCTGGAATATTCACACTGAATTCAAAGAGCAGTCCGTCCGTGCTGCGAGGTGAAATGACAGCAAATGGAACCTATTCTTATGAACAGCCGGTAACGTACTGGATGCCATTCAATGGAGGAATTGGCTTTCATGATGCAGACTGGCAGCCGTACTTTGGTGGTGACAGATATCTTACAGGTGGTTCTCATGGATGCATCAATCTTCCACCAGAAAATGCCGGACAGCTTTATAGTCTTATTCAGTATGATGTCCCGATAATCTGTTTTTACTAATTCTATATTCAAGATGTACAGGACAGGAGCTAAGTTGTAATGCAGCTGGCTCCTGTTTTTCATTGTCAACAGTATCAGCCTGACGCATGATCACCATTTCGGTAATCCAGAACAAAGCAGACTTGATGTGGAAGTGGAAGAGCGATTGGTAAAAGCTAGCAATCTCTTCCTTTCACAAAGAGTGAAGAAGAGAAGGCACATTAATGGGATTGACGTATCAATACTGGAACCATATAATGGGTACAAAGAAAAATTTATTTATGGAAATAAACACATTGACAGAGCATGCAAAAGTGCTGTGATTAAAGTTTAAAAAGAATACTTATGAATATCATAAGTAATGCTGTCAAGTATAATAAAGAAAAAGGAGAGATACTGCTCAGCTATTATGAAACACAGGTAGATGATGTATCAATTGAAGGCATGAGAATCCTTTTGGCAGAAGACAATGAATTGAACATGGAAATTGCAGAATTCCTTCTGACAAATGCAGGAGCAGAAATTATAAGGGCTTCAAACGGCAAGGAGGCTGTTGAAGCATTTGCAAAATCAGGTGTTGGTGCGATCAATGTAATTCTGATGGATATTATGATGCCAGTTATGGATGGCCTGGAAGCTACCAGAGAAATACGTATAATGAACAGAAGTGATGCATCTGCTGTTGTGATTATAGCTATGACCGCCAATGCTTTTACAGAAGATAAGACTAAAGCACTGAAGTCTGGAATGGACGATTATCTTACCAAACCACTGGAGTCAGAAAAACTGATTCGTGCCTTAAGTAGATATAAACACAATTAACAGTAACGTTCTTATTAGCCTGATTCAGCCATAGAAACAGGGTGTGGTACGAAATATTATGCGTAAATTTATAAAATGGAACAGTAATTCAGACAAAGAGGGGCATATCAATTGGACAATGATATGCCTCTCTGCCGATGTTTGTTAACTGATGCATTTTGTTTATATATTCCCTTATTTTGTACATGGACTTTTTTATATGGAAGGTGTATAGTGAATGAAAACTATATGATAAAAATTATGGAGGCATAAGATCATGGCTGACTTGATAAATTTTGTTACGCTGTTCAATGGAAAATTTGATAATAAGGATCAATTTGAAAAAATAAGTAAGACAAATCCACAGTATCCATATGCAAAGCATATCAATACAATATGTAATTCCAGAATTGCAAATCTCCCAAATGGTTTCGAAGGTGTATTTATGATTGAAGAGAGCTATTATTCTGTACAGGGAACTACCCGATCTTCTTCACATTTGTTTCTTTTCATGGAAGAAAGCGATTCAATAAAACTTATTTCTTATGAGATACCGGAAGGATATGATAAAAAGAATTTTACTTACAAAACTTTCAAAGGTGCTGACTATGATCAGCTAAAGTGTTCTGCAAAATTTAATCCTGCATTTTTCAGAAAATCAGGTGATACATGGGAAGGCGGAAGTGTAAGTATGTTTTCTCCCGTATTGAAATTTTCTCTTCATGAAAAGTTCACTGAAAATCAATTGGAAGTGTCAGAGTCCATGGAAGTAAATGGGAAAAGAACTTTTGGTTATGATGAACCGATTATTTACAAACGAATAAAATAGAACATTGACAGGGGATGCTCTGCCAAAAAGATTAATTTGTTAAGAAGAGCAGGATTACTAGAGAAAGAGAAATACGTATGAACATTGTTTTTTCATCTGATAAGAAAGAATATAATACTATTAAAAAAGGTACTGAAATACTGCTGGCTGAAAATGACGGTTTCAACCAAAATATAGAATTGTTTGTTAAATTTCAGGACAGACCAGAAATATTGATCAATAAAAGAAAAAACCAGATTCATATCATCTGTCGGGAAATATCTCATTATTACCGCGCACTTAATTATGCCATACATCATATGGAAGAGGATGAATTTCAATATCAAGAGCATGTCTGTTTTGAAAAAAACGGTCTTATGCTGGATTGTTCCAGAAATGCTGTATTTACAGTTGAAAAGGTGAAATTCCTGATCAGGACACTGGCAAAACTTGGAATGAATGTACTCATGCTTTATACAGAAGATACCTATGAAGTAGAGGGGCAGCCTTATTTTGGAGCTTATCGCGGAAAATACACCAAAGACGAAATAAAAGAACTGGATGCTTACGCTTCCATGTTTGGGGTAGAGCTTGTTCCGTGTATTCAAACCCTGGCTCATCTGCACAATGCGCTGAAGTGGCCGGGAATGGATAAGATTCGTGATTCTGCGGACATTCTCCAGTCTGAAAAAGAGGAAACTTATCAGTTTATTGAAAAGCTGCTCAGCTCAGTAAAGGAGAATTTTTCTACCAACAGGGTACATCTTGGAATGGATGAGGCTGTCATGCTGGGACTTGGAAATTATCTAAAAGAAAATGGATATAAAAAAGGGTCACTGATAATCAGGGAACATTGTAACAGGGTCGTAGATATTTGCAGAAAATTAGAATTAAAGCCTATGATATGGAGTGACATGTACATTACAGCAAATTCTACAGGCGGATACTATGATCTGCCCGAAAACACGGACTGCTCCAAATGGGAAAAACCGAAAAAAGATTTAGGATTAGTGTATTGGGACTATTATCATGATGATACCAGAACCTATGAAAAAATGCTGGATATCCATGCGCAGCTTTCGGATAACGTTATTTTTGCAGGAGGATCTTGGATTTGGAACGGAATTTCCCCCAATTATTCTAAGACCTATGCGTGTACCAAGGCAGCTCTTTCTACTTGTAAAAAATACAATATAAAAGAGGTGCTCTGTACAGCATGGATGGATAATGGTGCAGAAACCCCGGTGGATGCTTTGCTTCCGGGACTTGTACTTTTTGCACACCTTGATTTTCACAGAGACTGTGACGAAACAATCCTTAAGCAGGAGTTCAGGAACTGCACAGGCGGGGAATTTGATGATTTTATGGCACTTGACAATTTTGATTCCTTATTCTTAAATACGAAAGAGAATAAAGAGGCTCAAAATCCTTCAAAATATCTGTTATACCAGGATCCAATGTTAGGCATTTTTGATTATCATGTGAAAGAATCAGGTGTCAATACAAAATCTTACTACCAAAACATACAGAAATGTATGAAGGAATGTGCAAAAAAAACAGGAAAATATCAGCTTTTATTTTCATTTTATGAAAAACTGGCGGCGGTATTAGCTGATAAAGCCGATTTGGGCATGTGTATAAAATCAGCATATGACAGATCGGACAGAGCAGCGTTGAAAGATATCAGTCAGAATGTTATTCCTGGAATCATCTGCAATCTGACAGATATGAAATCATCAAGAGAAAAAATCTGGATGAACGATGCAAAGCCATTTGGTTATGAGATTCTGGATATAAAAATTGGTGGCGTAATTACAAGACTTAAAAGTACAGGATACCGGATTGATAATTATCTGAATGGAAATGTGCTTCGTCTGGAAGAGCTGGAAGAGGAAAGACTTCCCTATTTTACCAAAGGAATGGACAAGAGGGAGAACTTATGGAATCGCATCATCAGTGGATGTGATTTGAATGACACGATCTGATAAAGGTAAATGAAGGGAATCAGGCTACGTATGAAAATTCTAGTGATTTTAATAATTTTTGTATTTGCATTGTCTCTCTTTCGAATGATTCTGGAATGGAGTAAAAATAATAATAAATGTTCTCACCAGCGTTATAAACGTAAGCGCAAAATAATTCGACGGATTGTGTTGCCCTAAAAATCAATCCATAATAATCATTAGAGAATGCAAGCATTTCACTTCATTTTCTCTTGCTAGAAATGATAGATGCGAGCATTTTACTCTATTCAAGTTATGGAGGTGTGCTCATGAGAAGCAAAAGAATACCTGCTGAAGAACAATACCGTCTCATCATGGAATGCCGTCAAAGTGGATTGACAGATCATCAATGGTGTGTGGAACATGATATCAAGCCAGGAACTTTTTACAACTGGGTAAAAAGACTGCGTCAGAAAGGTTGTGTGGATTTGCCGGCGTCAACTGGAAGCACCTATCGTGCACCAGAAAGCCAGGAAGTTGTCAGAGTGGATTTTCATGATACTGACCCGATTCCTTATGAACAGCCATTAAATGTAATTCCGGCAGCTACGGAAAGAAATAATCTTTCTGTAGCAGAGCCAATGAAGCTGTCTGTAGGAAGCTTTCATCTAACAATACCAAATGGAACAGATCCTCAGCTTCTGGCTCAAACGCTTCGCATTGTGAAGGAGTTGGAATGTTAGGGGATATCACAGCCGCCGATGAAATCTATATCGTAACAGGCAGAACGGATATGCGGAAATCCATTGACGGGCTGTGCGCTATTGTAGAGGATCAACTCCATATGGATCCAAAGCGAAGTGCCCTGTATCTTTTCTGTGGAAAACGTTGTGACAGGATCAAAGCTTTGCTCTGGGAATCTGACGGATTTGTGTTGCTGTATAAACGTATGGAGGTCCAGGGCAGATTCCGCTGGCCCAGAAATCAGTTGGAAGTAAAACAATTGACCTGGCAGCAATTCGACTGGCTCATGTCCGGGCTTGAAATCGAACAACCAAAGGCATTCAAACCTACGGAATGATTGCATAAAACATCTATGCAAATCAACAGAAACGGAGGGGCCTCACCCTGTATCATGTCTGAAATCCCTTGTAAATGCCGGGGTTTCTGTTTCTTTTTCATTGCTTTTTATGGTATAGATTCAAAAATCCTTGCGTACAAAGACATGATCAACCAACTGAATAAGACCATTTCCACACAGACAGAACTGATCCAGTCTTTACAAAAAACATTGGAAGCAGACCGGCTGGAAAAAGAAAACCTTCATCAGCAGATTGAATATCTCACGAAGAAACTTTTTGGTACTTCCAGTGAAAAACGGAAAAATATCAATGGCCAGTTGAATCTTTTTGATGAAGCCGAGCAGGAAGCAGATCCGACATGGGAACAAGAACTTCCTGATGACATCACTGTTCCGGAACATAAGAGAAAAGCAAGACGGACACATGCAGATCTCTTTAAAAACGTTCCTTCCTGCAACGAGATCATTTCTCTTCCGGAGGAGGAGCGAAACTGTCCAACCTGCGGAACGCAGATGGAATGTATCGGGAAAGAATTCGTCCGCCATGAATTTCGCTTTACCCCTGCCAAAGGAAAAGTAGTAAATATCTATCGTGAAACCTATAAATGCCCGGAGTGTGCCATATCAGAGGAACATCCGGATGATCAGACATTTGTCAAAGCCCCTGTTCAGGAACCATTGATCCCGGAAAGTTATGCATCGGAATCCGTTGTGGGATGGGCAATGCACCAGAAGTACCAGAATGGTCTGCCGTTAAACCGGCAGGAAGAGGACTGGAAGCAACTGGGTGTCCCATTAAGCCGGGCTACGCTTGCTAACTGGATCATTTACTGTGCCGAGAATTATCTCCGTCATGTTTATGATTATTTTCACCGTCAGTTACGGAGGCGTAAATATCTGATGGCAGATGAAACCCGGGTTCAGGTACTGAATGAGCCGGAGCGTAATCCTAAAACGGATTCCTGGATGTGGCTCTTCCGCAGTGGAGAAGATGGACTTCCGCCGATCCTGCTCTATCATTATACAGAGACAAGGGCAAAGTTCCATGCAGCATCTTTCCTACAGGGGTTCAGCGGATATCTGGAGACAGATGGATACCAGGGTTATAATAATCTGCCGGATATCAAACGCTGCTCTTGCTGGGCACATGTAAGACGTTACTTCACAGATGCCATACCGAAAGGGAAAGAGTATGATTACAGCCTTCCAGCAGTGCAGGGAGTACAGTTCTGTTCCAAGCTGTTTGATTGTGAGCGGTACTCAAAAGCAAAAAATCACACTGCGGAGCAGAGAAAACAATTTCGACTTGAAAAGGAGAAGCCGATACTGGAGGCATTCTGGAATTGGCTGGATCAACAGCGCCCAACCAAAGGAACCCGTTTGGCGAAAGCGGTGAACTATGCCCAAAATCGGAAAGACACCCTGATGACCTATCTGGAAGACGGTCATTGCAGTTTATCCAACAATCTTAGCGAGAATGCAATCAGACCATTCACTGTTGGCCGGAAGAACTGGCTGTTCAGCGCCAGTCCTAAAGGAGCCACCGCTAGTGCTATTGTGTATACAATAGTTGAGATGGCAAAAGCGAATGATCTGAATACCTATAAATATCTGACATATCTCTTATCACAACGGCCAAACGATAAAATGTCAGATGAACAGCTGGAACAACTTGCTCCATGGAGCGAGACTGCGAAAGCGAACTGTCAAAACTAAAATAGAGTAAAACGCTTGCATCTATCATTTTGGTGCAAGCGTAATTTACGAGTAACGTAGCAATATTTTGCGCTTACTTATAAACGATCAGAAAATAACGGTTTATACAGGAAATCAAAACTATTCTCACAGAATGGTTTTGGTTTCCTTTTTTGCTGTTACAAATCAGTTACAACTGCATTATAGAATTTAATGTATAATTAACCTGTGAAAAGATAGTTATAAAAACATGTGAGGTAATAATTATGAAGGCAAGAATTCTTGTGATAGAAGACGAAATGTCAATCAATGACCTGCTATGTATGAATTTGGAGATTGCAGGGTATGAAACAGTAGGATATCTGGATGGAAATGAGGCATATGAAGCAATTATTCAAGATCATGCGTTTCAGTGTGCACTTGTAGATATCATGCTTCCCGGAAGAGACGGATATAGCCTGTTACCGAAACTGAAGCAGTATGAAATCCCCGTAATATTTCTTACCGCAAAGGGAGATATCGCGAGCAAGATAAAGGGATTAAAAGACGGTGCAGAAGATTATATTGTAAAACCATTTGAAATGCTGGAAGTGATGGTCCGTCTTGAAAAAGTACTGGAACGCAATGGCACTGTACAAGAACAGATTCAAATTGGTGATGTCATCATTGATACTGCTAGTCGTACTGTTACAAAAATGGGCATGGAAATCTATTTAAAGCCAATGGAATATAACTGCCTCATGGTGTTCGCCAAAAATCCGAATAAAGCACTGACCAGGAATCAGATCCTGCAGGAACTGTGGAATGAAGAGTTCTGCGGAGAAACAAGAACTGTGGATGCACATGTGGGTCGTATCAGGAAAAAGCTTGGATGGCAGGATAAGATTAAAACAATTCCCAGAATCGGTTACAGGCTTGAGGTGGATTTATGAAACTCTTAATAAAGATTTTTTCTCAGACTACATGTATCATTCTGTTGGTATCGTTAGGGATCTTTCTTTATACCACTTATTGTTGGAAAAATCAGAGTATACAGAATATCGACAGTTATGAAAGCAGTATATTTAGAACAAACATCTTACAGTTTGAAAATAAAACAAGCCGTTCCGACGATCAGAAACAGAATACCGACAACGAAATGCGACCACAAATAGTTACTTATGCTTTTCGGCAGGTTTTTCATGACAGTGCTGTTTTATATCTTGATGGAAAAATGACCTATAATGGAACTGTTTATGAATTCGATGTAGAAAGGTTAAGGGAATTATGTGAAAGTAAGGCAAACTTGATGAATCATGGCAGCAACAGTGAAGGTCATGGCCCTATGATCAGTCAGATAAATGGAAGGACACTTTTGTTATTCTACTATGGCAATGCAAATATGGGATATCAGATTGTTACTTATAAAGATATAACAGATGTAATAGAAAAAAGTCATCTGCTGTTTTTTCAGACGGGTGGATTTACTTTATCTTTGATCGTGGTGATGGGAATTGTCCTTTATTTGAGCCTTCGAAAAATCACAGCACCGCTTACAAGCCTAAGAGAAGCTACGCTTCTTGTTTCTGAAGGTATTTATGATTTTAAAGTACCGTCAGAGGGCAATACAGAACTTGCGCAGGTAGGTGCAACCTTTAATTTTATGACAGGTAAAATAAAAGAACAAATTGAAAGTCTTTCTAACATAAACCGGACACAAAAACAGCTTATTGGAAGTCTGGCTCATGAGCTGAAGACCCCAATGACTGCAATCATAGGCTATGCAGATACATTGCTTACTGTGCGCCTGACCCCGGAAAGGCAGGAGAAGGCTCTGATTTATATTGAAAATGAATGTCGCAGGCTTTCAAGACTTTCTATGAAAATGCTGGAATTAACCGGACTCTACGAAGCTTCGGAAGACTCATTCAATCCAGCTGAAATACAGGTGGATAACTTCCTGAAAGAAGTAAAAGAACTCATTGATTGCAGGCTTCAAGAAAAAAACATCTCTCTTGATGTATTTTGTGAACCAAAAGAATTGGTAAAGAAGTTTGATCAGGACTTAATGATAAGTGTAGTGACAAATCTAGTTGATAATGCAGTCAAAGCTTCCAGGAAAGAATCAAAAATTGTGCTTGAGGCAACCCCAGACCATCTGATGGTTCAGGATTTTGGAAAGGGAATACCGAAAGAGGATCTGGAAATGGTGACGGAACCATTTTATATGGTAGACAAATCTCGTTCCAGGGCAAAAGGAAGTGTAGGACTCGGTCTTTCTTTATGTCAGAAAATTATAGAACTGCACGATTTCCAACTGAAGATTGAAAGCAATCCGGGAAAAGGAACTACCGTCTCTGTTTTCTGGTAATCATACTAACGTTTACATATCAGTTACAAATCGCGAAAGATTTGGTGTAATGCTCGATGATATACTTATAACAACCTTAGAAAGGAGATATTACCAGAAATGAGAAAAAACATAAAAAAGTTTGCAGGAATAGTGCTTTGTATTGGAATGTTTACAGGATGCGCACAGACCCCGGATTCTTCTTTGGTAAAGCCGAAGGGGAGCAAGGCTGTAGATGCTTATACGGAAGCGGATGATGTTAGCGGTTCTAAAGGAGAAGCATCTGAAAGCAAGAACGATGACGGTTCAGAGTCAAAGACAACCATCAGGAATCTCATTGATGCTCCTCAAAATTATAAAAGCCATGTGGAAGATGACAGTGCCAAGCTCGTGGTAAATACAGATGCAAGCGTAGAAATTCCGGAAGTGGAAAAGATATCTGCTATTTCTGTCACCGCGGCAGAAGTTACCCAGGAGCTTCTCGACCGTATTACAAACGCATTCTTCTCAGAGGCAAAACTTTATACCATGGATAGTTATTACGTGAAGACAAAGGATGAAATTAAAAAAACTCTGGATGAACTAAAAGAAGACGTTGCAAACGGAAACCTGGATCCGTATAACTATGGAACAGATGATGATGGGAATTATGTCTATGATATCTATGAAGATATTGAGACATGGGAACAGGAATACGAAACTGCTCCGGAAAAGAAAACCCTGACAGAGGCAAAACCTGTTGCCGGAAATTTTTTCGATTGTATTGCACAAATGCCAGACGATTCACAATACTATTATATAACATCTTACACTGGCTCCGATACCTTGTCAGTCAAGATCAAGAAAGCAGCAAACAAGGGCGGGAAAAAAATACCGGAAGATGCAATGTGGTGTGACTACGGATATTCTGAAGAGAAAGAAAAACCCACAGAAGAATCTATCGGGCTGTCCCTGGATGAAGCAAAAAAACTTGTAAAGGAAAAAGTTGAAAAAATGGGCATCACAGATTTACAGTTTTCTAACTGGAATTACGCGGTGTGCAAAAGTTTTGAAGGCGATAATAGTTCAGGTAATTTTGGAAATGGATATAGAATTGACTATGCACGTACCATAAATGGTGTGCCGGTAACTCAGACAATTGCAGACGGTGGAGCATTGGAAGATATGGACAGCACAATGGAAACATGGTCTTATGAAAGTCTCTGTTTTTATGTCGATAAAGATGGCATAGAAAGCATGACTTATTCAAATCCCTACACAATTGGTAAAATAAAGACAGAGAATTTAAATCTTCTTTCATTCAGCGAGGTTATGAAAATTTATGAAAAAATGATGGTGGTAACAAACGCTGATAATATGCAATATGAAAATTCCAGGGTCTATAATATTGATCGGATCGTTCTTGGTTATGCCAGAATATATGAGCCGTCTACTGACGCACACACAGGTATTTTGATCCCCGTCTGGGATTTTTTCGGCAGCATGACTTCAGAAAGTGAATATAACGGAGAAACAGAATCAAATACCAGTAAAGATCCGAATGAAAGTTTCCTTACCATTAATGCCGTGGATGGCAGTATCATAGACCGGAATCTGGGTTACTGACATGAGACAGGTATTTGGAATTGTAAGGTACAATTTCTTCGGATTTTTACGCAATCCCAAAGTTATTTTTATATTTCTGTTAGAATTTGTACTTAGTTTTCTACTTACAGGCAGAATCATGGTTGTAATGGAGACCTACGATACACCGGTACAGGCCATTGAGCCATTTATCTGGACATTTGGGGATGGGATAGCAGTACTGTCCAGTTCGCTGCTCTTGCTTCTTATGTTTTCTGACCTGCCGAAGATGACACCTATTACTCCATACCAGCTGACCCGGACAACCAAGAGAAAATGGCTTTTAGGTCAATTCATTTATGTTATTCTTGTAACTGTTTTATATACGGTTTTGATGCTGCTGTTTACGGCCGTGCTGTGTATGAAAAAAAGTTATCCAGGTAACCTGTGGAGCGAAACTGCGGCCATGCTTGGTTATTCAGAATTAGGAAAAAACCTACAGGTCCCTTCTACAGTAAGGGTCATGGAAAGTATCTCACCCTATGGCTGTATGCTGCAGGTTTTCTTCCTTCTGTTTTGTTATTCGCTGACCTTAAGCTTTGTAATCCTTGTAGGAAATCTCTATAAAGGGAAGACTAAGGGGATGATTTTTGGCCTTCTTTACAGTGTTTTTGGCTTTTTATTGGACCCGAAAGTACTGGCTGCAATTTTACATAAAGAAAAATACGAAATGTATCAGGTAAATGTATTAATCTGCTGGATTAGTCCTCTGAACCAGGCAGTATACGGAAAACATAACTTGGGTTATGATCCATTGCTCCCGAAAATCTCGCATTCCTATATGTTTTTTCTGGGTATTTTAGTTCTTCTTGCAGTTTTTGCAATTAACCGGATGAAAAAATATACCTTTGAATTTCTTGGAGAAAAGACATGATCGGAAGGGGGAAAACCTATGTGGGGTGAAACAAAACGTATGTTTTTTAATAAGAATTTTCTGGCAGCATGGCTGATAGCCTGCATTTCCATAGCCATTGGACAGACTTATCCCAGCTTAAAAAAAGCACTGACATGTGGTACTTTTATCAGTATACTGGAAGGTTCCTTAAAAAGTCAGGCAGTATCTTTTGCCATTCCGGTAGCAGCCGTATTGCCATGGAGTGATTCCATTCTGCAAGAATATAAAAGTGGATTTTTAAAGGAGATACTTCCCAGAACGACTCGCAGACAGTATATCGAAGGTAAAGTTTTTTCCATTATGGTATCTGGTTTTATGGTCTGGACGTTATCTATACTAACGGTACTTTTTATCAATTTTATTGTGTTCTATCCGCTGGAGATAAAGGGTGCTATTCAGAAAGAAGCACTTCTGGACTTACTCATGAAGGCATTTCGGACAGGACTTATCGGAAGTATCATAAGCACTTTCGGTGGAAGCTGCGGGATTTTATGGGATTCTGCTTACATGGCATATGGAATCCCTTTTGTAAGCTTTTATTTCGGAATTATCCTTCATGACCGCTATTTTAAGAATCAGATATGGTTTTATCCAGTAGAATGGATACTGGCTGATGAAAATTGGGGACCGGACAAAATAGGAGTTTGGCTATTTCTACTGTTGTTTTTATTAGTAATGCTGGGAATTCTGGGAGGTGTTTTATATGGAAGATTGGAAGAAATCTGAAAAGACATTTAGTCTGGCCTGTAATCTGGAAAGAGCAAGTGGAACGATGCAGAACACCTGCGTAAAAATAGAACACGTGACCAAACGTTTCGGTGAAGACATCGTGTTACAGGAAGTAAATCTTTCCCTGAAAACAGGGAACGTCTATGGGATTGTTGGAAATAACGGTTCAGGGAAGACCGTTCTTATGAAATGCATCTGTGGGTTTCTTCCTGTAACTACGGGCACTATTTTTGTATTCGGGAAAAAAATAGGTCATGATGTGGATTTTCCTGAAAGTCTTGGAGTTATTATCGAGACTCCCGGTTTTCTTACACAATATACGGGCTTTAAAAACCTGGAGATCCTGGCAGACATGAATGGCCGGATTTCGAAGGCCGATATCCGCATAGTCTTAAAAAGGGTAGGATTGGATCCGGACATGAAGAAACCAGTCGGAAAATATTCCCTTGGAATGCGTCAACGCCTTGGTATTGCACAGGCCATTATGGAAGATCCTCTGTTTTTGATCCTGGATGAGCCGTTTAATGGACTGGATAAACATGGCGTGGAAGAAATAAGAGAACTGCTGCTGGATTTAAAAGCAGCAGGAAAAACCATTTTGCTGGCAAGCCATAATGAAGAGGACATCAGAATCTTATGTGACCACGTATATGAAATGGATGGAGGAATCTTAAGAGAAAGGACTGCCTGATAATGAGAAATTTATTTGTAAAAACGGCATTAGTATTGTGTACGACAATAATATTTCTTCCAGCTACCGTTTTTGCCACAGAGCCTCAAAACACGGAGATTACATCTGCTGAAGAAGGATTTACGGACTCAGATCCGTCCGTATCTTATGAGAATGACAACTCGTTAACCCTTGATGAAAAAGAGGATGATTCTACGAGTACCGAACCTCCGGCAGAGGATGAAAAGACTCCTGATAAAGCTGATACCGATAAAGAAAATCCGGATCCGGATATTTTTACATCAGGAGATGACTTTGGTGATGGTTCTAAATCGAATCCTTTTCATGTTGTAATAGACAGTGATAATCCGGAAGACGGTGACGCCCCGCAGATAACAGATCCGGTTATAGACAACGGAGGGTATTCGGGCGGTGGGGGAGGAGGTAATTCAACATCAGACTCATCAAGTGAAAAAATATTACATAAACCGCAGGTATTATTAGAAGACAGCAATCTTTCGGGTGGACGATTGGAGGCTGGTTCTACAACAGAAATGTCGCTGACATTTCGAAATAAAAGCTGCAGTCAAAATGTATTTGGTTTAAAAATTTCCCTTTCTACAGAGAACAAAGGAATTGAATTTGAGAAAAACTCTTTTTATGTACAAGTCCTGGCTCCTGGTGAAGCAATTACTTTGGAACAGATGATTACTATAACAGAAAACTGTGATCCTGGCCAGGCTGTCATTACTTTTTCTCTGGATTATGAAGATTCGAAAGCAACGGCAACTACCGGTACAGAATTACTGTCTTTTCAGATCATCCAACCGGTTCGTGTTAAGCTGGAAGCTTCAGATATTCCATCTGTTTTATACACTATGGATACAGTAGAGATCCCGGTAAAAGCAATGAATCTTGGAAGAGACAAAATATACAATGCAAGTGTCAGCTTAAAGGCTGATGAATTAAGCTCAAACGATACTGCATTCTTAGGGACCATAGAGGCCGGAGATTTATCCCAAGGAAGTCTTCGCATATATGTAAAAGGAAAAACAGGAAAATGTGCAGGACAATTAATTCTTACGTATGAGGATGCAGATGGCAAATCATATGAGGAAGAAATAAAATTTGATTCTGAAATCAAAGAAACCCAGATAAAGTCTTTAAAGGTTGAAGATGACCAGGAGAAAACCAATAACTGGTGGTATTCCATAGCTGCAGTTGTTGCAGTACTGCTTATTTCCATAATCCTGATTCTGGTCAGAAAGCTTCATAAGAAAAATATCCTTCTCGAAGAAGTGAGAAAGGCGGCTTCTCATTGAAAAGAAAAAAAATAGACAGCTTTACCTTATTTGTCATACTTCTGCTGGCATTGATACTTACATTATTAGGAATGCTGCTGGCAGGCATGAAAGAAGAAAAACGGCAATTTACTGTGTTACTCCCACTTGGAGATCTGGCTTATGATGAAGATTTTTTGCAGAAAGCGAAGAAGATAAAAGGTATAAAAGAAATCTGGCCAGTCATAGAAGTCCCGGTTGTCATCAAAATTGAAGATTATACGGAAACAACGACTTTTTCAGGAATTGATATGAATGCGTTTGGAAAAAATCCAACTCAGAATGAATTGGGGAAGATGCCGTTGGTATTGCTGGGAAATGGTTCCCTACGGGATATGAAAGACTATAATAATCATGCCATTTCAAAAAAACAACAGGAAAAATTTTTAGAGATGGGTGAAAACCTGAATATTTTTTATTCCCTGGATGAAAAAGAGAAGGATACTCCCAAAGCCACGGATGATCTTACCACTTTATCCGGCAATTCCGCAAGAGAACCGCAAACCTCATATATGCCCTGTAAAGCCGCTGTAGTAATAGAAGGCAACGAAATCTACATACCCATTTCCCAGGCACAGGATCTCTGTAGAAAAATAGGAGAGCCTTCTGAAATCAGTAAAGTATATCTAAAAATAAATGGAAAAAATAACCTGGAGAACGCAAAGAAAATACTTTCAGGAATTTAACATAATATATAGCAAGAAGTCTCCTTCCTTTACAGATGTGCAATGAATTGTAAAAGTACTGTACGAACGCTGTAAAAGCAAAAAAGAACACTTGGTTGGTGATGCAGTTCATGGTATAATAGTATCAGTTGATAACATAAATGATAAAAAAGCTAATTTTGTTAAAAAAGGATCACAATGTACATTTAGAATATCAGATTTACCGCCTTTTGATCATGTGGTTGTAATGTTCCGTGCATAGCCCAGAATGGAACTAAGTAAATTTATCAATGTCTGTCCCTTTTTCAAAATCTGAGATTTAATTGGCAGAAGTATATCACATGATAATGTTTATGGTATGAAAAAAAGCTTTCGTTGTAGCCTATGGTTCTGCATGGAAAGTTATTGGATAAAAGATACTGATTAATACTTGGTAAAATGAGGGAGCTCACAAATGAAAAAAATTACAATTGCCTTAATTATGGTTATATCATTAATAGCACCAATTCAGACAATGGCGGAGAGTGTTACCCAGAACGGTACAATAATAGAGCCTTTGGAACAGAATATTGAACAGATCATCGATGAAATCACTTCTGAACCGCGTCCAATAAATTCTGATGCAATACAGAATGTAAAAGAATATATTAGTGAATATTTTGGCAATCTGGGATATGACAATATAGAATACCAGAAATTCGAATATAACGATGAAAACAATGAGAATGCAATAAGGCATTCCTCGCAGGCGGATGTGTTTCTGGCATCAACAGCCGAGGATGCAATTGTTGACGGCATTGGTGAAAATATCATTGTGACAAAAAACTCATCCATTGATACTACAAAAAATCTGATCATAAGTGCCCATTATGACAGTGCAGAAGATTCGGTGGGCGCCAATGATAACGGTTCCGGAGTGGCAGCAGTGCTTGAACTGGCAAGGATTTTAAAAGATACAGAGATACCGTATAATATAAAATTCATCCTATTCTCGGGCGAAGAGAAATATATGCTGGGTTCAAGATGGTATGTTGGTAAGCTGACGGAGGACGAGCGGAAACAGATCATCGGAGTAATAAATATTGATACTATTGCAGAAAAAAGTGATCTGGGTTATATGGCGATGATCGAAGGAAACAAAAGACCAGACAATGCGGAATATGATGATGAGGGATTGAAAAAACTGGCAGAATTAAATAAAAACAGTATGTCAGAACTATTTACACCCAGTGACAGATTTTTCCTGACAATGGCAACCAACAGTGACCATTATCCGTTTGCATTAGTGAATATCCCGGCAGTATCTATTGTCCAGGACTGGCAAGATGGTTTGAACGTGAATGATAGTTCTGATGTAAAAGAAAATATGGATATACAGAGAATTGTGGAAGTGATTGATCAGGTTATGGAAGTACTTCCAACGATCAATTAAATTTATATTAAAAATCTCCCACTAATGGTAGTGCCAGATAAAAAACATTGTAGAAGTCAGTAATATTAATGTTTTTCATGGTGCTAGCACGGTACGAAGTCGAAATAATCAAATACTGACAGAGACTAGGAGGTGGAATAATGAAAAAATGGATCGTGATGCTGGCGGTACTTGTTATGTTCTGTCTGGCGGGATGTGGGGAAAAGCCGATGACAGCAGTGTATTTTCATACAGATGATAACAGCTGGTATTTTGCGGATCTGGACACGGACACGATTTTTTCCGGAACGATACCGGATAAGCTTACGGATGAGAATGGAAAGAAGCTGACAGAGGAAGATATGACAGACGGAGATGTTTACCTGATCTATGGAGATGGTATCATGCTGCAAAGCTTCCCGGGACAGTATCCGGGAATCACAAAGATGGTACGGAAAGAACAGGGCAATCAGGAAAAGGCCGATCATTACCGGAAGGAGCTGCTTTCCATGATGCGTCCGGTGACTGAAGAGTGATAAAATAAAGCTTTTTTAGAAAAATATTAAAAGAAAATATATATCCATTTCTTCTATATTTTGATAAACTATATATTAAGGCCACTGAGAAGAATAAATTTTAACAAATGTAGCAAGAATTCTCCCACCTCTTCAGGTGGTGAGATGAATTGCACATCTGAGCATATCTGCTCAAAAAAAATCTCTATAGTATAAAAGAAACACTCGTTCTCCCTTCCCTGATGTAGTATACTGAAAAAGAACAATTAGTTCATAAATACATATCCGTCGATATAAGAAAAAGGACGATAAATATAATGGAGTTAGACCATGAAAGATGCATTCTGGGGTCAGATCTTCGGCCTGCTCAGTGCAGGTGGAGCAACGATTGAAACGATACGGCAGTATATAGAAAGCCAGGGTGAGAAGAATGAACCGCGCCGTAAAAATAAGGATCTATCCAAATAAAGAGCAGAGAGTTCAGATAGAGCAAACAATCGGCTGCAGCCGCTTTATCTATAACCAGATGCTTGCAGATAAGATCAGCTATTACCAGAAAGAAAAAAAGATGCTCCGGAACACACCGGCCGGATATAAAAAGGAATATCCATGGCTGAAGGAGGTGGATTCCCTTGCCCTGGCGAATGCGCAACTGCATCTGGAAAGTGCGTTCCGGAAGTTT